>JAWVZK010000065.1:0-14655 GCA_033722275.1 Longimicrobiales bacterium | reverse complement strand
GCTCCGCTTCCTCCTCGTCGGGATCGGGCCGCACATGGATGCCCATGACCATGCCGGCCATGCCTTCCGTGGCATGGTCCTCCATGGCGACATCGTGCGACGGGGCCGGCTCCCCCGGGATCCTCTGATGCGAGGACATGTGACGAATCAGGTGGCAATGGAAGAGCCAGTTCCCCGGGGTCTCGGGCACCCACCGGATCCGCATCGTCTGTCCCGTGCCCCCGACCCACTCCGTCACCGCCAGGCGCCGGGCTTCAGGCGCGAAGGTGGTGTCCCGGGACTGATCACCCTTGGCATGCACCTCGTAGAAGAAGCCGTGGAGGTGCATGGGATGGGGGTGCAGGGACGTGTTGATGATGCGCCAGGTCACCGGCTCGCCCACCGTGTACCTCAGCCGCTCGGTGGCGGGCCAGGCGCGTCCGTTGATCATCATCCGCCAGCTCACGTCCCAGGTGGATTGATCAGCGGCGAAGTCGGCCCAGCGGGTGATGAGCATCACCTGCTCGTTGGGATCGGGGCCCCCTCCCACGGAGTCGACGACAAGCGGACCCACGAAGGGCGCGTCAGCGCCGTCGGCACTGAAGATCTCGTCGCTCAGCGGGCTCGTGGACGGCGGCGTCCTCCCCCAATACACGAAGGTGCCCGGCCCGGTCGGCGTGAAGCGTACGGACCGCGTTTCGCCCGCTTCCACGGTGAGAGGCTCGGCGGCAAAGACGGCCGTGGGGCTCGGGATTCCGATCCCCACGGCCACGCTGTCGCCCTCGGATGCCCGGTCCGAAAGACCTCGTACCACCAGGCTCCGGTCCAGGGCGTTGGTTACCGTCACCTCGACGGGGGTTCCCACCTCGACCCGGATCATGGGCCCCGGCATGTGGGTCACACCCTCCTCGCTCCGGAAGGCGTGGGCCCTCAGGATCGGAGTGCCTTCTCCCCTGGGCTGCCAGTCGACTTCGTGAGCGGTGAGGCGAACGCGCCAGACACCGTCCACCATTCGACCCACCCCCTGGCGGTAGCTCTCGTACCGTAGCTCGGAAGCAGAGGACGGGGTGTCGTCCGGGACGACCTGGGCAAAGGCCGGGAGAGGCGCGAACAGAGCGATCGATCCGGCGATCGTCACAACGGGCAGTAGGTCGAGGGTCATGGCCTCAGCTACGGCCTCGACGGGTGCCCAGTCAAGTCGCACGACCGCCGAGCGACGGGCTGGTTCCGGACGAGCGGCGCCGGCGGGTCGAGTTTCGCGGCCCGGTGGCCACCGCGACCTAGGCGGTGCTGCCTTCCTCCATCTCCACCTCGATCTCCAGGCTGAGGCGATCGCGCCCTACCGTGGCCAGGGCCGTGAGCCGACCGTCCTCGTAGTACCGGAACGCCCGCCCCTCGTCGTCGCTTCCCTCGGCGTCCACCCGGTCCCAGGAGGTGGCGTGCCCCACGTAAGAGACGCCCACGCCGAACTGCACGGTCCAGAAGAAGGGCACGTCGTCGAAGGGGTCCGCGTGGCCGAGGATGTTCCGGGCGGCGGTCTGGCCCTGCCGCTGAGCCACCACCCAGTGCTCGATGCGGACGGGCGCACCGGTCCGGGCATCGGGGAAGCGGGCAGCGTCACCCGCCACCCAGATCCGTGGATCGTCGGTGCGTAGGTTCTCGTCCACGCGGACACCGTCGTCGACGGTGAGGCCGGCGGACTCGGCCAGCCGAGTATCCGGACGCACGCCTACGCCCACCACCACGAGGTCGGCCTCCACCTCGGTGCCGTCGTCCAGGACCACCTGGCTCTCCCCGATGCGTGACAGCGTCCGGCCGAGACGGAACGAGACGCCGTGCTCCTCGTGCTTCTCCTTGAGGAGTGTGCCCAGCTCCGTCCCGAGCACGCGCTCGAAGGGGACGTCCTCCGGCGCCACGACGGTCACGTCCAGGCCACGCCCGCGCAGGGACGCCGCCACCTCCATCCCGATGAAGCTGGCCCCCACCACCACGGCCCGCTCTCCCGACTCGGCATCGTCGATGATCTCGCGACAGTCGGCGAGGGAGCGGAGGGTATGGACGTGGGAGGCGTCGGCCCCCGGCACGTCCAACGTCCGGGGCGTCGCCCCGGTGGCCAGGAGGAGGGCGTCGTAGGAGACCGAGGTGCCCGAGGCGAGCTCCACCACCCCGCGCTCCCGGTCCAGGCCCACCGCCCGGTCCACGACGCGCTCGATGTCGTGATCGGGATAGAAGTCGTCGGGACGCAGAGGAATCCACTCCTCGGGCGCCTCCCCCGCCAGGTAGTCCTTGGAGAGGTTGGGGCGGTCGTACGGCGCGTCGGGATCAGGGTCGACCAGGGTGATGCTTCCCTGGTGGCCTTCGCGACGCAGGGCCTCCGCCGCCGCGCTCCCCGCAGCCCCGGCCCCGACGATGACCACGCGCTCCGGTCCGTCGGCGCGCCTCCCGCGGGAGGAGAGGGACGACGGTTCGTGTTTGGAGCCGATGATCACGCGGCCGTCCCGGACCTCCACCTCCCAGGTGGGCAGCGGATTCAGGGCGGGCGCCCCCACCGCCTCTCCAGTGCGGAGTGAGAAGCAGGCGTGGTGCCAGGGACAACGGACGGTGCCGTCCACCATCAGACCGTCTCCGAGCGGGCCACCGTAGTGCGTGCAGGAGGCACCCACCGCCGTGATCTCTCCGTCCACGAGCGTCAGCAGCACGGGCTCACCGTCCATGTGGCCGAGAACCGGCTCGCCCTCCCGAAGGTCCGACCGGGGATACCCCTCGGAGAAGTCCGGTCCGGTCAGCGTCTGCTCTCCTCCACCCATGTTCGCATTCTCCACGTGTCTCGAGTCTCGATGGACGCCCGTGCGTCCCCCCGCGCCACTCGCGGGTCGCGCCCCCCCGAAGAGAGGCGGTCCGGTCACGCCTACCCGCGTCCCAGGCGATGGATTCCGCAGTGTGCGGCGGACGTCCGCTCCGGTGTCGGGAGCCCGAAGGGTTCGGCGCGTCTGCGGTGGGTGAGACCGCTACGGCCGCACCTCAGCTCGTCGGAGGGGAACCCATCGGCTCCACTTCGTATCGCTCCGGACCATTGGCGGCCGCCCAGCTCACGCGATGCACCAGCTTGACGATCCGCGTCATCTTCTCGTACTCGATCCGATGGGGATCGTCGTCGGGCGTGTGGTAGTCGGGATGGAGTCCCGTGTGGAACCAGACCGCCGGCACTCCGTTCTGGAGGAACGGCCAGTGGTCGGAGCGCCGGAGCAGGTTCGACCGGTTGTTGTCATAACGGAAGCGAAGCACCAGACCCGTGGCTTCGTTGGCCTCCTCCACCGTCGCCGCTAGCTCCGGGGCGCGGCTGTATCCGAGGATGTTGACGGCGTTGGCGTTGGAGGCCGCCGACTGGACTTGAAGCCCTCGGAAGCGACCGCCCCCGTCTTCCGGCACCTCCTCGTTGCGGCCGATCATGTCCATGTTCAGGTACGCTGCGGTGCGCTCCAGGGGAAAGAGAGGCCGCCGGGTGTAGTACCACGCGCCGAGCAGTCCACGCTCCTCGGCGTCCCAGACGGCGAAGATGACGCTCCGGTCCGGACGCTCTCCCTCCGCCGCCGCGTGGGCGTAGGCCTCGGCGATCTCCATGACCGCCACCGTCCCCGATCCGTCGTCGTCCGCGCCGTTGTACACGACGTCCCCCGCGGTCCCGTTGTGATCGTGGTGGGCGCCGATGATCACCACCTCGTCTCGAAGTTCGGGATCGGTGCCCTCCATCATCGCCAGGACGTTCCGGCCCTGCTCCACGTGCGCCTCCAGAGAGACCACGAGCTCCACCCGTGCTCCGGGAAGCTCCGTGACCCCCACTCCGCTCGGGGAGGCCTCCGCCTCCAGGGCAAGGTCCTCCAGGCTCCGGCCGGTCCCCGCCACCAGGAGCTCCGCCAGCTCCGCCGAGATCCGCGCCGAGGGGATCCGGAGCTCGTCGATCCGCGCCCCCAGGTCGAAACGCTCGATCCTCCGTCGCTCCTCGGGCCACGTGCCGGCGTGCAATCGCTCCCAATCCTCCACGTCCGGGGCACGGTGCACGTCCCGGACGAAGAGCACGGCCGCGGCTCCCCGCTCCTGGGCAGCCAGGACCTTTCGCCATGACCGCGACGCCTCGCTGCTCACGAGCCCGTCGAAGGGGCTGGCGGCATCGTCGGCGCCCGGCTCCCCCTCCATGACCAGGACGAGCCGACCGTCCACGGCCTCCCCGTCATAGTCGTCGTAGTCCAACCGCGGCTCGACGATTCCGAAGCCGGCGAAGACCACCGACCCGCGGGCCGATCCCGTGGCTCCCGGCGACGGCGTCCACCCTTCGCCGGGACTGCGATCATCGGCCAGCCCCTCGATGCTCAGGCGGTTCCCCTCCCCGAGGCTGAACCAGACGAGGTCGAAATACTGGTCATACGTGCCATGATCTCCAGCCGGTGCCAAGCCCAGATCGTCGAAGTGGTCGCGGATCCAGTTCGAAGCACGATCCAGGTCGTCGGTCCCCGCGAGCCTGCCGCCCATGGAGTCGTGGGCGAGGGTGTGGAGAGCCTCGCGGAGCTCGGTCTCGGTGATGGTCTCGTTGCCGGGCGCCGCGGAATCGCTCCGTGCACAGGCCGTGGACGTCCAGACCAGCGTGAAGCAGGCCAGGGCGAGGCACCGGTGCCCACGGTGCCCGGGACGGACGCAGAAGCGACGGACCCGACGGTGACACGCGCGGGACGGCTCGGAGCTCGAGGGCATGTCAGAGCTCGAGGGCATGGCTTCCTCCTCGGGGTCGGTTCACGGGCCCGTAACCTGGGACGCGCCCCTGCGGGTGCGCCAGCCACCGACCGGCAGAAGGGCGCCCGACGTCCGACCCGTCGAAGATCCGCTCTCCATCGGATCCGCGGCAGAGCCGTGAAACTAGGCCGTATCCGCCAGGTCCCGGGCTCGATCGAGGGCGGCCTCGAGCACGGCCACGGGTTGCGCCCCGGTGGCGGCGACCCGCCGATCGAAGACGAAGGTCGGCGTACCGGTGATGCCCATCCTCCGGGCGTCGCTGGCCGTGTCCCGGATGGCCCTGTCGAACCGATCTCCCTCGAGCGCCAGCCTCATGGCGTCCACGTCGAGACCGGACGCGCGGGCGAGGGCATCGACGACCGCCGGCTCCCCCAGATCGCGTCCCTCCGCGAAATACGCCTTGAAGAGTCGCTCGTGGAAGTCCGGGAAGCGTGCGGGAGCCTCGGCTTGAGCCCACGCGCCGGCGGCCAGGGCCCTGTGCGTGTTCGAGACCTTGGGCCGTCGGGTCACCTCCAGGCCTTCCGCCTGGGCGTTCGCCCGCAGGGCCTCCTGCATCTGCGCCCATACGTCGGGCGTATACGGGAGCGCCTCCACCGGCATCCCCTCGGGCGGCACGTCCGGATGGATCTCGAAGGGCCGCCACTCGACATCCAGCGGGACCTCGCCGGGAAGACGTTCGAGGAAGGTCCCGAGCCGAGCCCAGCCCACATAGCACCACGGGCAGGTGTAGTCGCTGAAGACCTCCAGGCGCACCGTCGTCGGCCGGGCCACGACTAGACCGGATCGACGATGGCCGAGCCCAGAGCGGCGAGCTCGTCGCGCCGGACCCGGTCGGCTTCCTCGAGCGCCTGCTTCATCTCCGGACATACGTCGCAGACCACGTCCAGATCGTCCCGACGCAGCTCATACAGCGCGCACGGCGTCACCGCGCGGCACGTCGCGGTCCGCGGGCCTCCGTGGAGGAAGGCCATCTCGCCGAAGAAGTCTCCGGCCATGAGCGTGGCCACGTCGTGCACGACGCCCTCCTCCTCCCGGGTGACGCGTACGACGCCCCGGGCGATGAGGTACAGCGCCGAGCCCGGCCGGCCCTGGGTCACGATACGGTCTCCGGTGGGGGCGGTCCGAAGGCGCAGTCGCTCGGTCACGGTCCGGAACTCGTCCAGCGGAAGATCACGGAAGAACGGGACCTTCTTCAGCAGCTCCTCCGGTCCCACCAGGAGCTTGTCCGGCTTGCTCGCCCTCAGGGTGGCGAGCTCCTCTCGCATGTCGGAGAGCATCCCCTTCGCCACACCCTCCGGGATGGTCCCTTGGAGGACCCGCTCGCGGATCTCGTCCTCACCCGCTTGCAGCGCCAGTCGATCGGCCAGACGCCGCTGCGCCGTGGCCACGAACTCCGGGAACAGCTCGGCGGTCTGATCCAACCGCGTCCGCGCCTGCTCGTACCAGTAGCTGTAATAGGCCCTCAGCTCCTCGACCACCTCGTCCCGCGCTCCGATGGTCTCCGCGAGGCGGGACAGATCGCTCAGCGCCCTCTCGTCGCCGCGATATCGGGCCCAGGCGACTTCATAGTCCCGAGCCGCCCGGGTCGCCCGAAGTCGCTCCACATAGCTCCGGATGCCAGGCACCCGCTCCAGGACCCGGTAGAGCACGGTCTCGAAGCGCTCCCCGGCCGGGGGATGGAGCGTGAACTCGGGGATCTTCCCCTCATGGCGCACGCCCTCGATCTGCAGATCGAGAGAGTGACAGAGGTTGCGGTACGCTCGCTCGCTGAGATGGCCCAGGGAGAGCATTCGATAGTATTGGTGGCGCTCGGCGGCGAAGCAGCGGAGATAGAGCAGACGCCGCTCTTCCTCCCGGTCCAGCGACTCGGCCCTGAGCTTGTCGAGGGCTTCCTTCTCCCTCTCGAGGCCGGCACGCGTCCGCCTCTCCATCTCGGCCGCGACGGTCCGGCTGAACAGACCTCCGGCCTGCAGCTCCGGAATCTCGTCCAGTGCCCTCTTGCGAGCCGCGATCTGCGCCTCGAGCCTGGCGAGCCGATCGGACACGGGGGGTAGATCGAGGCGGAAGTGACGGACCACCCGCTCGATGGTGAACATCTGCACCACCAGGGACACCAACACCGCACCCGTGGTGAGGGAGATGATGAGCTCCCGACTGGCAACGGTCTCCGGCAGCGCCAGAGCGATGGCGAGGGCCACCCCCCCGCGCACACCCCCCCAGAGGATCACGGTCTGGTACCCGCGGTCCACGGGCTCGCCGCCGGTGAGACGGTTGGCGAGGGGAAGCAGCGTATAGATGGAGAGGGCCCTGGACAGGAACATCGCCACGACGATCCACGCCAGAATCGGGAGGGAATCCACCAGGGCGCCCAGATCGACGGTGAGGCCCACCAGGATGAAGATCAGCCAGTTCGCCACCCCGGCGAAGTAGTCCCAGTAATCCGACAGGTAGTCGGAGACGGACGGTGAGATCTTCGCCCTGCCCCACCCGCCGATGACGAGCCCGGCCGCCACCACCGCCATGACGCCACTCACCTGAAAGGTCTGCTCGCCCAGGTAGAAGGAGAGGTACGCGAGGATCGTGGTGATGGTGATCTCCACCAGGGCGTCCCCGTTCACCGCGCCCACCACCATGCCGGCCACCAGCGCCAGCGCCCAACCCACCAGGAGCCCGCCGGCGAAGACGAAGAGGAGCTGGGTCACGCCGTACCAGAAGGCGCTCCCCACCACGCCGGTGGCCATGACGCCCAGGAGCACCCGGGAAAGCGCGATGGCCGTGGCGTCGTTGAAGAGACTTTCGCCCTCCACGAGGATGCTGAGACGCTTCGGAGCGCCGACGCGGGTGAACATGCTGAGCACGGCCACCGGCTCGGTGGCCGAGAGGATGGAGCCCAGCAGGAGCGCCTCGGGCCAGCTCAGCGAGACGCCGAAGATAGGCACGGACCAGTACATGATGCCGCCGATGATGGCCGTCGACAGGATCAGACCGGGGATCGCCAGGATGAGGGACGGCCCCAGGTTCTCCCGGAGAGCCCGGACGTCCATGCCGTAGGCGGAGTGGAAGACCAGCGTCGGCAGCAGCACGTAGAAGACGATCGCGGGCGTGACCACCATCTCCCCGATGGGTGCCAGGACATCCACTCGATCCGCCACGACCCCGGCCACGGCACCGACCACCACCAGCATGACGGCGTCGGGGAGCCCGAAGCGCTTGGAGACGGCCCGTGCGAAGACGGACAGAACGAGAAGGACCAACACGCTCCCGACGATCCCGACGAGTCGCGCCTCGTCCGCGGAGGACACGAAGCTCTGTGTTGGCAGCGGGGTGAGTAGAGGGATCCCGGACATCGCCTGTCGCAATGCGTTCTAGGGGAAGGGCGCGCGGGTGCTGGACTCCGGCGCCGAAGTTATCCAGGCCTCCGGCCGCACGCGACCTCTGCCGGCCTTGGACGGATCGAAGGAGCCGGTACCGGCTCCCGCCTTGCAGCCGTCGCCCGCCCTTGGGACATTCCCCGTCCCGGGTCCGACTCGGGGCGGCTCATCCGGCCGCCGTTCACCTCTTCGGGAGCGACATCGTGAGGAACGCAATCGCAGCGCTGGCCCTTTTCGCCCTCCTCGGCACCCCGCCGCTCGCGGCCCAGGACGCCGACATGAGCTTCTTCATCACGAGCCAGGGGCCGGGCGACGGCGCGGATCTGGGCGGCCTCGAGGGGGCGGACCAGCATTGCCAGGACTTGGCGTACGCCGTGGGCTTCGGAGATCTCACGTGGCGGGCCTACCTCAGCGCCATCTCCATGGGCGGGGAGTCCGCCGTCCACGCCAGGGATCGCATCGGTGAGGGGCCGTGGTACAACTACCAGGGCGACCTGATCGCCGAGAACGTAGCCGATCTCCACTCGGAGACCGCGAATCTCACCAAGCAGAGCATTCTCACCGAGGGGGGAAGCATGGTGAACGGACGGGGGGATTCCCCCAACCGGCATGACATCCTCACCGGTACCGACCTGGACGGGACCGCTTACGTGTCCGACGACGCGGCGTACGACAACTGTGGCAACTTCACGAGCAGCGGGAGCGACGGGAGCGCCCGTGTGGGGCATCACGATCGACAGGGTGGAGGGGAGAACCCCACGTCGTGGAACTCCGCGCACAACTCACGGGGCTGCAGTCAGGAGAACCTCCAGGCCACCGGCGGCGACGGCCTGTTCTATTGCTTCGCCGTCGACGGCGGCGGCCAGGACCCGGCCGTACGTGAGGACTAGTCCTTGAAGGGGCGTCGGCCGGGCGGCGGATCCGACGCCCACCGCACATACCTCGTCGGGGTCCTCCTGGCGGGTGCCCCGATGGCAGCAGGAGCCTGCGCGGCCCAGGAGGCCCCGACCATGGAGGAGAGCGGGATCACGACGGTTCCGGGTATCGAGGCAGGACATCACACGCTGACCGGGAGACCGACGGGATGTACCGTCGTCCTCGCTCGAGACGGGGCGGTCGGAGGCGTCGACATCCGAGGCGGGGCGCCCGGGACTCGGGAGACTGCGCTGCTGGATCCCGTGAACACCGTCGGCTCGGTCCACGCCGTCTTCCTCTCGGGCGGCTCGGCGTTCGGCTTGTCCACCGCCGACGGGATCATGCGCTACCTCGACGACGAAGGCATCGGCTACCGGGTCGGCGAGAAGGTCGTCCCCATCGTCGTCGGCGCGATCCTCTACGATCTGGGCCTCGAGGGGGAGGAGAAGATCCGTCCGGGAGCGGACTGCGGATATCGGGCCGCCAGCGCCGCCTCCTCGGAGGCCGTCGCGGAGGGCTCGGTGGGGGCCGGTTCGGGTGCCACCGTCGGCAAGATGCAGGGATTCCACCGCGCCATGAAGGGGGGCTTCGGCAGCGCCTCCGTGACCCTGGGGAACGGCCTGGTCGTCGGTGCCGCCGTGGCCGTGAATGCAGCCGGCGACATCATCGATCCCGCGACGGGCGCCGTCGTGGCGGGCGCTCGCACCGTCGACGGCTCGGACCTGGTGGACATGCGGGACGTCATGCGCCGTGCCGGTCCGGACGGGCCCGATCCTGTGGTGGGAAGCAACACCACCATCGGCGTCGTGGCCACCAACGCGACGCTGGACAAGGCGCAGAGCACCAAGGTGGCCCAGATGGCTCAGGACGGTCTCGCCCGGACCATCTATCCGGCGCACACTCCCCGAGACGGAGACACGGTCTTCTCCCTGGCCACCGGGACCTGGGACGGTGAAGCCGACGTCACCCTGGTCGGGGCTCTGGCGGCGGACGTCATGGCCGAGGCCATCCTACGCGCCGTGCGCTCGGCCCGGGGACTGCCGGGCCTTCCCAGCGTCTCCGAGCTCGGACGTTGACGGCCCCTCGCGTCCGAGGCCCGCGCCGGCCGGAGACCCGCCCGCCAGTCACCGACCGACCAGAGGCCCCGGGGCCGCGGACCTCGTCCGCCCATCCGTCGCCGTGAGCCGCCCTTGAGGGTCGACACACGCTTCGTGACGGCGATCCAGCTCGTCGTCCTCGTGGCGTACTCCGGGGGACTGGTCCTTCTCGGTCTGTGGCTCTCCCGTCGTGTGGAGGGCTCGAGAAGCTTCTTCGTGGCGGACCGACGGTTGGGCGCAGGGCTCGTCTTCTCCACCTTCCTGGCCGCCAACATCGGGGCCGGGTCCATCATCGGCGCCTCGGGACTCGGCTACGCCACCGGCATCTCCGCCTGGTGGTGGGTCGGCTCGGCGGGTATCGGCTCCCTCCTCCTGGCCTTCTGGGTTGGCCCGCGCATCTGGCGCGTCGCCAAGGCCCATGACCTCTACACGGCCGGCGACTTCCTCGAGCACCGCTACGGGAGCTCCGTCCGGGCCGTCGTCGCTTCCCTTCTCTGGCTCCTCACGCTGGTGATCCTGGCGGCGCAGCTCATCGCCATGTCGCAGATCCTGGAATGGGTCCTGGGCGTGCCCCGATGGGTGGGCGCGGTGCTCGGAGGGGTGGTGGTCACCACGTACTTCGCGGCCGGCGGCCTGCTCACCTCGGCCTGGGTGAATCTGGTCCAGCTCGTGATTCTCCTGGGGGGCTTCGCCATCGGTGTGCCATTGGCTCTGAGCCGGGCGGGCGGCTGGGACGCCGTCGTCGCCGCCGCTCCGGATGACCCTGCGTACCTGGACATCTTCGCCCAGACCGGTGTGATCTTCTTCGTTCTCATCGTCCCGGCCTTCATCGTCTCTCCCGGCCTCCTGCAGAAGGCGTTCGGGGCCGTCGACGAGCGTACCGTACGGATCGGGGTCGGTCTTCAGGGCCTGGTGCTCCTCCTCTTCGCCTTCGCGCCGCCTCTGGTAGGGATGATCGCCCGCATATACGTGCCCGAGCTCTCCAACCCCGAGTTCGCGGTGCCCACCGTCTTGACCCTGGGCCTGCCGACCCTGTTCGGCGCGCTCGGCCTCGCCGCCGTCTTCTCCGCCGAGCTCAGCAGCGCCGACGCCATCCTCTTCATGCTCGCCACGTCGCTGTCCAAGGACATCTACAAGCGGTACGCGGCACCCGAAGCCGATGACCGCCGGGTCCTCCGCGCCGCCCGGGGGGCAGCGGTGGTGGGCGGGCTCTTCGCCGTGGCGCTGGCCGTGGTGATCCCCACGGTCATCGACTCCCTCAAAGTCTTCTACTCGGTTCTCAGCGTCTCCCTGTTCGTGCCCGTCGTGGCGGGGCTCCACTCCCGGCGCCCGGGCATCCCCGAGGCGCTCGCCGCCATCGGTGTCGGCGTGGCGACCCTCTTCGCGGTTCGCATCTCCTCCCTCGGGACGGTCTCCCTTTGGCTCGATCCCACGGCGCTGGGGATCGCCGCATCGGCCGTGGCGTTCGGAGTGGCCTACGCCGTCCGCCGTCGGCGAGGCCCGTCGCTGGAGGGCGAACCGACCGAGCAGGACGGGTCGCCGCTCCTACCGCATCGCCGCAGCTCCTCCGAAGCCCGCGGTCACTCCGAGACGCCACGGCAGTAGGTCGGCCCGGGATCGCTTCTCGTCGAGGCGAATGGAGCCGTCGGGCAGATCGGTGATCCCGCCGTCCTAGCCTGCTTCGCACCCTCCCCCCATCAGGAGCAGCTTGCGGCGAGTCTGTAGGGGATTTTCGAGGGTCGTCGGCTCCCCGGGGTGAGTGGTTCGGCACGTGTCCCCCGGGGCTCAGTCCGCGGGACGCAGCACCACCTTGTTCCAGCCGGGTTCTCGGGCGGCGAAGCGTCGATAGGCCTCCACGCCCTGGTCCAGAGGAAGACGGTGGGAGATGAGGGACCCGAGAAGAGAGGCCTCGCGAGCGGCGAGCTCGAGAGACGCCGGCATGTAGTGCCGGGCGGGGCATCGACCCGCTGCGTACGTCAGGTTTCGGTCGTACAGCTCCCCGGGAGAAAGAGCCAGGCTGGGCTCGGTATGGACCCCCAACGCCGCGAGGCGGCCTCCCGGGCGGAGGAGATCGCCGGCCAGCCTCGTGGCGGGGGCCGAGCCCACCGCCTCGATCGCCGCGTCGGCTCCACGGCCGTCCGTGAGTCCCTCCACCGCGGCTCGGGGATCTCCGGTCTCGACGCTCACGGCCTCGGCGCCGAACCGCTCCGCGGTCTCCAGGCGGGAGGGGATCCGGTCCACGGCCACCACCGCCCGGGCTCCACGGTCCAGCGCGGCGCGAACCGCGAGAAGACCCACGGGCCCGCATCCCACCACCACGACCACCTCCCCGTCGCCCACGCGCGCCAGATCGGCTCCGAAGCACGCCGTCGACAGGATGTCTCCCGCCAGGAGCGCGACGCCCTCGTCCAGGTCGTCGGGAACGCGGACGAGCGTGGCGTCGGCCCATGGCACTCGAACGTACTCCGCCTGGGCCCCGTGGAGACCGACACCCCCCTGCACCCAACCGAAGAGTTGACCGCGGTCACAGCGTGCGGTCAAGCCGGACCGACAGAAGAAGCATCTGCCGCAGTTCGTCGTGAAGGGGGCGATCACTCGGTCGCCCAAGTCCCAGGCCTGCACCGAACGTCCGACCTCGACCACCTCGCCCGCAAGCTCGTGGCCCATGACCGTGCCGCGGTCCAGCCCCCTCTCCCGACCGAAGTAGGGGTGGAGGTCCGAGCCGCAGATTCCCGCCGAGGTGACGCGCACCACCACGTCGGCGGGCTCGAACACCCGGGGATCCGGAACGTCCTGGAACGCCAGCGACTGCACGTCCTGGAAGGTGATGGCCTTCACCGCAGAGCCCGCCTCGTTCGTGTCGTGTCGCGGCCTTCAGCGCCGCCGGACGAGGAGGAGCCTTCCGGGCTCAGAACGGCAGCCCGTCGTCGCCGTCGTCGAGGTCGGAGGGAGGATCCGGCCAGGGTTCTCCGGAATCGGCGGGAGGCGCGCCTCCCTGCCCCTCCCGATCGATGCGCCACGCCTTCACGTCGGTGTACCAACGGCCGTTGTACTCGCGGCTCTGGATGTCGATGTGGGCCGTGAGGGTCTCACCCTCGGTGACGCCGAACTTGTCGATGTTGTCACCCCACTGGACGACACACACCTGCTTCGGATACTGACCGCCCGTCTCGAGGATGAACTCCTGCTTCCGCCAGGGGCCGTTTCTCCCCTCACCGGACTGTTCGTCGAGAACGTCGATGACCTTGCCTGTGATCTGCAGATCCATGAGATCCTTCGTATTCGATTCGCTTGTTGGATAATGGGGCGCAAACGCCGGGCCCGCTCCATGGCGCTATCGGTGGCTCCGCCCGACGATCACGGTGATGTTGTCGGTACCGCCCTCGTCCAGGGCATCCTGGATGAGCAGCTCGCACGTCTCCCGGGCGGTGGTGAGGTCGACCAGACGCGACTTGATCTTCTCGTCCGAGACGTGCTTCGTGAGCCCATCGCTGCACAGGAGGACCACGTTGCCCCAATCCCGGGTGACCCGGGTCACCACCGGGGCCGCCTGCTGACCTCCGATGGAGCTGGAGAGGACGTTGGCCCAGCGCGTCCGATTGGCCATGGTCTGCGTCATTGATCCCGAGTCCACCAGCTCCTGGGCCATCGTCTGGTCGCGGGTGATCTGCGTCAGCTCCCCGTCGCGGAGAAGGTAGCAGCGGGAGTCGCCCACCTGAAGCAGGTAGGCGTGGGGCCACAGCCCGAGAAACAGCGTGAGCGTCGTGGCGAAGCGTCGCTCTCCTCCCGATGCCTCCGCCCTCTCAAGGAGACTTTCGTGACAGCTCAGCGCCGCTTCGTGGAGGAGTCGCGTGAAGACCTCGGGATCCTCCGACTCCTGGTACTCGGCCTCGTAGTAGAACTCCGAGACCTTCGAGATGAGCTCCAGGACGGCCCTCCGCGCCGCCTCCTCCCCTCCCGTCCGTGATCCCACGCCGTCCGCCACCATAGCCAGGGACGCCAGGCGCTCAGGGTGCAGGAACTGGCGACCCACTTCATCGATGCTGGCCGCGTCGACGCGGACGCCACGGGCCAGCGCACCGACGAAGAAGTGATCCTGATTCGTCTCGCGCACCTTCCCCCTGTGGGTCACACCCCATGCGTCGATCTGGGAGAACTGCGGCCTGACCATTCCACCCATGTCGTCCCTCCTCGACGATCGCGTCCGCGGCCAAAGTAGACGAGCCACACCGCCCGTCGCCAGTTGCCGCACGCCTCGTCGTTTCCGGGGCCTCGTGGCGCCCCGTGGCTCAAGATCGACGTTATCTTGCCCTCACCCGATCCCTCCCAGAGCCCAGGCGGAGACCGATGCCCCGGAAGAACCCGCGCGACATAACGAAGAGCTACACCGCCAAGCAGTTCGTCTCCAAACTGCGTCGTCTCGCCGACGCCATAGAGAACGACGAGCGCTTCCGCATCCAGGTAGCCGGCGAGCGGGTCTCGGTGCCGCCGGACGCCATGATCTCGGT
>JAWVZK010000064.1:0-14718 GCA_033722275.1 Longimicrobiales bacterium | reverse complement strand
GACGCGGCCGATCTCGGCGCCTCGGGCCGGGTCGGTCACCGGCAGCGTCTCGGCGTCCCCCACCCGCCGCCACGCTCCACCGATGTAGTTGCGTACGGTCGCCGTCATGCCATCGGCCTCACTGCATCCTCGAGGAGTCGGTGGAGCGCCGCACGGCCGGGCGGCATTCGGGCCACTGGACGGGCTGTCCACCTCGTCCCACGAGCACCTCCCTGCGCGTCCGATCCACGAAGGCGGGATCGTCGGCGGCCAGATAGGCCAGCGACGCGGTCAACACCGCGTTGTTCCTCAGATCGTCGAAGACCAGCTTGTCGAAGGTGTCGCGGTGGGTATGCCAGGTGTGGGACCCGTAGTCCCACGAGAGCGCGCTCAGGCTGAACGCCGGCGCACCGTAGCAGACGAAGGAGGCGTAGTCCGACCCTCCGCCCCCCGGACTCCCCGGAAGCTGGAGCTCGACGTGGCGGGCGACCTCCTCCGGGACCTTCGACATCCAGGAAGCCAGGAAGGGCGTGGCGCCCACCAGGCCCTGGGCGGAGAGCCGCACGACGCGGCCGGTGCCGTTGTCCTGATTCCAGAGCGCCTGCAGCCCGTCCACCACCTCGGGATGGTCTTCGGTGAAGGCCCGGGACCCGTTCAGCCCCTGCTCCTCGCCGCTCCAGAGCCCGATGAGGATCGTCCGCCGCGGCTCGGGATACGCCGCGCGCAGGATCCGCATCGTCTCCAGCATCAGAACCGAGCCCGAGCCGTTGTCGGTGGCTCCCGAGGCGCCCTCCCAGGAATCGTAGTGGGCGGAGAGCACCACGTACTCGTCGGGTCGCTCCGTCCCCCGGATCTCGCCGATGACGTTGAAGACCGGAATCTCGCCCAGATTCTCCGCCTCGGCGGTGAGGCGCACCACCGGCGCCTGGCCGTTGGCCGCCAACCGGTAGACCAGCCCGTAGTCCTCGCACCCGAGCTCGAACGTGGGGGTCGCGCGGTTGTAGGCGTTGAAGACGCGGGTGGTCCCGTACGAGCCCGGCCAGATGGAGGTGATGATCCCCAGGGCGCCGGCCTCCTCGATCTGGGCGTGGAGGTCACGACCCCGGACGTCCTCCGAGCCGGCGTTCGCCAGATTGCGCTCCCATGCCTCCTCCGCGGCCTCTCGGGCCGCGTCCATGGCCACCGCCGACCCGGGGAGGCCGTACTCCGCCCACTGCTCGTCCGTCCGGCAGGTGGGCTGCGGGAAGGAGAGCATGACCCACGTCCCGGCCACCGTCTCCAGGAAGGCGTCCCAGTCGGCCGGGCTCCGGATGCCCTCCGGGTACGTGACCCCACCCTCCACCGGCGCGCCGCCCGTGCCCGGGCTCCACGCCAGGATCCGGCCCTCCAGCGACCGGACCCTGGGCGAGATCAGATCGACGTGGCTCGGACCCCGGTCCCAGCCCTCCCAGGTTCCGTACTCCTCGAGGCGCGCGTCCACGCCCCACCCTTCCAGTGTCTCCACGGCCCACGCCTGCGCCCGCTCCATCTGGGGCGACGCGGTGAGCCGCGGACCCAACTCGTCGAGCAGGACCTGGGCGAGAGGCTCGATCTCGGAGCGCTCCGTCGCCTCCACCCAGATCCGGTGGAGAACCGGATCGTCGGTGGCCAGGGTCTGGGACGACGCGTGGACGGGAGCGAGAACCGGGGTCGAGCAGCACGCGACGAGCGCGACGCGTCGAAGGCCCGCGGCCAGACGCGTCGTGCCCCGATCCCCCGGAACCCCGAGCCCGTCCTCCCTGCGTCCGTCTCGGTCCACCCTCCCGTCCCGGTCCGCCATTTCGCCTCGCTCCATCCTCTGGTTTCGGTCCATCGTCTGGTCTCGGTCCATCATCGGTCCTCGTTCCTTCCCGCCACGTCCATCGAGGCCTTCATCTCCTCCACGATCTCATCCAATCGTCCCTCCGGCAGCTCGGGGGTGCGGAGCCCGTTGGCGCCGATCGAGGAACGCCACCGCCGCCCACGTTGCTCCGACAGCGCCGAGCGCGAGGCCGTCTTCTCCACCTCCACGGAGGGACGTCGGCTCACAGCCCTCCCATCCTCTTCACCTTCTCGAACTCCTCCTTCCGGACGTTCTGCACCGAGAGGCGCATGCGGCGCACGAGCTCCATCTCCTCCAGCGACCTCTCCTCCTTGACGTCGCTCAACGGGACCTTCTCCGGAAACTTCTCCACGAACTCGATGTCCACCATGTACCAACGCGGATCGTCGGGATCGGACTTCCCGTCGTAATACGTGTGCCCGCGGACGAATGCGTAATGGTCGGGATAGGCTTCCTTGCAGACCCGAGCGATGCCCACCACGCCCGAGGGGCTCGCGTTGGAATGGTAGTAGAGGACAAGGTCGCCCTCCTTCATCTCCTGCATGTTGTTACGGGCCTCGTAGTTGCGGACCCCTTCCCAGCAGGTGGAACCGTCCTCCTCCAGATCGTCGATGGAGTAGACGTCCTCCTCGGACTTCATGAGCCAGTACTGCTTCGCCATCGCTTCGCGGTCCTTTTCTCGGTTCTCGGATCGGTGGGGAGCCCATAATGGGCGGACACGCGGCCGGCCGCCATCGCCAAACCCGTATCGCCACCCGTCGCAGGGCGCCCCGACCCCGACCCCCGCGCGAGCGGCGCGCATGCGTCCCGCTTCGGCGCGGGACCGGAGTGGCGAAGCGAGCTCAGGCCGGGCGACGATCGGCGATGTCCACCTCGATGTCTCGCCAGTTTCCCTGGCGGAAGACCACGACGCTGAGCGTGGCCCGGGCGAAGTGCCCGCAGACGATGGCCAGCCAGATATGTCCGGCCTCCAGGGTGGAGAAGGTCTGGAAGGCGAGGCACATTCCCAGAGGGATCACGACCTGGGAGATGATGGAGATCCACATGGGGCTCTTCGTGTCTCCCGTGCCCTGGAGGCCCCCGGTATAGGCCAGGGCGACGGTCACCAGCAGACCGGACACGGCCAGGTAGCGGAGGAGCTGGACGCTGAGCTCGATGACGGTCGCGTCCTCCATGCCGAAGATCCCGAGAAGCTCCCGCGGGATGAGGACGAAGGTCGTTCCGATGGCGGCGGCCAGCAGGAGCCCGTATCCCGCCGCCACGTGGACGGCCCGCGACGTGCGCTCCGGCTGATCCGCGCCGAGATTCTGCCCAGCCACCGCGGCGGTGGCACCCATGATCCCCACCGACGTCCAGGTGATGAAGGAGAAGAGCTGGGTGTAGCTCACCACGTACGCCGCCTGGGCCTGGGCGCTGGCCGCCAGCGACCCGATGAAGGCCAGAAGGAGGACGCCTCCGACGTTCATCGCCACGCCCTGGATTCCCGTGGGGAGGCCGAACTTGAAGATCTGGCCGATGATCTCCCAGTCCGGCCTCCAGCCGAGGGACCGGTCGAAGGCCACGACCCAGCTCCCCCGCAAGAGCTTGACGAGCGCGTAGGCGGCGATGATCCCTCCGGCGATGACGGTGCCCATGGCCGCCCCCTGGGTGCCGAAGGCCGGCACGGGGCCGAAGCCGGCGATGAGAACCACCGAGAGGGCCAGGTTCAGCGCCGTCATGACGATGCCGAGGCGGAGCGGCGTCCGGGCGTCTCCGGCGGACCGCAGCGCGCCGCCCAGCATGAAGAACATCAGCATGCCGAAGGAGAAGACGAACATGATCCGGATGTACGGGAGGGCTTCGGCCCTCACTTCGGCCGTGGCGTTCACCAGCTCCAGCAGATACGGCGACGTCACGTACCCCACCGGCGCCAGGACGAAGACCACCAGCCCCACGGAGGTCAGGAAGGCCTGGTAGACGGTACGGTTGACCTTGTCGGCGTCGTCTCGACCGGCGAATCGGGCCACCAGGACGCCCATGCCGGTGAAGAGGGACGAGATGAAGACCACCACCACCAGGAAGATCTGCCAGGAGACGCCGATGGCGGCGTTTCCGACATACCCCACGTAGTGACCCACCATGGCGTGGTCCACCAGACCCTGCAGGCCGCCGATGACGTTCTGGAGCATGGTGGGCCAGGCCAGCTTCCACACGGCCCCGGGGATCGGTCCCTCGACGATGGATCGATCGAACTCCCTGCCCCGGGGTCCCCTCTGCGTCGGCGGGCGCGTGGCGCTCACGGGTCCCGGTCCTCCGTCATCGCCCGCACCCGCCCCGGCTCGTCAGCCGTAGACCCTCACCACACGAGGTGGAAGCGGTCCTGCCTGCGGAAGACCCAGAAGCGGTCGCCGTCCTCGTCCAGGTACGCCTCCTCCTCCTGGCGGCACGAGGCCGGTTTTCCGCCCCATTCGGCGATGGGCGTCGTCGACTGCAGCTCGATGGAGTGCCACGTGTCGGGTAGGAGCACGGCGTCGCCGCGGACCGGCACTCCCTCCTGGGCATCCCACCGTCCGATGAGGGGGCCCGCCCCGTGGCCGTGGTCCCCGATGGGGTGGGTGTACACCGTCCCGTCGATCCCCTCGGCGCGCATCTGGGCCAGCGTGGCGGCGAGGATCTCGTTGCCCGTCCTCCCCGGCACCATGTTCTCGAGCAGGATGTCCTGCAGGCGGTTGGAGTTGGCCAGGCACTGCCGGAGCCCCGTCGGGGCCTCCAGCTCGCCCTCCCGGAGGACGTAGCCCAGGTGCTGCGTATCGGTGTGCAGGTTCATGGCCACCGCGCCGAAGTCGGTCCAGAGCAGGTCCCCCTCCCGGATCACCACCGGGCCCTCCTCGGGCACCTCGTCCTCGCGTTGGACGGCTACCGAGGTCTGGAACCACGTGGTGTAGCCCAGGTCGCGGAGCTTCTGGCGCATCCACCACACCACGTCCTCGGTAGTGGTCTCTCCGGGTGTGATGACCTCGTTGGAGAAGGCCTCGGAGATGATGGCGTGGACCGTCTCCATGATCTCCCGGTATCGGGGCATCATCTCCGGGATCCGCAGGCCGATGTAGTTCATGGCCAGGCGCGGCTCACGACGGACGCGGTCGGCGTACTTCGGGCCCAACGCCTCGAGGAGCGCCTCGGCCTCCCCGGCGTGGAGCCCGTCGGAGAAGGCCCATACGGGGTCGATGTTCAGGACGATGTTCTCCGGGTCGCGGTCCTCGACGAGCTCCCGGAGGAGATTCCACTGCTCGCTGCCCACCAGCTCACCGGTCTCCTCGGTGGGAGCCGGCCGGGTCGAGCGGAAGGCCTCGAAGACCCCACCCTGGCTCGTCCCACCCAGCGCCAGGCGCTCGAGGGTCCCGTCGTCCTGGCGCGTGATGACGTAGATGGAGCGCCGGCGGGCGGCGAAGGTCGTGGGCGAGGTGATGGACCAGAAGACCGGATCCTCGGCGTATTCGCGCATGGAGAGGATCCACATCTCCACGTCGTATTCCTCCATGAGAGCGGGGAGGACGCGGTTCATCCGGATCTCCAGCCATTCCTGCTGCTCGGCCGCCTGCTCGCGGAGCGACGGCAACGCCCGGTAGTGGGCCGGGACGCCCTCGGGGATGGCCAGAGGCTCCTGGGCGGCGGCGGGACCGGGAAGCGTGGTCGTCGCACCCAGGAAGGTCGGGACGAGAGCAGCGAGGAGGGCGCGCGGGAAAGCGGAAGACGTCATGGTGCGGTTCCGGGTCGTCTGGGTTCCTTCGAGGAGCGCTCGAAGCTAACCGGAGATGCGGGAACGAAGCTACCGGCGGACCCGGGCCACCGAGGAGTGACCGTCCTGACCTCCGTCAGGCGGCAAGGATCCACGCGCTGCTCATGAGCCATGCCACGCCGATGAGACTGAGCAGCAACCACTCGATCATGGGCACGTCCTGCTTCCCCTTCTCCCCGTGGAACCACCCGATCACCGTGAGCGCCATGACCCCGCAGGCGCTCAAGGGGAGGGTCAGCAGGAACATCCAATACGGAACCACCTCGCCATTCTCGTACAGCGTCCCGGCCAGGCCCACGAGCCCGACGCCACCCGCCACCGCCATGCCGACGATCTGGATGAGGTTCTTCCCCCGGATGAGCCCCCAGCTAACGGGCGTCCCCAGGGAGCCGGCCATGGCTTCCGTGGCCCCCACGGTCTGCGTCTCCCCCGAGAGGATCCGCGCCGCGTCCGCCGCCGAAGGCCGATGGTTCGGCTCGCGGTTCAGGCACCGCTTGAGGAGATCCGCCACCTCTTCGGGGATGTCGGGTCGCAGCCGCCGGAGATCCTTGGGATCCTGGGTGAGATGGGCGGTGATCCACTGGGTGTTCGTCTTGGCGTCGTAGGGCCCTTCGCCGGTGAAGAGCTCGTACCCCAGGATCCCCACGGCATACATGTCGGCCAGCTCGCTCAGGTCCTCGTCCCGAAGCTGCTCGGGGCTCAGGTACCTCGGATCTCCCACCATCTGGCCCGTCTTCGTGATCCGCGTGGCGTCCTCACCCGACGTCTCCAGGAGGGCGGCGATCCCGAAGTCGGTGAGGTGCGCCGATTCCGTCTCCGCGTCCCAGAGGACGTTGGCGGGTCGCACGTCGCGGTGGACGATCCCGCGGGCATGGGCAGCCGCCAGGGCCGACGTCACGTTGGCGAGCACCGATCGGGCCTGGTCGCTGGAGAGCCGTCCCTCCGCCTTGAGCCGCTCCTCCATCGTGCGGCCTTTGACGAACCGCATCACCAGATACGGGGTCTCGTCGGGGAGGCGTCCGAAACGGAACACCTGAACGATCTGGGGATGGACCAGCGAGGCCGACGCCTTGGCCTCGCGCTCGAAGCGTCGGCGGGCCGTCTCGTCCGCCGCCCGACCCGGAAGAAGGACCTTCACCGCGACGAGGCGGCCCAGCGACTTCTCGCGGGCCAGGAACACCGTAGCCATGGACCCCTTGCCGAGACGCCGGAGCACCTCGAAATCGTCGCCGAGCGCTTTCTGGAGCTCGTCGACGGAACGCCGCTCCGAATTGGGAGCGTCGGCGGCCCGCTGGGGGGGGGCTGGTTCGCTTTCCACGGGAAAACGTTAGAGGGACCGGCCCTAACCGACAAGTTGCGGGGACCCGCGCCGTGCGGCTCGAGACGCCCGCACCCGTCCCTCGCCCCCGACGTCCCCGTGCTCCCCGGATGGTACGGTGATAAACTGAGAGTCGCTGCACCGTCGCATTTTGCGGAGATCGAGTCGTGAAGAACACGCCCATCGCCGGAGCCCTCGCGCAGGTGCTGGCTCAGACACTCGCCAGCTGGGCCCTCCTCATGCATCTGGTGGCCTTCCCCGACGTTTCCATCTGGGTCATCGTGCCGCTGATGGCGGCCATCGCCGTGCCTTTCCGCCACGACGGCACCTTCCGGGACCGGGCGCTCGCCAACTTCGCCGCCGCCGTGGTGGCCTCCGGGATCCTCTGGTGGGAGGTCCTCCTGAGCGGGCTGGACGGTCTCCTGGGGGGCACGCTGCCGAGCCCGGGCCCCGTCCTCCTGCTCCTGCTGGCGGGGACGGTGCTCTTCACCCTGGCCGGTGCGCTCTTCTGGCTCCGTCGGAACGAGGCTCCGACACACGCCGGGGCGTGACGCCGCCGGCGCTGGCCGCCGACGGCCAAGTCAGCGCGGGCCCGCCGCCCTGACCTGATCGGGGACCTGGTCGGCGAACTGCTGGAAGTTCTCCTTGAACATGCCGGCCAGCTTCTCCGCGGCCTCGTCGTATGCTTCAGGATCACCCCAGGTGTCGCGGGGCGTGAGGACCTCCGACGGGACCTGCGGGACCGACGTCGGCACCTCGACCCCGAAGACCGGATCGGGGACGAACTCCACCTCGTCCAGCTCCCCGGCCAGCGCGGCGTTCACCATGGCCCGGGTGTAGGGGAGCTTCATCCGGCTCCCCACGCCGTAGCCTCCACCGCTCCAGCCCGTATTGACGAGCCAGACCGCGGCTCCGTGCTCCCGCAGCTTGTCGCCCAGCATCTCGGCGTAGACGCTCGGATGCCGGGGGAGGAAGGGTGCGCCGAAGCAGGCGCTGAAGGTGGCCTTCGGCTCGGTCACCCCGCGCTCGGTCCCCGCCACCTTCGCCGTATACCCGGACAGGAAGTGATACATGGCCTGCGCCGGCGTCAGGCGCGAGATGGGAGGGAGGACCCCGAAGGCATCGGCGGTGAGAAAGACCACGTTCCTCGGGTGTCCTCCGCGGCTCGGGAGCACCGCGTTGGGGATGTAGTGGATGGGATACGACGCCCGGGTGTTCTGCGTGATGGTCGCGTCGTCGAAGTCGATCTCCCGGGTGTCCCCGTCGAGGATCACGTTCTCCAGGATCGTTCCGAACATCTGCGTGGCCCCGTAGATCTCGGGCTCGCTATCGGGCCGGAGGCGGATGGTCTTCGCGTAGCACCCTCCCTCGAAGTTGAAGACGCCCTCGTCGCTCCACCCGTGCTCGTCGTCCCCGATGAGCCCCCGGGAGGCGTCGGCGGAGAGCGTCGTCTTACCCGTGCCCGAGAGCCCGAAGAAGAGAGCCACGTCGCCGTCCTCTCCCATGTTGGCCGAGCAGTGCATGGGGAGCACGCCGTCCTCCGGGAGTCGATGGTTCAGCACCGAGAAGATGGACTTCTTGATCTCCCCGGCGTACCGGGTCCCGGTGACGAGGATCTCCCGACGACCGAAATGGACCATGATCGCGACGTCGGATCGGGAGCCGTGTCTCTGGGGGTCCGCCTTCAGGTGAGGCGCGTGAAGGACGGTGAAGTCGGGCTCGAAGCCCTCGCGCTCCTCGGGAGTGAGGCGGAGGAACATGTTGTAGGCGAAGAGCGAGTGCCACGGGCTCTCACTCACCACCCGTACGTTGATCCCGTGCTCGTGATCCTGTCCGGCTCGGGCGTCCCGCACGAAGAGATCCCGGGCGTTGAGGAAGTCGACGACATCGGAGCGGAGCGCCTCGTAATGCTCCGGCGACACCGGGACGTTCACCTTCCCCCAGTCCACGACGTCCTCGGTCACGGCGTCCCGGACGACGAACCGGTCATTCGGAGAGCGGCCGGTATGGGGAGCGGTCACGGTGGAGATGGCACCCATGTGGACGAGCTGGCCGTCGTCGCGCTCCAGGGAAGCCTCGTAGAGCTGTGCGGGCGAGAGGTTCCAGTACACGTCGCCGGAAGGGTCCAGCCCGTGGCTCGAGAGGGTGGGTCGATCGGCAGTAGCTACCATCGGGGTCTATGGAGGCGGGAGTCGTCGGTGCGTCTCGAAAAAGGACGGCCTCGCCGCATATGCGCGCGAGGGGAGACCTTAAACTTGACCGCTTCGCGCCTGCCAGTCCACCGCTGCGACGGTGGCCAGATTCACCACGTCCAGCATCGACGAGCCCCTCTGGAGAATGTGGACCGGCTTGCGCATCCCCAGGAGGACGGGACCGATGACGTCGGCTCCACCCAGCTTGTCCAGGACCTTGTACGACGCGTTCGCGGCCGAGAGTCGCGAGAAGACCAGGACGTTGGCGGGACCGGTGAGGTTGGAGAAGGGGTAGACCGTCTTGAGCTTGAGCGCGTCCACCGCCGTGTCGGCCTGCATCTCTCCGTCGATCTCCAGCTCCGGATCCATCTGCCGGACCATGCTCACGGCAGCCGCAGCGCGGCGCGCCTCGTCGTGGCTCACCGAGCCGAAGTTGGAGAAGGTCACCATCGCGATGCGCGGGGTGATCCCCAGCTCCCGGACGAAGGTGGCGCTTCGCACCGCGATGTCCGCCAGAGCACGGGCGTCGGGCTCGATGTTGACCGTCGTGTCGGCGAAGAAGAGGAGCTCCCGGTTCGGGAACGCCAGCATGTACAGCCCCGACACCCGGTTCGTACCGTCGGTGACCGGGCCGATGACCTGGAGGCACGGGCGCAGCGCTTCCACGTAGTTGGCTTCGATCCCGGACACCAGGGCGTCTACCGATCCCTCCTCGAGGAGGCTCGCCGCGTAGTAGATGGGCTTGAAGAGATTCCATTCGGCTTCGGCCAGGGTCAGCCCCTTGCGGCCTCGCCTCTTGAAGAGTCTGTGGGCGAAGGCCTCCCGCTTCTCCTTCTCCTCGGCGGCGTAGATGATCTCCACGCCGTCCAGATCGACGCCGAGCATCTCCGCCTTCTCGGCGACCCTCGGCGGACGTCCGAGGAGGACGGGGTGGCAGACGCCCTCCTCCACCAGGTGGGCGGCGGCGCGGATGATCCTGTCGTTGTGGCCCTCGGGGAAGATGACCCGCGCTTTCCTTCGCCGTGCGCGAGTGGTCATCCAGCGCATGACCTCCCGCCCGGGTCCCAGGCTCGCCCGCAGGCGATCCCGGTACTCGTCCAGGTCGATCTCCTCACGAGCGATCCCCGAGCTCATGGCCGCCTCCGCCACGGCCGGCGACACGTGGAAGAGGACGCGATGGTCGAAGGGCTTGGGGATCAGGTACTCCCGCCCGAAGGTGATCTCCGAGCCCTCGTAGGCGCCGCGCACGGTATCCGGGACTTCCTCTCGGGCCAGCTCCGCGAGCGCCTGCGTCGCCGCCAGCATCATCTCGGCGTTGATGCCTCTGGAACGGACGTCCAGGGCACCCCGAAAGATGAAGGGAAAGCCCAGGACGTTGTTCACCTGGTTGGGATAGTCCGAGCGTCCGGTGGCCATGATGGCGTCCCCACGGATCTCCTCCACCTCCTCGGGGAGGATCTCGGGATCGGGGTTGGCCAGGGCGAAGATGATGGGGTCGTCCGCCATGGACGCCACCATCTCCTTGCTGACGAGCCCCTTGATGGAGAGTCCGATGAAGACGTCGGCGCCCATGAAGGCATCGGCCAGGGTGCGCTTCTCCGTCTTCACGGCGAAGGGCTCCTTGTACTCGTTCATGCCTTCCTCACGGCCCTCGTAGACGACCCCCTTGGAGTCGCAGATCAGGATGTGCTCGGGCGGCACGCCCAAACGCCGGAAGTGCTCCGCCGTGGACAGGGCCGACGCCCCCGCGCCGCTGAAGACGAACTTCACCTCCTCGATCTTCTTCTGGGCCAACGAGAGGGCGTTGATGAGCGCCGCGCCCGCGATGATCGCGGTGCCGTGCTGGTCGTCATGGAAGACCGGGATGTCCAGCCGCTCCTTCAGGGTCCGCTCGATGTGGAAGCACGCCGGTGCTCCGATGTCCTCGAGATTGATCCCTCCCACCGTGGGCTCCAGCAGCTCGCAGAAGCGGATGACGTCCTCGGGGTCCTCCGAGTCCACCTCCAGGTCGAAGACGTCGATCCCGGCGAAGCGCTTGAAGAGGACGCCCTTGCCCTCCATCACCGGCTTCGAGGCCAATGGCCCGATGTTGCCCAGGCCCAGCACGGCGGTGCCGTTCGACACCACCGCCACCAGGTTCCCGCGGGCCGTGTACTTGAAGACGTCCCGGGGATTCTCGTGGATGGCCAGGCACGGCTCGGCCACGCCCGGCGAGTAGGCGAGGGTGAGGTCCCGCTGGGTGGCCACGGCCTTGGTCGCCACCACCTCGATCTTGCCCGGCCGGCCCTCGGCGTGATAGTCGAGAGCCTCTTGTCGGCGATCGGCCATGGGGAAGCAGCGCTCCGCTAGAAGGGATGGTGACTAGTGGAGTGTATCCGATGTTTCGTGAACACCGAGCGGGGCGGGGCGCGGCGCGGACGAGGAGGAACGACGCGGGAATAGCACCGCTATTTCAAGGAGTTCCGACGAAGTCCCCGTCGATGCGTCGCCGCGCGAATGTCATCGAAACATCGGATACACTCCACTAGATCCTGCCGAAGGCCGGTGCCGGTGTCAAAGCAGCTCCGACGCGGCCCCTCCGGTGGGGAGGCGGCGCGGAGCGAATCTTCCCATCTTCCCCCACGCCCTCCAAACTCCGCCCTCCATGGGGGCGAGACACCGAGCCGGGAGCCGAATTGCGGGAAGGGGAACGCAGCGTGGTCGTCACGGGCCTCGGACCCGTCACTGCTTCGGGCATCGGTGTCGAGGCCCTCCGGAGCGGTCTGCGGGCCGCCCGCTCTCCCGTCCGCACCCTCACGGCCTTCGACGCGTCCCCCTTCCGGAGCCGCATGGCCGCCGAGATCCCCGATTTCGAGCCGTCCCACTTCATGCATCCCAAGACGGCCGGGAGGACGGACCGCTTCGTGCAGCTGGCGCTGGCGGCGGCGAGGCTGGCCCTCGAGGATGCCGGTCTGGGGGATCCCGACGCCGTGGCCGCTTCGGGGGACGATGGCTCCGCCCCGCTGCCCGGCGCCGTCGAGCCCGGCTTCGGCCGCTTCGACCTCGATCCCGTGCGGACCGCGGTTCAGCTCGGCTCGGCCATGGGCGGGATCGCACACGCCGAGAATCAGCTCCGGACCTTCCTGGAGAGGGGCGCCCGTGGCCTGGATCCGCGCCTCGCCACGACCACGTTCGCCGGCGCCGCGAGCTGTCAGATCGCCGTGCGGCTGGGGATCTCGGGACCCAACTCCACCAACGCCATGAGCTGCGCGGCGGGGACGATGGCCATCGGAGAGGCGGCCCGGCTCATCCGGGACGGCGTGGTGGACGCGGCCCTCGCCGGAGGTGCCGACGCCCCGCTCGCGCCCGTCTGCTACGGTGCCTTCGCCGCCCTCCGGGCCATGAGCACCCGCAATGACGAGCCCCACCGTTCGTGCCGCCCCTTCGACGCCCATCGCGACGGTTTCGTCATGGGAGAAGGCTCGTGCATCCTGGTCCTGGAGGACGGTGGGCGAGCCCGGAGTCGGGGGGCCCGCATCTACGCCGAGGTGGCCGGCTACGGCACCAACAACGACGCACACCATATGGCGGCGCCCCGTCCCGACGGCGTCATGGCGGCCGAGGCCATCCGATGGGCCCTGCAGGAAGCCGGGAGGGAGGCCCGCGAGGTCGATCACGTCAACGCCCACGCCTCCTCCACGGCGCTGAACGATCGAACCGAGTCGTCGATCATCCGGAAGGCCCTGGGAGCCCGGACCGACGACGTTCCCGTGACGGGGACCAAGCCGTACCACGGCCACGCGTTGGGTGCCTCGGGGGCCATGGAGGCGGCCATCGTCTGCCTCTCCATCGCCGATGGCTGGATCCCGCCCACGCTGAACCTCGAATCTCCGGGCGACGGTTGCGACCTGGATTACGTCGACGGCTCCGACGGGCCGGAGGCGGGGCGAAGAGGTCGCGTGGACGTCGCCCTCACCAACTCCTTCGGCTTCGGGGGGATCAACGCCGTGCTCTGCCTCACATCGCCGGACGTGGGATGACGGCGGCCATCCCCGTCGAGCTCCTCATGCTCCCGCCGCTGGCCGTGGCCGCGGGCGTCGACCTCTACCTCACGCTCCTCTTCATCGGAGCCGCTCCGACCATGGGCCTCTGGACGCTTCCCCTCCCCGGAGCGCTGGGCGATCTCGACTCCCCCCAGGTCCTCATCATGGTCGGGACGTTCTATCTGGCCGAGCTCGCCGCGGAGCGCTTCGCTCCGGCGGCCCTGGTCTGGAACGCCTTCCACGCGGTCATCCGTCCCGTGTCCGGTGCGCTCCTCGCCCTCCTCCTCCTGGACGCGCAGCCCCTGATCGTCGCCGTCCTGGGCTCGCTCCTCGGAGGCGGGTTGGCGTCTCTGGCCCACGGCGTGCGCACCGGCCAATGGGTTCTCCACGGGTTCGGAGAGCGGGAAGGCCCCGCGCGAGCGCTGGTCTCCCTGGCCGAGGACGCCGCGGTTCTCGGCCTCGTCTCGCTCTCCCTCGACGCACCCCTCTGGGCCTTCGCCGTGTCCGTGGGCGCCGTCGCCGCCGCCTCTCCCCTCGCCCTCTCCCGGGTTCGGGCCTTCGCCTATGCCATCCGTCTGGGCGTGGATCGCGTGTTCCGGCCGCTGGGCCTGCGCAAGTGGCGACGGGAGGACGAGCTCCCGAACTGGATCTCCCAGGCCCAGCGAGACGGGGGCGAATCGCCCGTGTGGACCGAGACCCTCCGGGGCTGCCCGGCGGGAGGCTGGCGTCTGAAGGGGGCGCCCCACTTCGTCACGGGATGGATCATCGTGCGGGGTGACGCGCCTCACTTCGTCTTCAAGAATCGGCGCGGCGTCGTGCGGATCGAGCTCGGTAGTGGAGACCGCGGGGTGGTCCGTGACGGCGACCTCTATCGGCGGATCGACCTGGATCCGGACGGGTCCGGGGCCGTGCTGTTGGTGGGTTGGAGCGGTCCGAGCACCGAAAGTCTGGAGGCCGAGCTGTCCAGGGCCTTGTCGGGAGGAGACAAAAAAGAAAACCTTTGACCCTGGAAACACGCTTTTGTACCTTCATTTTCACCCTGAAATATTTCTGACTGGTCCTCTCCAGGCCTCCTCAAAGCCCAGTCCCAAGGCGGACTGTCGGGGTGAGCCCTTCATCCGGATCAGTGCATCTTCGACCCGCAGACCGAGGTCCGGAAAGAACGAATGTTTTCTTCCTCTCGTGGCCTGGATTCCTTCGACCAGTATCTGCAGGACGTCGAGAAGTACCCCCTCATCCAGGACCCTCGCGAAGAGCGTGAGCTCGCTCGCCGTGCGCGTGTAGGCGACAAGGAGGCCGCCGAGCGCCTGGTCACGGCGAACCTGCGCTTCGTGATCTCCTACGTGAAGAAGTACCAGGGACGGGGCCTCGGCCTCGCCGAGCTCGTCTGCATCGGCAACGAGGGACTTCTCAAGGCGGTGAAGAAGTTCGATCCGGACAAGGGCGTGAAGTTCATCAGCTACGCCGTGTGGTGGATCCGGCAGTCGATCCTCTCGGCGCTGGCGCGTCACAGCCGGACCGTCCGCCTCCCGCTGAACCGGGCCACGGAGATGTCGAGGATGCTCCGG
>JAWVZK010000063.1:0-14835 GCA_033722275.1 Longimicrobiales bacterium | reverse complement strand
GACGGTGGTCGCGGCCGCGATGCTCCTCGGCGGCTCGTACCGCCTGTTCGACACGTATGTCACCCGGGGGATCCTCTGGGGCAACTGGTGGGGCGAGGACAACTATATCTCGATCCAGGTGAGGATGCCGCGGGGCGAGGACATCGACCGGGTCGACGAGATGACGCGGTACTTCGAGGCGCGCCTCACCCGGATCCCCGAGGTCGAGCGGTTCGTGACGAACGTATACCCCACGTCCAGCGAGACGCGGGTCACGTTCCCGGACTCCGTCGAGGCGACGGATATCCCCGCCGCCATCAAGGAGCAGCTGCTGGCGTACAGCCACCAGTTCGGCGGGCTGGACGTTCGCGTGTACGGGTACGGGCCGTCCTTCTACGGCGGAGGCGGCTCGGCGCCCAACTACGGCATCCAGGTCCTGGGCTACAACTACGAGCGCGTCCGCGAGATCGCCGAGAGTCTGGGGAGGCGTCTGGAGCGGCTGAGCCGCGTCGTGGATGTGGACAGCAACGCCAGCTCCAACCGATTCCAGCGCGAGAAGGCGTGGGAGTTCGTCGTGGGCGTCGACCGTGATCGTCTTTCCACATCTGGACTTACAGTGGATGACCTGATCGGACGCTTGAATGCCGTCGTCGCGGGGACCGGAGGCCTCGATCGGCTCAAGATCGGCGGTGAGGAGGTCCAGTTCCAGGTGAAGCTCGCCGGGAACCGGGACACCGACGTGCTGGAGCTCCTCCAGACCCTCGTGGACACCCCCGACGGACGTCGCATCCGTCTCGGGGAGGTCATCTCGCTGAGCCAGCGCGACGTCCTCGCGCGCATCCGGCGGGAGAACCAGCAGTACGAACGGACGGTGGCCTACGAGTTCCGGGGTCCGGCCCGCCTCGGCGACGTCATCCACGAGCAGATCATCGCCACCACCGAGGTGCCGCCGGGGTACACCGTGCAGGCGGGGGACACCGGATGGTGGATCGACGAGGAGGAGCGCGGCCAGATCTGGATGGTCCTGGGCGTGGCCCTCCTTCTGGTCTACATGGTGACGGCGGCGCTCTTCGAGTCCTTCGCTCAGCCGCTGTGCGTCATCCTCACCGTGCCCATGGCGCTCATCGGCGTCTACCTGATCTTCTTCCTCACCGACGCCTCGTTCACGCGGGAGGCGTACGTGGGCGTCATCATGATGCTGGGGATCGTCGTCAACAACGCCATCCTCCTCGTGGATCACGTCAACGGGGTCCGCCGCCGGAATCCTCGCCTGGAGCTGACTCGGGCCATCGTCCGGGGGACGGTGGAGCGGGTCCGCCCCATCCTCATGACCACGACGACCACGGTGGTGGGCCTCCTGCCGCTGGTGCTCTTCGGGGACCCGGCGGGATCGAACATCTGGGACGCGCTGGCCCTGGTCCTCATCGGCGGCCTGCTCTCGTCGACGATCTTCGTCCTCACGATCACGCCGGCGGCGTACCGCGTGCTGGAAGGAGCCTGGGAGCGTCGTGGCGAGGCCACCGTCGTGCGTCCTGTCCGCGTGTGACCGGAGCAGGACCGAGGGAGTGTCCTGAGGCTGGGACAGGGGTGTCCTCTGGTCGAGACTCTCCATCTGCGATCATGCCGAGATTCCGCGGCATCCAGCACATTTCCGGGGCATCCGCTGCCGGCACGACTCTTGCCCGTTTGGGTAGTAGAGTACGGGCGGTACGACGGGTCCCGAGATCGGCGGGAGGCCATGCACTGATGAGATCGAGCTTCGTGGTCACAATGGTCCTGGCGGTGGCCTTCGCCTCGGCCGCGCCCCTCGCGGCACAAGCCCGGGCCGGCGACGGGTTCCTCTTCGCTCAACCCCGGGTCTCCCTGAAGTTCGAGACGGGATATGGGTTCCAGAGGGCACAGGGAGACATCTTCGACTTCGTCATCGAGGAGCATACCCTCGAGCGAAGCGACTTCAGCAGCCCGTATTTCGGAGGCGAGATCGGCTTCCGTGTGGACGAGCGGTGGGACGTCGCCATCGGCGTCGGTTTCCAGAAGAGCTCGACCCGCTCGGAGTTCCGTGACCTCATCGGTACGGACGGGCTGCCCATCGAGCAGGTCACCGAGCTTCGGCTGGTGCCGGTGGTGGCGAGCGCGAAGTACTACCTCAAGCCCCGCGGCCGCTCCATCGGCCGCTTCGCGTGGATCCCGGAGACCGTCGTCCCCTACGTGAGCGGGGGCGTCGGCATGATGTCGTACCGCTTCGAACAGGACGGGGAGTTCGTGGACTACGAGACCTACGACATCTTCTACGACAACTTCCGGTCCGAGCGTCAGACGTTCCTGGTCCGGGCCGCCGCCGGGGTGGATATCACGGTAGGTGAACGGTTCGTGCTCAACGGCGAGGCTCGCTACAATTATGCACGCGGGGAGCTCAGCGACGACTTCTCGGGCTTCGGAGACATCGATCTGGATGGCCTGCAGCTGACCGCCGGCATCTCCATCCGCTTCTAGGAGCAGGATCATGCGCAATCGAGGTACGAAAACGATCTTCGGCACCATGGCCACGGGGACCGCGCTGGTCGCGCTCCTGCTCGCTTCGGGTCTGGTCGGCGACGTCGCCGCGCAGGACGGAGACGCCCGGTGGACGCCCTTCATCGGCTGCTGGGAAGCCGTGGGGGCCGAGGATACCATCGGACTGCTCTGCTTCACCCCCACCGAGTCCGGCGTGGAGCTCACCAACGTCCTCGACGGTGAGGTGGCCTCCACGGAGCGCTTCGCCGCCGACGGGGAGCCCCGTCCCATCAGCGCCGAGGGCTGCGAGGGGTGGGAGAGCGTGGAGTTCTCCCGCGACGGACGTCGGGCCTTCACGCGCACCGAGTTCACGTGCGCAGAGAGCGGGGCTCGCTCGGGGACCGGGGTGATGGCCTTCACCAGCCCCGACCACTGGGTGGACGTCCGTGTGCTCGAGGTGGAGGGCGAAGAGGTGGCGTGGGTCCAGGAATACGCCCTGGCCGGTACCGACCGCATGGACGAGTGGGGCATCGACAATCCGGCCGCCACCATGCCCATGGCCATCCTGACCGCCCGCCGCACGGCCTCGGCGCCCATCGATCTCGACGACGTCGAGGAAGCGTCGTCGATGATGGGAGCGCCAGCGGTGGAGGCCTGGATCGTCGCCGAAGGTGATCCCCTCGACGCCGATGCCGACGCCCTCGTCCGCCTGGACGACGCCGGCGTGCCCGATCGGGTCATCGACGCCGTGGTGGCGGTCTCCTATCCCGACCACTTCGTCGTAGCCTCCGGCGGGGAGATCGACGCGACGGCCGACGCCCCGCGACCCTCGCATTACCGAGGCTACATGGGCTTCGATCCCTGGTTCGGTCCCTCCTTCGGATTCGGATACTACGGGTACGGCCGCTATGGCTACTCCCCCTTCTACAGCCCGTGGGGCTATCGATACGGATACGGGTACTGGGGATCCCGTCCGGGCGTGGTCATCATCGAGCGACGGGATCGACCGAGCGGCGGACGCGTCTACAACGGGCGTGGCTACCGACAGGGTTCGGGCAGCGCCACGGGGCGTTCGGCTCGGCCGCGCGGGGCCGGCGTTCCATCCTTCTCCAGGGGTGGCAGCCGGGGCGGCTCGGTGGCCCCCTCTCGCGGGAGCACGGGACGAAGGGCCACCCCGAGGAAGGCGAAGCGGAGGAGCGGCGGCGGCTGATCGGGGGTCGGACCGGCCGGTCGGCGACGCGTCTCCTACCTCGCTCGATCGACTGAAGCCTCCAGGGCCTCCATGGCGAAGGAGCCCGGGGCCGGGGCGCCTTAAGGTGCCCCGGCCCTTTTGCTACCTTTCTCCGCTATGAGCGACACGACGGAGACGGGGACCGACTTCATACGCCAGCAGGTTCGGGCCGACCTGGCGTCCGGCAAGTACGACGGACGCGTCGTGACCCGCTTTCCCCCCGAGCCCAACGGATACCTGCACGTGGGCCACGCCACGGCCATCTGCCTGAACTTCGGAATCGCCGAGGAGTTCCAGGGGCGGTGCCACCTGCGCTACGACGACACCAATCCCGAGAAGGAGAGCCCCGAGTACGTCCGGGCGATCCAGGAGGACGTTCGCTGGCTGGGATTCGACTGGGGTGAGCACCTGTACTTCGCTTCGGACTACTTCGAGCGCATGTACGAGTGCGCCGTCGTCCTCGTGGAGAAGGGACTCGCCTACGTCGACTCCCAATCGCTGGAGGCCATCCGAGAGGGACGGGGCTCCCTTACCGAGCCGGGCGTGGAGTCGCCGTACCGTCATCGCGGCGTGGAGGAGAACCTGGACCTCTTCCGGAGGATGCGGGAAGGGGAGTTCGAGGACGGAGCGCACGTCCTCCGAGCCAGGATCGACATGGCCCACCCCAACCTCCTGATGCGCGATCCGGTCCTGTATCGGATCCGGCACGCGGAGCACTACCGGCAGGGAGACGATTGGTGCATCTACCCGCTGTACGACTACGCGCACTGCCTGGAAGACGCCTTCGAGGACGTCACCCACTCGATCTGCACCATCGAGTTCGAGAACAACCGGGAGATCTACGACTGGGTGCTGGAGAACGTCGGCTTCACGGAGCCGCGTCCCCACCAGTACGAATGGGCCGGACTCGATCTGGAGAACGCGGTCCTCTCCAAGCGCAGCATCGCACCCCTGGTCGAAGCGGGGCTGGTCTCGGGCTGGGACGATCCCCGTCTCGCCACCATCGCGGCGTACCGTCGGCGCGGCGTGCCCCCCGAGGCGATACGCCTGCTGGCACGGATGGTCGGCGTCTCCAGGTCCGGCGGTCGCACGGAGGAGGCCAAGTTCGAGCACGCCATCCGCGAGGTTCTGAACAGCGAGGCGCCGAGGGTCATGGCGGTCCTCGATCCGCTCAAGGTCGTGCTCACCGACTTCGAAGGACCGCACGAGACGCTGGAGGCGCCGTCCTTTCCCCCCGACGTGGGCAGAGAAGGGTCCAGGAGCGTTCCCTTCGGTGCCGAGCTCTGGATCGAGCGATCGGACTTCGCCGAGGAGCCTCCCCCGGGATTCCGTCGGCTGGTCCCGGGAGGTGAGGTCCGGCTTCGACACGCTTACGTCATCCGATGCCAAGAGGTGGTGAGGGACGACCGCGGTCGGATCCTGGAGCTGCGGTGCACCCATGATCCGGAGACGAGGGGCGGAGTCACGCCGGACGGGCGGACGGTGAAGGGGACCATCCACTGGGTAGCGGCCGCTCAGGCCCTCGACGCCGAGATCCGGCTCTTCTCGCCTCTCCTGAGGGAGCGGGACGACGGGGACGCCGACGACGTGGACGTCACGGAGCGGGTCAGACCGGACTCCCTGACGGTGGTGGAGGGCGCCAAGATCGAGCCCTCGGTGGCCGCGGATCCGCGGGACACGCGGTACCAGTTCGAGCGGACCGGGTATTTCTGGCGCGATCCGGTGGATGGCGCGGAGGAGCTGGTGTTCAACCGGATCGTGGCCATGAAGAGCGGCTACCGCCCCTCCGCCGGGTCCGAGGGCGGAGAGGAGGCTCCCAGCGTCCGGTCCACCGGCGCCGACTCCACTCCGGGAGAGGGAAACGGGGGGGAGGAGCGGGCGTCCGGACCGTCGGTGAAGCCCCAGATGAGCGACGAGCGTGTGCAGGCCCGGCGGCGGGATCCGGAGCTCGGCCGACGCTTCCGGCGATACCAGGAGGCGTTGGGCCTGTCCCGGGAGCATGCCGATCTCCTGACCGGCAACCGGACTTCCAGCGACTTCTTCGAGGCGGCGCTGGAGGAGCACGACGACCCGCCTACGGTCGCGGCGTGGATCGTCACCGACGTCCGGGGGCTCCTGGACGACCGCAGGCTGGAGGATCTTCCCTTCTCCGGAGAGGATCTCGGGCGTCTGTCCGCGCTGGTGGACGAGGGCGCGGTGACACGACGCGCTGCGAAGGACGTGCTGGCCCGGATGGCCCGGGAAGGAGGCCGTCCCGAGGATCTCGTGCGGCTCATGGGTCTCGAGGCGGTCTCCGACGAGGCCGCCCTCCAGTCCGTGGTGGACGAGGTCCTGACCGCCTGGCCCGAGAAGGCACGGGAGTATCGAGACGGAAACCGCAACCTCATCGGTCTTTTCGTCGGTGAGGTCATGAAGAAGACTCGAGGCGCGGCCGACCCGAGGGTGGCGCGCACGTTGATAGAGGACAGGCTCGAATCGTGACCATGCGACTCCGCTTTGCCCCGTCCCCCACGGGATACCTCCACGTGGGGGGTGCCCGTACCGCCATCTTCAACTGGCTCCTGGCCCGGAAGACGGGGGGCGCCTTCGTCCTTCGCATCGAGGACACCGACCGCGAGCGCTCCAGCGAAGCCCATACCCGGGCCATCCTCGACGGGCTGTCGTGGCTGGGGTTGGATTGGGATGAGGGCCCTCATTTCCAGAGTGAAGGCGTGGAGCGACACGCCGCGGCGGCGTGGCGACTCCTGGAAGAAGGAAAGGCGTACCGGGACTTCTCCGATCCCGAGGTGGTGCGGGAGGAGGCCCGGAGGCGTGACATGCATCCCAGCCGGGTGGCCCGTGAGCGGGCCGAGGCGCTGGGCGAGGAGGAGGCGGCGAGAAAGGCCGAGGCCGGCGAGCCCTGTGCCATCCGCTTCCGCGTCCCCGACGGAGCGACGCGGTTCGAGGACATGGTCCACGGCGAGATGCGCTTCGGCAACGACGACATCGACGACCTGGTGCTTCTGCGCAGCGACGGCACGCCCGTGTACAATCTGGCGGTGGTCTCCGACGACGCCGAGATGGGCATCACCCACGTGATCCGGGGAGACGACCATCTCTCCAACACGCCGAAGCAGATCCTCCTCTACAGGGCCCTCGGCCTTTCCGAGCCCGTCTTCGGCCACGTGCCGCTGATCCTGGGTCCCGATGGGAAGCGCCTCTCCAAGCGCCACGGAGCCACGGCCGTCGGAGATTACGCTGCCGAAGGGATCCTTCCCGAAGCCATGGTGAACTTCCTGGCCCTCCTGGGCTGGAGCCCGGGGGACGATCGGGAGTTCATGACCGTCGACGAGCTCGTGCGAGCGTTCGATCCTCGCCGGATCCTCAAGAAGAGCTCGATCTTCGACGCAGAGAAGCTGAGCTGGCTCAACGGCAAGCATCTGGCCCTGAAGCCCGCGGAGGAGCTGGCCGGGGAGATCGGATCGCGGTTGGCTTCGGAGCCGTCGCTTCGCGAGGACCTCCTCGAGAACGAGACGTGGTTGGAGGAGCTTCTGGAGGTGATCAAGGTCCGGGCCCGGACACTGGACGAGCTCGCCGATCAAGCCCGACCCTTCGTATGCGACGAGGTCGTCCACGAGGAAAAGGCGGTGAGGAAGCACTGGGCCAAGGACCCTGAAGCCGCGTGCGACCGACTGGAAGCGGTGGCTTCGGTCTATCGAGACGCCGATTGGACCAGAAAGGAGCTGGAGGCCCGCCTGCGGGGCCTCGCCCAGGAGCGAGGGACGGGTGCCGGCAAGCTCATCCATCCCCTCCGGGTGGCGCTCACGGGAAACATGGCGAGTCCAGGCATCTTCGACGTGCTGGTCCTGGTGGGTCGGGATCGCGTGTTCCAGCGCATCGACGAGGCCCTCGAGCGCATACGCGCCCTTTGAGTAAGGGGCTTTCTTGACACCTTTCCGAAGCGCACATTAGGATAGCCCCCGATGCCAGTCGGGCGCTTCCCGGCCTCTCCTACCAGGTGCTGATACTTGGCTAGATCCGACGCGATTCCACAGCGTGAAGCCCCGACCACCGGCCGCCCGGTCGAGCCGCTCACCGAGATCGAGCAGAAGATCCTCGACTTCATGGTGCAATATCTCAGGGACAACACGTATCAGCCGTCGATCCGCGAGATCGGGGAGCGCTTCGGGATCAAGAGTACCAAGACCGTCTCCGAGCATCTCCAGTCGTTGGCCGAGAAGGGATGCCTGGAGCGGGATCCATCCCGCTCCAGGGGAGTCCGGATCCTGGGCGTCGATCTGAACGCGGACACCATCGCCGTCCCGTGCTTCACCCAGGTCCCCGTGGACGGGTCCTCGCCGAAGCCCGAGACGTTCGTCTCGGTGGATCGCCAGCTCGGCTGCGAGGACGGCGCCTTCATGATCCGGGCCGGGGCCGGGGATCTGGCCGTTCTGGGCGTCGCCGAGGGTGATCTGGTGCTGGTGTCGCCCGTGACCATCGACGAGGTCGAGGACGGCAACGTGATCGTCGTCGAGATCGGTGACACGTCCCGCTTCCACCGATTCTCCATCAACGGGAAGGGCATCCTCCTGGAGGCTCTGGAGCCCGGTGGGGAAGCCACGCTGGTGGAAGATCCGGACTCCCTCCGGATTCTCGGTCGGGTCACCGGATTCTACCGACGCATGGACGAGACCGGCTCCCTCAACCTCACGCAGCACTAGAGGGCGGCCTCGAGGTTCGGGTCTCAGGTGGCTCCCGAAGACGGCGCTGCCGACGAACGCTGGATGGAGCGGGCTCTGGAGCTCGCCCGGGAAGCGGAGTCGCTGGGCGAGGTTCCGGTAGGCGCGGTCGTCGTGCGCGAGGACACGGTCCTCGGCGAGGGATTCAACCGGACCATCACCGAGGCCGACCCGACGGCCCACGCGGAGGTCGTGGCCATCCGACGGGCCGCCGACCGTCAGCGGGACTGGCGTCTCCTGGACACGACGCTCTATGCCACCTTGGAGCCGTGCGCCATGTGCGCCGGCGCCATCGTCCTGGCCCGGATCCCCCGGGTGGTCTTCGCGGCCTCCGATCCCAAGGCCGGTATGGGCGGCTCGCTGGGCAATCTCCTGGAGGACGCGCGACTGAACCACCGGTGCGCCGTCACGCGCGGGGTGGGCCGCGAGGCGGCCTCGCACCTTCTGAAGGGCTTCTTCCAGGCTCGGCGATGACCGGGATCCGCGGCCTGATCCGACGCTCCGCCATCATGGGCGCGCTCCTGACGTGCGGTGGGTGCACCGTGGTCTCCATGCCGCCCTCGACGCCGGAGCCCAGGGTCCGGGTCGGGCCACCGCCGGAGGTGGCCGTGGAGCCCTCGGATCCTCGCTTCGATCCCGTCCGGAGCTTCGAGGAGGTCCGCGCTCTGTGGGTCGTGCGGTACACGATGACCACCCGGGAGGCCGTTCTCGACATGGTGGAGCAGGCCGCGTCCGCCGGCATCAACACCCTCATCGTCCAGGTCCGGGGGCGGGCCGACGCCTTCTATCGCTCGGGGCTCGAGCCCCGGGGCGAGGCGATCCAGGAGCCCGCCGGCTTCGATCCGCTGGCGCTGGTCATCGAGGAGGCCCACCGTCGGGGCATGGCCGTCCACGCCTGGGTCAACACGCATCTCGTCTGGGGACCGACCGCTCTCCCGGAGGATCCGAGCCACCTGGTCCGTGCCCACCCCGATTGGCTCGCGGTACCCAGGGAGCTGGGCCGGGAGCTGGTGGCCGTGGATCCCTTCGAGCCTCGCTTCGTGCGTCGCCTGATCGAGCATGCCACGGCGAACCGCCACGCGGTGGAGGGGATCTACTCCAGCCCCTCTCATCCGGCGGTCCAGGACCGCGTCCACGCGGTCTGGCTCGATCTCGCCGTCCGATACGACCTGGACGGCATCCACTTCGACTACATCCGCTTCCCGTCGGCGGACTACGACTACTCGGTGGGGGCTCTGGAGCGCTTCCGGATCTGGGCCCGCGGCATGATGTCCGAGGACCGTTTCCAGCGGTTGGACAGGGCGTACGTCGACGATCTCTATGCGTTCGTCGACGGCGCACCCGAGCTGTGGAACGCCTTTCGTCGGGAGCAGGTCACCCACCTGGTCCGACGCATCTACGACGACGTGAAGGCGGTGGACCCCCGTCTCGTGGTATCGGCGGCCGTCATCGCCGATCCCGACGAGGCTCTGAGACATCGATTCCAGGCATGGACGTCCTGGCTCGCGGAGGGGATTCTCGACATCGCGGTGCCCATGGCCTACACCCCCGACCGGGAGCGCTTCCGGGTCCTCGTCGGCATGGCACGGGCGGCGGCCGGCGATCGTCGACGCGTCTGGGCGGGAATCGGGGCCTACATGAACACCGCGTCGACGACCATGGAGATGATCGACATCGCCCGGGCCGAGAGAGCCGGCGGCGTGGTGCTCTTTTCGTACGACTGGGCCGTGGCCGAGGGCCGTGGGGATCCGGCCGACCCCTTCCTCCAGCGCGTGGGCCGGGCGCGCTTCGCCCGCTGACACGCCGCCCGCCTCCGCGCGCTGACACTCGGGCGCTTTCGTGCGCTTCGCCCGCTGACACGCGGCCCGCTTACGCATGCTGACAGGCGGCCCGCTTGCGCGTATTGACGCGCGGCCCGCTCCGTCCGCGGACGCGCCTCAGAGCGTTCCCGACGCCGTCCCCTTCTCCATGTCGGATCGACCCACGATCCGGAGGAAGGCCGCGAGGAGGACCGCACCCGCCACCAGGGCGATCCACGGTGGGAGTCCGTACGCGGTGCCGACGTTCCCCAGGATCACCCCGACGACACCCACGGCCAGAGCGTAGGGGAGCTGGGTCCGTACGTGGTCCACGTGGTCGCACGCCGACGCCGTGGAGGAGAGGACCGTGGTATCGGAGATGGGCGAGCAATGGTCTCCGAAGATGGCACCGGCCAGGACCGACGCGATGCCGCCCAGGAGGATCGCCTCGTCGGGGGCGCCGGGGAAGACGTCCGGACCGCCCAGGGCGACGGTGAGGGGGATCACCACCGGAAGCATGATCGCCATGGTCCCCCACGACGTCCCGGTGGCGAAGGCCGTGGCCGCCGAGGTGACGAAGACGACGGCCGGCATCAGCTCGAGGGGGAATCGATCGGAAAGGAGCTGAGCCAGGAAGTCGGAGGTACCGATGACCTCGGTGACGGCGCCCAGGGACCAGGCCAGGGTCAGGATGATCATGGCGATCATCATGGCGCGCATTCCTCCCACCACCGCGTCGATGGCCTCCATGAGCGTGAGAAGCCGTTGGCCGAGGGACAGGACGATGGCCACGATAACGCCGGTGAGGGACCCCCACAGGAGGGTGGAGAAGGGGTCGGCCGCGCCGAAAACGTCCATGAGGGTGGCGTCAGGTCCCACCGTTGCGCGCCCCGATCGATACAGGCCCACCAGAACGACCAGGATCACTGAAACGACGGGGAGGCCGGCGTTCCACCAGCGATGCGGCGTCCCCTCCTTGGGCTCCATGATCTCCCCGGAGGTATCCACCGCCAGCACGGCGCCGGGGCGATAGAGGCCGCCGCCCGACGAGGCGCGCTGCTCCGCCTCGAGCATGGAGCCGAAGTCCCGATCCCAGGCGGAGGTCAGGAGGACGAAGAAGAGGGCCAGGAGAGGATAGAAGAGAAACGGGATGGTCTGCACGAACACGCCGAAGGGGCTGAGCTCGACGAGCCCCGCGGCGGCCGGCGTCCGGGCCGCGGCGATGCCGAATCCGTCGGCGATGAGGCTGATCTCGTAGCCCACCCAGGTGGAGATGGGAACGAGAGCCGCCACCGGGGCGGCGGTGGAGTCGACGACGTAGGCGAGCTTCTCCCGGGAGATCCGGAGGCGGTCCGTGATGGGCCGCATGGTGTTGCCCACGATCAAGGTGTTCGCGTAGTCGTCGAAGAAGATGGCGAGCCCGGCGGCCCACGTCGCGAGCTTGCCTCGCCGGGGCGTGCTCGCGAAGGGCGCCACCGCTTCCACGATCCCCATGGTCCCGCCGTTTCGGGAGATGAGACCCACCATCCCCCCGAGCAGGAGGGAGAACACGATGATGGCGGCGTGGTCCGCGTCGGCCACGGCCGGGACGACGAAGGTGTCGATGAGTCGCCCGGTGGCGGAGACGGGGTCGAAGCCGGCCATGGCCAGGGCTCCCAGCCAAACGCCGGCGAAAAGCGCCGTGACGACCTCACGGAAGAGGAGCGCGAGAAGGATCGCCACCAAGGGGGGAACGATGGAGTACCAGCCGGACGTCACGGTGGCCTCGTGCTCGAGGGCGGCATCGCCTACGAGAATCGTCAACGGAAGATCGTCTGCCGACTGCACGACCAGGTCGCGCACGGTGAGGGTCCCGTGCGCCTCCACCGTGCCGGTTCCCAGGACCCGGCCGTCCGCCGTCCGGACTTCGACCCACGCGGAAGGCGTGTCGGCGGCACCCGCCACCTCGAGCTCGAAGGGCACGGAGCGGAGTAGGACCGTGGGCGGTTCGACGAGCTCCTGAGCCCCGGCGCCGGGAGCGAGGACGAAGAGCGCGAGCACGGCGACGGAGCGGAGTCGAGGGCGCATGAGGCAGGGGGTTGGAGGATCGTAGGGTCCAGCCGAGCCCGCCGGCGGAGCGCGCGTCGCCGCGGGACGCCCGTGTCGCGGGCGCGTCGTCCGCAAAAGTAGGGCAAGACGGCCCGGAGAGGACACCCCTCCGCGTCCGGAGCGTCGACGCGCATGGGGCCCCGGGGCGGGTCGAGGATGGCCGGTGGGCGGAGATCCCGGTCGTTGACCCTGGCCGTCCGTGCCCCGAACTTTCCCGCCGCTCGGGCGCTCTTCCAAGGGCACGGCCCGGGCGCTCCCGTCGCGCCCATCTCGTTGCTCCGATTCACCGATGATCGCAGCGCACCGATGATCGCATCCCCGGCATGACCGAACCCACTGAACGAATCCACGTCATGAGCGAGTCCGACGTCCGACGGGCCGTGGCACGCATGGCTCGGGAGATCGTGGAGATGAACGGCGGTACCGAAGGCCTCGTGCTCATGGGGATCCATCGGAGGGGGACCCAGATCGCCGAGCTCCTCCAGGAGGAGATCGAGCAGGCGGAAGGCGTCGAGCTGGCGACCGGATCCATCGACATCACGCTGTACAGGGACGATCTGGAGGTGGTGGGCCCCCTCCCCATCGTCGGCGGATCGGAGCTCCCCAAGGACGGGATCGACGATCGCTGCGTGGTCATCGTCGACGACGTGGCCTACACCGGCCGCACGGCCCGCGCGGCCTTGAACGAGGTCAGCGATTGGGGTCGTCCGAGCCGCATCCTCTTCTGTGTCCTGGTGGACCGGGGAGGGCGCGAGCTCCCGATCCAGCCCGATGTCACCGGCCGGACCGTCCAGGTCCTGGATCACCAACGGGTCGAGGTCCGGGTGCCCGAGCTGGATGGCCGCCTCGCCGTCGAGCTGATCTGGACGGGGGAGGAAGCGTGAGCGAGGCGCCGACGCTGGGCAAGGACCTCGTGGGCCTGGAACGCCTCACGGCCTCTCAGCTCCAGATGATCCTGGACACGGCGGAGCCGTTCAAGGAGATCTCGGAGCGGCGAATCAAGAAGGTGCCGGTGCTCCGGGGCAAGACCATCGTCAACCTCTTCTTCGAGGCCTCCACCCGGACGCGGATCTCCTTCGAGTTCGCCGAGAAGAGGCTCAGCGCCGACACGGTGAACATCTCTTCCACCGGCTCCTCGGTGGTGAAAGGGGAGACCCTCGTCGACACTGCGCGCAACCTCGAGGCCATGCGCATCGACATGGTGGTGATCCGCCATGGTGCCTCGGGGGCCGCCCGCTTCCTCGCGGAGCGCATCCCTTCGAACGTCGTGAACGCCGGAGACGGTTGGCACGAGCACCCGACGCAGGGACTCCTCGACCTCCTGACCATCCGGGACCACCGCGGTCCGCTGCAGGGGCAGAAGGTCTGCATCGTCGGCGATATCCTCCACTCTCGCGTGGCCCGTTCCAACATCTACGGTCTTCGGACCCTCGGGGCCGAAGTGGCGGTCTGCGGTCCTCGTACGCTGATGCCTCCGGAGCCCGAGCGCCTGGGCTGTACCGTCTTCACCCACGTGGAGGAGGCCATCGAGTGGGCCGACGTCTTGAACGTCCTCCGCCTCCAGCTGGAGCGCATGGAGGGCGGCTACGTCCCCAGCCTACGGGAGTACAACCGGGTCTGGGGCGTGTCCAACCGGCGTCTCGAGGCCGCTCCCCGCGACATCCTCGTCCTGCACCCGGGTCCCATGAACCGGGGGGTCGAGATCGACTCCGACGTCGCAGACGGGGATCATTCGGTGATCCTGAACCAGGTGACCAACGGCGTCGCCGTCCGCATGGCCGTGCTCTACCTCCTGGCCGGTGGGCAACCGGAGAAGGCCGAGGCGGCCAAGGAGGGCAGAGAGGCATGAGCGGCAAGACGTTCCTGCAGGGAGGCCGGGTGGTGGATCCCAGCCAGGGCCTCGACGGCGTCCTGGACGTGCTCCTCGGCGACGGCAAGGTGGCCGAGATCGGGCATGGGCTCGACGCCCCGGAGAGTGCCGAGATCATCGATTGCTCGGGGTTGGTGGTGGCACCGGGCCTCATCGACGTCCACGTCCATCTCCGGGAGCCGGGGGAGGAGCACAAGGAGACCATCGCCACCGGTGCCGCCGCGGCGGCGGCGGGAGGCTTCACCGCCGTGTGCGCCATGCCCAACACCGATCCGCCCATCGACGATCCCGCGGCCGTCGGCTTCGTGGTCGCCGCAGGGCGCGCGGCCGGACTGTCGAGGGTCTATCCCGTGGGCTGCATCTCCGTGGGCCGGCAGGGTGGTCGCCTGACCCTGGTGGGAGAGATGGTGGACGCGGGGGCCGTGGCCATCACCGACGACGGCAGCCCGGTGATGGACTCGGGCCTGATGCGGCTGGCCCTGGAGTATGCCCAGGCTTTCGAGATCCCGGTGGCGGACCATCCCGAGGATGTCGGCCTCTCGCGCAACGGCCACATGAACGAGGGGATCGTATCGGCGCGCCTCGGTCTCGCCGGCAAGCCCAACGCCAGCGAGGACATCCATATCGTCCGCGATCTTCTGCTGGCCGAGCTCACGG
>JAWVZK010000062.1:0-14946 GCA_033722275.1 Longimicrobiales bacterium | reverse complement strand
CGCCGGTGCTGCCCGGATGCCTCCCCGCGGGTCGCCGCCGGTGCCTCCAGCCTCGGAGCTCGAATGGAGGATCCGCCAGGACCGCCCCTGTTATGCTTGTTCACCGCTGCCGACCCGTGAGGAGGTGAGCGCCATGTCCGATGATCACGATCGGGAACCCTCTCCCGCCGAGCTCTTCCACCGATTCTTCGGCCCCTCGATCTTCATCCCCTGGACTCGCGTCCTTCTGGACCACGCCGACCCTCGTCCGGGAGAGCGGGTGCTCGACCTGGCGTGTGGCACGGGAATCGTCGCCCGGCGGGTGGCACGGTTCGTCGGCCCCGAGGGGGAGGTCGCGGCCCTGGACATCGACCCGGACATGCTCGAGGTGGCACGGAGCCGGGAAGACCCCGTGGGCGCCTCCGTGGAGTGGACACGCGGCGACGCGGCGGATCTCGACTTCCCCGACGACTCCTTCGACCTGGTGCTCTGCCAGCAGGGACTCCAGTTCTTCGAGGAGCCCGTGCCTGCGCTCTCGGAAGCCCGAAGGGTCCTTCGAGCGGGGGGCCGGATGGTGTTGAACGTCTGGCAGCCGCTGGAGCGGCATCCGGTCTATCGGGCCCTCCTCGAGGCCGAAGCGCGATACCTGGAATCCGATCTCCAGGACGTGGCCACGCCTTTCGTCTTCGGCGACGAGGAGCGCGTCCGCGGCGTGTTGAGCGAGGCCGGCTTCGAGCGCGTCAACGTGGCGGAGGAGACGCTCGACGTGGTCTTCACCGATCCCGAGACCTTCGTGAGCCTGACGGTCATGGCGGGTGCCGCCGTGGTTCCGGAGGTCGCCATGGACGATCCCGAGGAGCGCGATTCGCTGATCGAGGCGATCCGTCGCGACGGTGAAGACGTGCTCGAGAGGTACCGGGAAGGCGACGCGCTCGTCTTCCCCATGCCCAACTACGTCGCGACGGCCCACGCGTAGCGACCGCCTACGGGTAGCGACCGCCTACGGGTAGCGACCGCCTCACTTCTTCGCCCGCTGTCCGGCCACGTAATCGCGAAGGACACCGGCCTCCGTCTCGAGCTCCTCGAGGCGATCCTTGACCAGGTCGCCCACGGAGATGACGCCGGCGATCCGGTCCTCGTCGTCGAGGACGACCAGATGGCGGAGACGGCCGCGGGTCATGCGCGCCATCACGTCGCGGATGCTTTCGGCACCCCGGCATGTCGGGGCGGGCCTGCGCATCACCGTCGTGACCGGCAGATCCTGAACGCTCTCCGTCAGCACCTCCTGGGAACGACGATCCACGGCGTCGACGATGTCGCGCTCCGAGACGAAACCCACCAGGGCGCTGCCGGGAAGCTCGATCACCGGCAGGCCTCCGATCGCGTGGTCCATCATCAGCTCGGCCGCTCGGGCCAGCGTCGCGGTCGACTCCACGGTGACGACACCTTTCGACTTCTTCCTCAGCAGCTCGCGAACGTTCATGGATGGACCTCGAAGGAGTGGCTTCTCGCTGGGAAGATCCCGGGGCGCGCTCCGCTGAGCAAGGTTGTCCACGCGATCTCGGGCCTCGACCTCGGCTACGGAGGGCTCGCCCCGATGGACGAGGGCCCGGCGCCCCGTGGGACGCCGGGCCCTCGTCGTGGCGAACGATCCGCCCAGGGCGGGTCGATGGGATGGCGCTATTCCTGCGCCGCGAGACCCCGCAGCACCTCGGCCACCTTCTGCATCCGCTCGGCGTCCCCGCCGAGCTCGCCCAGACGGATGGCTGCGGCATCGGCCTCGAGCTGCGCCGCCAGAGCGTCGAGCCGGACGGACGTGGCCCGGCCGCGCTCGAAGTCGTCGAGGGCCTCCTGGATGGCTTCGGCGCGCTCGTCGAGGATGCGATTCGCCCGGAGCATCTGGTCGAGATAGGCCCGGGCCACGGGCACCGCGGCGGGCCACTCGACCTTGGGCTGGAGCTGGGCGTTGAACTGATCCATCCGCACCAGCTCGGCGGCCGCGATCTCCGCTTCGGTCAGGTGCTCGCTGGGCGCGAGACGGAAGACGTCGATGCCTCGCGAGATCTCGGCGCCGTAGAGACGGCCGTTGTACCAGTACACGGACCAGTAGCCGCCGGTGAAGAGAGACTCTACGGAGAGCGGCCCGCGATCGAAGAAGGCGATCTCATAGGGATGCTCGGGGTCGGTGAAGTCCATGAGCGAAACGCCGCCCTGATACCAGGCCTGGGCCATGATGTCGCGGCCCGGTACCGGGACGATGGAGCCGTTGTGGGCGACGCAGTTCTCCGTCTCGGTCTGGGGGACCGGGAGCTTGTAGTACCCCGCCAGCTCCATCTCGCCGCCCTCCCGGATGCGGAAGATGGCGTTGGCGCCCCAGGTGGCCGGATCGCTGGCCCGGCACCGAGGGGAGGAGCCACCACCCCACTCGTCGGTGAAGACGACCACGTCCCCGTCGTTGTTGAAGGTGGCGGAGTGCCAGTAGGCGAAGTTCGGATCCGCCACCTCTCCGATCCGCATCGGGTTCGCGGGATCCGTGATGTCCAGCAGGATGCCGTTGCCCGAGCAGGCCCCGCCGGCGATCCCCTCGGCGGGGTAGGCCGTGATGTCGTGGCACTGGTTGGTCCGACGGCTCGACTGCGTCCCCGGGCCGTGGTCTCCACCCTGCCAGAGCCCCGCGATGTTCCCCTCCGCGTCGGCGAAGATGCGCGGCATGTTCACGATCTCGGCGGCCGCCGGATCGGCCAGAGGGACCTTCACCACCTCGATACGGAAGAGCGACGTGTTCTCGTCCTCCTCGGGCTCGGCTCCCGAGCATCCGGGGAGCTCGGCTGCCGGGCGCACGCGACTGGTGCCCTGGATGTAGACGTAGATGTTCTCGTCGTCGGCCGGATCCGTCACGACGGTATGGGTGTGGGATCCCCGGCAGGACTGCACCGCCGCCACCTGCTGCGGGTTGTCGATGTCGGAGACATCGAAGATACGGATGCCCCTCATCCGCTCGGCGCTTATGGAATCGGCGACGCCCTCGACACCGCAGTCGAGGCGGCCGCGGGTCTCCTGGGCCGACATGACGATGAGATCGCCGTAGATGGAGACGTCACCCTGGCCACCCGGGCAGACGACGGACAACCGGAGGTCGGGAGACGCCGGCTCCGAGATGTCGAAGATCTGGAAGCCGTTGTAGTTGCCCTGGATCAACAGGTCGCCCTGGAAGGCCAGGTCCGTGTTGCTGAACCGGCCATCGGCGGGTGTGGAAGGATTGAAGAAGCCCTCGGGGCGGGGGATGGCGGCCAGCAGCTCGAGTCCGCTGATGGCCGACTCGGCGTCCATCCACCCGGCGCCGAGGCCGATGCGGGGATCATTGGGATCCCAGGTGAGGGCAGGCGCCGCAGGCGGCGTCTCCTCCTCCGGATCCTGGGCGGCGACGTCGGCGGGTACGGTCAGGAGGCCCACCAGGGCGGCCATGGCGACGATGTACCGCACCGGCCGGGCCGCGATCGACGAAACGTGCTTCATTTGCTACCTCTCGGGATGGGACGGAATGGGCATGGGTTGGGGATTGGACCTGCTGCTACGGGAGCGGACGGTCGCGGAGCGGGACCGGACACCTCCGGGCGCGGGGGCCGCCTCGGCCTCCCCACGGTTCCGGCCCGAAGAGCGGGCTCCGGTTATCGAAGATCCGCGAGTACACGCTGCATGCGTTCGATCTCCATCGTCTGATCGGCGTCCACGTCTTCGGCGAACTTGAACACGGTGGACTCCTGGGCGGCTCCGGGCGTCGCGAAGAGGGTCGCCACCATCTCGATGGCCCCCAGGTGATGCTGGATCATGTATTCCAGGAAGAGTCGGTCGAACTCGATGCCTCGAGCGTCCCGCAGCTCCTCCATCTGCTCGTCCGTGAGCATGCCGGGCATGAGGTGGTCGCCATGATCCATGCCGGGTATGGCCACCGCCTCCCCGTGGTTCCTCAGCCAGGTCTCCATGAGCGCGATCTCGTCACGCTGGGAGATCTCCATACGGAGCGCCATCCGGCGAACGGCCTCGGTGGTCGCGTGCTCCCGGACCAGATCGGTCATCACCAGCGCCTGCCGGTGATGGGGGATCATCCCCTGCATGAAGTGGACGTCCGCCTCCGTGTAGGATACGCCTTCCACCTCCGAGATCTCCTCGGGGGAGAAAGTCCGGGCGTCCTCCCCCGGAGCTCCGGGCTGCACGATGGGCGCGGCGCCGTCCGAGTCCCCGGTGCCCGCAGGGGACGGGACTTCGGCGGTCGGCGCCGCGGAGCACGCGCCGGAGGCGAGGAGCGAAAGGACCAGTACGATCGGGTGTTCGAGAGGCGTCGTCTTCATACCGGGGCTGATCGAGCGGATGCGACGGAGACTGTACCAGTGGAGTGTATCCGATGTTTCGATGACATTCGCGCGGCGATGCATCGACGGGGACTTCGTCGGAACTCGTTGAAATAGCGGTGCTATTCCCGCGTCGTTCCTCCTCGTTCCGCGCCGCGCCTCGGCACGCTCGGTGTTCACGAAACATCGGATACACCCCACTAGTCTCAGCCGTTCACGGTTCCCGCAAGGCGCCACTCGAAGGGGGCGCCGTCCGCTCTCGCCGGGCGTGAGCCCGGACGGGGTGCCCCGCGTGCCCGGGGTTGGACGCCTGCTCCCCACGCCGTCATCTTTCCCGCCCGGGATCTCGCCACGACGGGAGCTCCCGCGGTACCGAAGAACGACGCTTCCCCGAGGCGGACCCGCTGTGGCGAGGTCGGCCTCGAACACGAACGGAGACAGTCGCATGCGGGCATTCCTCATCCTTCTGATCGGACTCTCCTCCGTCTCCGCCCCCACGGCGGCTCAGATCACGGCCGACCACCTGGACGGTCTCCGCTTCCGCTCCATAGGGCCGGCGAACATGAGTGGGAGACTCGTCGACATCGCCGTGGTGGAGATGGACACGCGGGTCTTCTATCTGGCGTCCGCCACCGGCGGCGTCTGGAAGACCACGGACAACGGGATCCGCTTCGAGCCGGTGTTCGAGAGCCAGGGAACCCACTCGGTCGGCGACGTGGTCGTCCACCAACGGGACACCAGCGTGGTCTGGGTGGGCACGGGGGAGCGGGCCAACCGACAGTCCTCTTCCTGGGGCGACGGCGTCTACAAGTCCACCGACGGGGGTGAGACGTGGACGAACATGGGCTTGGGGGAGAGTCACCACATCGGGCGCATCGTCATGCATCCCGACGACCCCGACGTCGTCTACGTGGCCGCCATGGGGCATCTCTGGGGCCCCAATCCCCAGCGAGGCCTGTACAAGACCACGGACGGTGGAGAGACGTGGGAGCGGCTCCTCTTCGTCGATCCCCAGACCGGTGCCGTGGACGTGGCCATGGATCCTTCGAATCCCGACGTGCTTTACGCCGCCATGTACCAGCGGCAACGGAGGCCGTGGGGCTTCCACGGAGGCGGACCCGGGAGCGGTCTCTACAAGACCATCGACGGCGGCGAGACGTGGACCGAGCTCACGGATCCCGCTCTGGACAACGGTCTGCCGGAGGGGGACATCGGCCGCATCGGCATCACCATCTATCGCTCGGATCCTCGGATCCTCTACATCAGCCTGGAGCAGGGGGAGCGTTTCAACGCGTCCACCGCCTACGAACAGAGGGAGGCCGGCATCTACCGGAGCGAGGATCGGGGAGAGACGTGGACGTTCCAGTCGGACTGGAATCCCCGGCCCATGTATGCCAGCCAGCCGCTCGTGGATCCCAATGACGACCAGCGGCTCTACATGCTCAACAGCTACAGCTATTCCGACGACGCCGGCGTGACCTTCACGATCCCCCGAGAGCACCGGACCCACGGTGACGATCGCCTGGTGTGGGTGAATCCGCATGACTCGAACCACGTGATCAAGCTCGATGACGGCGGCCTGGGCATCAGCTACGACCGCGGGAACCACTTCCTCTACCACACCGCCCTTCCCTTGAGTCAGTACTATCGCGTCTCGGTGGACCTGGCAGAGCCCTACAACATCTACGGCGGGCTTCAGGACAACGGCACATGGAAGGGACCGAGTCAGACCTACCGGGCCGAGGGCATCCTCAACGAGGATTGGACGAAGTGGGGTGGCGGCGACGGATTTCTCGCTCTGGTGGATACCACGGACAACCGTATCCTCTACTCCGAGAGCCAGTATCTGGGGTTGATGCGCTGGGACATGGAGACGGGAGAGGTGAAGGACATCCGCCCCGGCGATCCGGAGGGCCACATCTCGGCCCGACGGAACTGGACCACCTGGCCCGATCTCTCCGATCCGTATCAGCGGCTCGGGAACGCCATGGAGCCGGCGAACTGGGACGGCCCGTACGTCATCAGCCCCCACGACAGCAACACGCTGTACGCGGGAACCGCCCGGCTCTGGAAGAGCACGGACCGGGGGGACACGTGGACGTCGCTGGGCGACCTCACGACCGGCACGGACCGCCGCACGCTGGCGATCATGGACCAGGTGGCGGACTCCTTCACCCTCTCGTTGGACGACGGGATCCCGTACTGGCCCACGCTGACCGCGGTGGCCGAGTCCGAGTTCACCCCGGGCATCCTCTACGCGGGCACCGACGACGGACTCGTGCAGGTCTCGACCGACGACGGGGCGACGTGGCGGAACGTCACCGACGCCATCCCCGGGGCACCGACGATGATGTGGGTGAACCAGATCCACCCCTCCCGCAGCGTGGCGGGACGCGTCTACGTCGCGGCCAACAACTACCGGAACGACGACTACGAGAACTACCTCTGGGTCTCGCAGGACGACGGACGCTCCTGGCGGTCCATCGTGGGAGACCTGCCCCCGGAGCGGGCCGTGCGCGTCGTACGGGAGGATCCCAGGAACCCGGACGTGCTCTATCTCGGCACGGAGCTGGGTGCGTTCTGGTCGTGGAACGGAGGCCGGAACTGGGTCGGGCTCGAAGGAGGTCTGCCCACGGTGGCGGCCAACGATCTGGTCGTCCATCCACGGGACAACGATCTGGTGTTGGCCACCCACGGCCGCGGGATCTACATCCTCGATCAGGTCAACGCACTCCAGGAGATGACGCCGGAGATCGCCGCTTCGAACCTCCATCTCTTCACCGTGGAGCCCGCCGAGCAGGTGCGGTATCGGAGCGTGAAAGCGCACACGGGGAACATGATCTTCGAAGGCGCGAATCCCCCTGAGGGCGTCATACTCGACTTCTGGTCCGGCCGGGACGAGGAGCGTGCCGAGCTCGTCTTCTTCGACGATACCGGTGAACGCGTCTCCCACAGGACCGAGGTGGCTTCGGCGGGCATGAACCGAGTGGTCTGGGACATGCGTCATCGATGGCAGGATCCCGATCGGGGTGGGGGGGACGGCCCCCTGGTCCTTCCGGGCACGTATACCGTGCGCATCACGGCGGGAGACGGGACGCAGGAGCGCAGCTTCGAGATCCGGGAGGATCCGAGGATGGACGACCCGCCGGGCGTCCGCCAGGCGTGGAACGACGTCATGTTGACGCTCTGGGCCCTCGCGGCCGATGCCGAGGCGCTGGCCGACGAGGTGGAGGCCACGGCCGACCGGCTCGACGAGGATGAGCCCTTGGAGGTCGAGGCCGGCCTCGAAGCCGAGATCCTGGACCTGGAGAGGGAGACAGGCGAGCTGAGCAGCCGCGTCCGGGGCCTCTACGGGGCGGCGGAGGATTGGGTCGGGCCCCTCACCTCCGATCAGCGGTCTCAGGTGTCGTTCTTCCGGGAGATGCTGGAGACTCTGGGTGCAGAGTGGGCGGATCTCGAGGCGAGGCTGCCCGGATGAAGTACGTGGCCCTGTACGTCCTGACGGCCCTGGGCTTCTTCGCCATCGACTTCGTCTGGCTGAGTCGGATCGCCTCGCGGTTCTACGAGCGCCACCTGGGCCACCTGCTCCGTGAGGAGCCGGTGGTCTGGGCCGCGGTGGGCTTCTACTCCCTCTACCTGGTGGGGGTGGTGGTCTTCGCCGTGCTCCCCGGGCTGAACGATGCCTCGTTGGCTCGATCGACGATGCTGGGCGCCCTCTTCGGGCTCATCGCGTACGCCACTTTCGACCTCACGTGCAAGGCGCTCTTCGAGGACTTCCCGACCATCGTGGTGGTGGTGGACCTGGCGTGGGGGACGGTCCTCACCGGCGCGACGGCCAGTCTCGGATACCTGTCGGGTCGTTGGCTGGGCCTCTGAGCCCGCACGTCACTCCTCCGCCAACTGGAGCCCCAGCGCCTGCCTCGCGGGGATCCACGTGGAGACCACGGCGACGAGGAGGGTGACGAGCGGGACCGTCAGGAACGTGATGGGATCCGCCTCGGAGACCTCGTACAGCAGGGTCCCGAGGAAGCCCGCGAGCATCAGGGCGCCCGTGACTCCCAATGCGATTCCAGCGAGGGCGAGCGTCATCGCTTTGCGGAAGACCATCCAGTGGACCCCGGCGGGTCGGGCGCCCATGGCGATCCGGACGGCGATCTCGTGGCGTCGGCGAGATACCGAGAAAGCCGTGACGCCATAAATGCCCAGCGCCGCCAGAACAAGGGCGACGAGCCCGAAGAGCGAGAGGACCTGCATGGAGAAGCGGGGCCAAGCGACGGACCGCCGGACGTCCTGGCTCAGCACGGTCGGAGCGATGGCGGGGATCGACGGGTCCACGCGGAGCGTGCCGTCGCGGATCCGCGGAATCAAGGCCTCGGGATCTCCCTCCGTCCGCACCAGGACCGAGGGCTGGGCCCACGCGCCGAAGGTGAAGGGCCGATAGATCCTGGGACGCGCTTCGACGTCCAGGCGCTCGTCCCGGGCCGCCGCGACCACGCCGATGATCTCGCAGCGTTGGCCGCCGGGGAGGAACCAGGTCACGAGGCGACCCACCGGATCCTCTCCGGGGAAGAGGAGTTCGGCGAGGGCGTGGTCGATGATCACCGGTGGATTCTGGCGCTGCTCGCCGCGCGCTCCCAGATCGTCGTGCTCGAAGACCCGTCCCGAGAGCAGCGGGATCCCGGCGGCCCGGAAGTAGCCGGGGGTGACCGCCCGCCAGCTCACCGGCTGGAAGTCCTCCTGTCGGTCGGGCTCCAGGTCGGCCCGGGCCACGAAGTTCGACGGTCGCATGGGGGAAAGCGGTGGCGCCGTGGTGGCGCCCATGCCCTCCACTCCCGGGATGGCGAGAAGCTCGGCCCGGAGCCGCTCCACATAGTCGACCTGATCGTGCTCATCGAAGGTGTCGGCAGGCAACCGTACGGCGTAGCGGACGACCGACTCCGCATCGAACCCCAGCTCGACGTCGTGGAGCTCCATGAAGCTCCGCGTGAGCAGGCCTGCTCCCGTGGTCACCGTGACGGCGAGGGCGAACTGGACGACCACCAGGGCGCTTCGGAGGCGCCGTCCCTCGCTCCATCCGGCTCGACTGCCGCTTCGCAGCAAGGCGTGTCGGTCTTGTCGGGTCAGGAGGATCGCCGGCGCCAGCCCACCGAGCCCCACCGCGAGAATGACGGCCGCGAGCGCGACCAGGAGCGCGCCTCCGTTCAGGCTCGCCTCCCCGAGGCGGGCGATGTCGCCCGGTCCGAACGCCTTGGCCAGCCGGAGTCCCTGAACGGAGAGGAGAAGAGCGATCAGCGTGCCGACGCCGGCCACCACGCTACCCTCCGCGAGGAGCTGCGACGCGATACGGGAGCGACCCGCTCCCAGAGCCGATCGGACGCTCATCTCGCGGATCCGTGCCGAAGCTCGGGCCAGCATGAGATTGGAGACGCTCGCGCACGTCATGAGGAGGAAGAGGGCCACCGCTCCGAGCAGGAGCATGCCCAGACGCATGAGACGGTTCCCGATGAGCCAGTCCCGAGCGGGTCGCACGGCGGCCCCCCAGCCGTCGTTGCTCTCAGGGTACTCCCCGGAGAGCTGCGACGCGATGGCGGCCATGTCCTCCCGAGCCTCCTCCAGCGTCACCCCCGGGGCCAGCCGGGCCACGGCCTCGATCCGCTGGTCGTCCCGGTAGAGATCGGGGTTGGGAGCGAGAGGGAGGAAGACCTCCACCCCGGGCCATGCCTGATCCGATGGAACGACACCCACGATCCGCCGGGGACGGCCGTCCAGCGTCAGCGTTCGTCCGGCGACCGCGGAATCGGCGCCGAAGCGGCGCCGCCAGGTACCCTCGGACAGGAGCGCGACGTCCGTGGCACCGCCGAAGCGGTCCTCCTCGGGGAGGAAGCCCCGGCCCAGCAGCGGTGGGATTCCGAGGATGGGGAAGAAGGTGTGGCTCACCCGGCGTGCCTCGATGCTCACCGGATCGCCGAGCTCCGTCAGGATGGGGGTCTCCCAGCCCATGGCAGCCATCTCGGTGAACGAGCGCTGCCGGTCCCGGAAGTCGACGAAGTTGGGCTCGGAGATGGAGTAGATCCGGCCCTGCGGCGAGGTCTGGCTGACGTGGACGACCGAGTGGGGATCCGCGAAGGGGAGGGGTGCGAGGACGACCGCGTGGACGAGGGAGAAGACCACCGTTGCCGCCGCCGCGCCCAGGGCGAGGGTCGTCACCGTCAGGCCGCTCGTCAGGGGATGGCGGATCATCTGACGGACAGCGTGCACGAGATCGTGCCGCACGACCTCCCAGCGGCTTCGCCAGGTCGAGTCGGGGCGGCGTGGCGTCTCCCGGGCGTGCCGCTCCGGGTCTCCGAAACGACGACGAGCCTCCACACGCGCTTCCTCCGCGCTCATTCCTCCGGCACGGAGGTGCTCCTCGAGCTCCTCGAGATGATGGGCCATCTCGTCCTCGAGTCGCCGATCCTGGGGATCGAGGGTCATGACTCGACCTCCGCGTCGAGGATCTGCCGGACCGCCCAGGCCGACGACTCCCAGCGGGCACGCAGGTTCACGAGCTCGCGGCGTCCCTGTGCGGTGAGGCGATAGAAGCGGGCGCGACGGCCGCGCTCCGTCTTCCGCCACTCCGACGTGAGAGCTCCCCGCTTCTCCATCCGATGGAGGGCGGGGTACAGGGCTCCCTCTTCGACAGTGAGGCGATCACCGGTGGTCGCCTCGATCCACCGGGCGATCCCGAAGCCGTGGAGGCTCTCTGCCGAGACCGCCTTCATCACCAGCATGTCGAGGGTGCCCGGCACCAGCTCGGCTCGCTCGTCACCCATCGTCTTCCCCTCCCGGTGGTGGCGCCGGCGCCGTCAATGTAGGCCGATGCGGCCCTGGCGAACAGGGATGCAGACGGCGTGCTTACCCTAACTGCCTTAGGTGATAGCCTAAGTTCCTTACCCTAAGCGGTCAAGGGTCATCGGTTCCCGACTCCGGCCCTGGGCACGCGGTTCGATTCCACGATGGCCTCGGAGACGATCTGCCGAAGAGGCTGGTCCACCCGAACGGCGCCCACCGGCATGAACTGGGTCCACGCGAAGACCACGAGCTCCTCCACGGGATCGATCCAGAACCAGGTGCTGGCCGCGCCGAGCCACGAGTAGGTGCCGGCCTCCGGTCCGTCGACGGAGACCGCGAATCCCAGGCCGAATCCGTCCTGCGGGACGACGCCTACCTGGATGGGGAGGAGGGCCTCGTCGAGCTGGTTGCTCCGCATGAGACGGACCGTCTCCGGCTCCAGGATCCGGACGTCGTCGAGCTCGCCTTCGTTCAGCAGCATCTGTGCGAAGCGCAGGTAATCCGAGGCGGTGGACGTGAGACCGCCGCCTCCCGAATACCAGGAGGGTGGACGGGCGAAGGAGCCGTCCGGGGGATCCGCGACGACCAGACCGGTGTCACCGGGCGCGTAGACCGCGGTGAGGCGATCCCGATCGTGCTCCTCGACATGGAAAGCCGTGTCGTCCATGCCGAGGGGCTCGAAGATCCGGGTCCTGAAGAAGTCGGCGAGCGTGGCGCCCGAGACGACCTCGACGACCCGACCCAGCACGTCCGTCGCCATGCTGTAATGCCACAAGGTCCCTGGGTCCGCCAGCAGGGGAAGCTGGGCGACGATTCCCACCGTCGCTTCCAGATCACGCCCGGAGTGCATGGCGAGGGGGTCGAGCTCGGCCACGTACATGCTGTCCACCGGCGTATCGCTGAAGATGCCGTAGGTCAGCCCGGCCGTGTGACGGAGGAGATCGCGGATGGTGATGGGTCGCGCGGGTGGCCGGAGCTGGCCGTCGTCGTAGACCCGCACGTCGGCGAACGCCGGGAGGACCCCGGAGAGTGGCTGCTCCAGGTCCAGGAGTCCTTCTTCCACGAGCATCATGACCGCGACGCTCGTCACCGGCTTCGTCATGGAATAGATGCGGAAGACGTCGTCCCGTTCCAGCGGATCTTCTCCGATCAGGCGCCACCCGTGGGCCTCCCAGTGGACCACCACTCCGTCTCGTGCCACCAGGGTGACGACGCCCCCCGTTCGACCGTCCTCGACGATGTCCTCCATGGCGGGGCCGATCCGGCTCATCTCGAGGGCCGACATGCCGACGTCCACGGGCTCCCCCATGGCGATGCCGCCGGACCGGGGGTCCGGGTCGCCTCCATCGCTCTGCGCGCAACCCGGGGAGAGGAGAATAGCCAGCAGGAGCGAGGCGCCGTATCGTCGGGTCATCAGCGGGTTCTCCGGGTTTCGTGGCGAGCCGGCAACTTCGGCTGTCGGCGAGGGGAAGTCCAGACGTCGTCGCGCCCTTCGACGGACGTCTCGCATCCAACGCTGCTGCCGACGTACCTTCCCGCGATGATCCGGACCCTTCTCAAGATGCTCGCGGGCCTCCTCGCGGTGGGGACGGCGGGATGCAACGCCGTCTCGGACGACGAGCCGTATCGTCCGGTGGCCGACATGCAGGAGCTCATGCTCCACGTGGTGGAGCCTTCCGCGCAGACCTACTGGGGTGCGGTCGGCTGGGTCGTCGACGCCGATGGCGAGGAGTACATCCATCCCACCTCGGACGACGAATGGCTGGCGGTGGAGAACGCCGCGTTCATGGTGGCCGAGTCGGGGAATCTCATGATGATGGGCGGTCGGGCTCTGGACGACGAGGGTTGGTCGACCTTCTCCAGGTCCCTCGTCGACGTGGGGGAGCGGGCGCTTCGCGCCGCCGAAGAGCGAGACGAGCAGGCGGTCTTCGATCTGGGCGCCGAGATGTATCACGTCTGCTCCAACTGCCACGCGGCCTACTCCCCCGAGATCCTCCGGCCCAGCGACGAACGCTCGTCGCCGGAGACGCCGCCGGATTCGGATCGGGGCGCGACTGGATCGTGATCCGGGCCTTCCTGGAGTGGTTGGGGAACACCCCGTGGAGCGTGGCGCTCCTCGAGTCCCTCTACGTCTGGCCCCTCCTCGAATCGACCCACGTGCTGACGCTGGCCCTGTTCGTCGGCACGGCCATCATGATGGACCTCCGTCTCGTGGGCCTCGCCTTCCGGGGTGTGCCGGTGTCGTCCTTCACCATGCGACTCCTCCCGTGGACGCGCTTCGGATTCGCCGTCATGGTGATCACGGGCTCCCTCCTCTTCTTCGCCTCACCGCTCCGGTACTACCACAATCTCTTCTTTCGCATCAAGGTGATCCTGCTCCTGATCGGGGGTTTGAACGTCTGGCTCTTCCACGGCCGCATCCACCGTACCGTGAGCCTCTGGGATGACGACCTGCGCGCGCCTCGGGCCGCGCGTATGGCGGGGTTGGTCTCCCTGATGGTCTGGACCGGGGTCGTGTTCTCGGGACGGCTGGTGGCGTACAACTGGTTCGACTGCGACATCCAGCCCCAGCCCACATGGGTCAATCTCGCCGCCGACTGTCCGACGGACGTGGGGGCGCGGTGATTCCGCCAGAGTCCTGGGTGGGTCTCTTCGAGGCCGCCGAGGCCACCTATCTGGGAACGGTGGTTCGGGAGTCGATCTGGATGTTTCCCATCATCGAGGCCGTCCACCTCATGGGGCTGTGCCTCATGGGCGGGGCGCTCCTCGTGGTGGACCTGCGTCTCCTCGGAGTCGGACTACAGCGTCAGGGGATCGCCGACCTCGCTGGACACGTCCGCCCCTGGCTCGTGGGCGGCGTGAGCCTCATGCTGGGCACGGGGATCCTGCTCTTCCTCTCGGAAGCCATCAAGTGCTTCTACAACACGGCGTTCTGGGTGAAGATGACGACGCTGCCCGTGGCCCTGGTCTTCACCTTCGCCGTGCGGGAACGGCTCGTGGAGGACCTGGACACGTCGCTCCGAAGTCGGCTGCTGGGGCTCGCGTCCATGGCGCTCTGGCTCACCGTCGCCGCGGCGGGGCGCTGGATCGGATTCAGCTGATCCAGCAGCGGCGGGACGCCGGATCGGATCGAGCCGAGCCGTTGGCGGCGGGAGACGGGTCGGATCCAGCCGAGCTGCTGGCGGCGGGACGCCGCATGAGGGGCGAGCTCCCCCGAGATCAGCAGCGCCCCTTCTCTCTCCGCGCCCGCATCATCTCCCGCTCGTACGGAGCGCCCGTGCCCGATGAGCCCAGGAAGATCTTCGTTCCGTCGGTGAAGGTGATGTCCTTCCCGTTGGCCCGGGTCAGGGAGTGATCCTTGGCCTGATAGCCGTCGACGATGATCTCGGTCCCGGGGGTGAGACAGTCGCGCCGGAGACCACGGCGCAGGAGGACGTTCGGCGTGCCGCCCTCCACCATCCATACCTCCGCCGATCCGTCGTCCTTCTCGATCTCGACGTGGATCCAGGTATGGGGGTTCACCCACTCCAGCTTGACGATCTCCCCACGAAGCTGGATGGGCGCATTCCGGTCGAACTCCGCTCCGAAGGCATGATGGGCCACGACGGGCGCGGCTGCCAGGAGCAGCGCCGACGAGGCGATCAGGAACGTCGTGGTCTTTCTTCCGCTCGTCATGTCGCTCCTCCCTGCGGTGCCGTTGGTTTCCGAAGCTATCGTACGCCCGTCCGACACGTCGCGCCATCCGTTCGCGCCACCCCTCCGGGCCGGGCCATCCGTCCGGATCGGG
>JAWVZK010000061.1:0-15050 GCA_033722275.1 Longimicrobiales bacterium | reverse complement strand
GGAACCCCCGCCCTCTCACACCTGAGGAGATCCGCCAGTACCAGAGCGAGTTCCGTCAGCGGGAGATCCAGGCCCGGGAGCTGAGAGACCAGCTCAGGGAGTCGGGTCGATCCACCGAGGAGCTCCAGAGTGTCCTCGAGGCGTTCCAGCGTCTGCAGCAGGACGACACCTATGCCGATCCCGAGGAGCTGGTGGCCATCCACGCCGACATGCTCGACCAGCTGAAGCGCCTGGAGTTCGTGCTCCGGCGCACCGTGGAGGGCGAAGCCGAGCGACGGGGAACGTTGTCGGGAGCCGACGAGGTGCCCGAAGGATACCGGGCCCTCGTGGAGGAGTACTATCGGTCGCTGGCCCGCGCCGGGAGCTCTCGGCCCGGAGGTCGCTGACCCGAGCCCCGGGCCGGGCGCATCCCGGTGAAACCGTCGCGGTCGGCCACGTGTACATCGGCGGTCCGTGCCGGGCCTGTCGGTCTCTGGCTGCCCCGGCCTTCCTCGTCCCCGAACGCCTGATCCGATGTCCCGACCGCAGTTCATCTATCACATGCATCGGTTGTCGAAGATCGTCCCGCCCAAGCGGACGATTCTCGACGGCATCAACCTCTCCTTCTACCCGGGCGCCAAGATCGGCGTCGTGGGACCCAACGGCTCGGGCAAGAGCTCTCTGCTCCGCATCATGGCCGGCGTCGATACCGACTTCCTGGGTGAGGCCTGGGCGGCCAGGGGGACACGGATCGGCTACCTCCCCCAGGAGCCGGAGCTCGACCCGGAGCTCGACGTCCGCGGGAATGTCGAGCTCGCCGTCTCGGAGACCCGTGACCTCGTGCGCCGCTTCGAAGAGGTCAGTCTCGCCTTCGGAGAGGTCTCCACCGACGAGGAGATGAACGACCTCATCGAGGAGCAGGCGAAGCTGCAGGAGAGGATCGACGCCGTGGGAGCGTGGGACCTGGATCGCAAGATCGAGATCGCCATGGAAGCGCTCCGTCTCCCCCGTGGCGACGCGGACGTCGCGAGGCTTTCCGGAGGGGAGAAGCGCCGCGTCGCGCTCTGCCGAGTCCTCCTGGAGCAGCCCGACCTCCTCCTCGACGAGCCCACCAACCACCTGGACGCCGAGTCGGTGGCGTGGCTGGAGCATCACCTCGACGACTTCCCCGGGACCATCGTGGCCATCACCCACGATCGCTACTTCCTGGACAACGTGGCGCAGTGGATCCTGGAGCTGGATCGAGGCCGGGGCATCCCGTGGAAGGGGAATTACTCTTCGTGGCTGGAGCAGAAGCGGGAGCGTCTCCGCGTCGAGGAGAAGTCCGAGACCGCCCGTCAGAAGACGCTGGAGCGCGAGCTCGAGTGGATTCGGATGTCGCCTCGAGCCAGACAGGCGAAGGGAAAGGCGAGGCTCAACGCCTACGAGGAGCTCCTCTCCAGGGACGAGCGGGAGCAGATCCGCACGGCGGAGATCCTCATCCCGAAGGGTCCCAGGCTAGGAAACCTCGTCCTCCGGGCCGACGCGATCTCCAAGGCCTACGACGACCGACTTCTCATCGACGGACTGTCCTTCGACGTCCCCCCCGGTGCCGTCGTAGGGATCATCGGCGCCAACGGGGTCGGAAAGACCACGCTCTTCAGGATGATCGTCGGAGAAGAGACGCCTGACGCGGGGGCCATCGAGGTGGGGAGCACCGTCCAGCTCTCGTACGTGGATCAGTCGCGGGAAGCGCTGGACCCCGAAAAGACCGTCTTCGAAGAGGTGAGCGGGGGCGTCGACGTCCTCCGGTTCGGCCGCGCGGAGGTGAATCCACGCGCCTATCTGTCGTGGTTCAACTTCCGCGGAGCGGATCAGCAGAAGAAGGTCGGCGTGCTCTCGGGAGGGGAGCGGAACCGCCTGCATCTGGCGAAGCTCCTGAAGTCGGGCGGGAACGTGATGCTCCTCGACGAGCCCACCAACGACCTCGATGTCGACACCCTCCGCGCGCTGGAGAACGCCATCCTGGACTACGCGGGTTGCGTGCTCGTCATCTCCCACGACCGCTGGTTCCTCGACCGGATCTGCACGCACCTCGTCGCCTTCGAGGGCGACTCCCGGGTTGTCTGGTTCGAAGGCAACTATCGGGAGTACGAGGAGGACAAGAAGAGGCGCCTGGGTGAGGACGCCCTCACGCCGCGACGCATCAAGTATCAAAAGCTCGTCCGAGATTGATCAGAGGCTGGATGCCCCGCCGGCGCGGGCCTTACCTTGCTGCGAAGAGTCATCTCCGGGAGGCGCCGTGGGACCGCAGCACGAGGGCGACAGCAAGGACCGGACGTCCGACGGGTCGTCAGAGCCTCGGGACGGCCAAGGCCCGGAGGAGGATCCGGCTCCGTCCCGAGCCGCGGACGTCGAGGGCCCCGCCGAGGAAGAGAGAGCGGAGGGCGCCGAGGACGAGGAGCCCCGCCCAACGGCGGTCATCGACGTCGACGAGGAGCTCGACGATCCGGAGACGCGGGCGGTACTCATCGCTGCCGTCGCCGGGCTGGAAGCGCCTTCGGACGATGCGCCCGAGGTGGACCCGGCATCGTCCGGGGGAGACGACTCCGGTCCCGCCGAACCCTCCGATGCGCCGGACGCGAGGCCCGAGTCGGAGGTCGACACCGACGAAGCCCGGTGGGGCGCGGCCCAAGCGCTTTCCTCCCAAGGTCTCGATCCGCCGGTCCTCGGCGCCGACGCGCGGATCGCCCTCAGCGACTTGCGGGACGAGGGTGTGGCCAGCCTATCGAAGGAGCTCGTCCTGGACCTGGGCGACGCCGTCACGCCGGAGGAACGAGATCGCCTCCTGGCGGAGGCCCTGGCCCACGTGGAGATGCGGGAGGCCGTCTACCGCGTGCCCACGGCCACGGGTGCGGGACGGCGTTGGAAGGGCCTCGTCGCCACCGGCCTCTTCCTCATGGCGCTGTTCACGCTGACGCTCCCGCCCACCTTCCTCGTACCCGACCCACCCCCGCCCCTTTCGTCGGCTGAGCGGATGCGGGGTCTCCGGGCCGCCCTGCTGGTCCAGGCCGAACAGATCGAGGCGTTCCGGGCCCGGGAGGACCGTCTGCCCAACGCCGTCCAGGAGGTGGAGACCGCCCTTCCGGGGATTCGCTTCGTGAAGTCCGGCGGCCGCCTCTTCCAGCTCGTCGCCTACACCCGGGACGGCAGACCGGTGATCTACGACTCCGCGATGCCGGACCCCGCGTTCGAGGAGATCGTGCGGGTCCTGCGGGATGGAAGCGGTTCTTGACCTCCGTGCGGGACGTCGGAACTGGAGACGCCCTCATCGGGCTGGGCCTGGCGGTGCTCGTGGTGGCCGCCCTCCTCCCCACCTACCGCGCTCGGGCCTTCCAGAGCTCCGTGGCGGAAGCCGTCGCCGACGTGGACGCCCTCCGTGCCGCCGCCCTCCGATTCGTGGCGGCCACCGGCGAGTGGCCTCCTGCCCGGCCGCCGGGAAGCGTTCCGGCCGGGGCCTCGGGCTCCTTCGGGGGCGACACCACCATGGTGCGAGACGCCTACATGCTCCAGTGGACCTTGTTGGAGCGCGTCGAGCACGTGGAAGCACCGGGACCACCTACCTCAGCCGGCGCCTCGATGGTGGACGACGACGAGGAGCCGCTCCAAGACGTCCGGGTGCGATCGGATCCCCCTCCGGACTCGGCGGCGCGTGGCGTGCTGCTTCCCGTGGTCCGCATGGAAGGCGCCGTGGTCGTCCACAGCGGGGACGATCTGCTCCTGGCGGAGCTGCTGCGTCACTTCGGGGACGGACGCTCCTTCGTCCGGGACACCACGTGGACGCTCGTCGTGCTCCGACCCTGACGGGGCGCTACTCGGCTCGCATCGTCACCATCGGATCGACACGCGTCCCGGAGTAGGCGGGGAACCAGCTGGCCAGGGTCGCGGCCAGAGTGAGGAGAGCGACGCCGCCCAGAAGCGTCATCGGATCCCGAGGGCCGACCTCGTAGAGCATGCCTTCCACCACGCTGCCCGTAAAGTAGGCCGCCACACCCCCGACGAGAAGCCCCACGGCCACCATGCCCATGGCCGACTTCATCACGAGTTCGACGACGCCCCGTCGATCGGCGCCGAGCGCCAACCGAATCCCCATCTCCTTCGTCCGGGTCGCCACCGAGTAGGAGACGACGCCGTAGATGCCCACCACGGCGAGGATGACGGCCAGGATGGAGAAGCCGGCGAGCAGAAGCATGGTGAATTCCCGTCCCGCCAGGGATGAGCCCACGATCTCCTCCTGCGTGGCGAGGGACACGGGGATGTCGGGGTCGGCCTCCTGAAGCATCGAGCGGAGCAGCGGGCCTACCGTCGCGGCGTCGCCGGAAGCGCTCTCGGCCACCAACGTGCTCCCGAACTGGATGCGGAACGGCCGCTGCGCGAGGGGGAAATAGACCGTGGGTCGAGCTTCACCGGTGAGCTCCTGGAAGCGGACGTCGCCCACCACCCCGACCACTCGTGAGAAGGGCCGCTCCTCCCACAGATCGTCCATGCCTCCGCCGCTGACGGTCCGACCCACGGCCGGCTCCCCGGGCCAGTACTCGTCCGCGAAGGATCGGCTCACGATGGCGACCCACGGAGCGCCCGCCTCGTCCCGCTCCGTGAAGGCACGTCCTTCGAGGAGAGGGATGTCCAGCGCCTGGAACGCCCCGGGTGAGGCCAGGACATAGCCTGCGTTCGCCTGCTTCTCCAGATCGTCGTCGAGCTCGACACGACCCGTGGGAAAGAAGCGACCGAGTGGGATCACGCTGAGGACCCCCACGGACTCGATGGCGGGCTCCTCCGCCAGGTCCGACACGATCCGGCGGTAGAAGGCGGCGTGCTCGGCGGGCGTCTCGTACTTGACCCGGGAGAGGCTCAGCGGTGCGGTGATCACGTCGGAGGCGTCGAACCCCGCATCCACCGCCAGCGCGCTGCGGAACGAGCGGACGAGGAGGCCGGAGGCCACGAGAAGCACCAGGGCCAGCGCCACCTCCGATCCGACGAGCAGGGTCCAGGCTGCGCTGCGACCACCCAACGCGTTCCCACGACCACCTTGTCGCAGGTCGTCCACCGGGGACCGTCGGACCAGGCGGGCCGCGGGAAGGAGGCCGAAGAGCACGGCGGTCCCCGCGGAAAGCGCCACGGCATAGAGGAGGACGCTCCCGTCGATGGCCACGGACTGGAGTCGCGGCACCGACCCCGGGCCCAGCCGCTTGAGCAGCGCGACGAGGAGTGATCCCAGGGCCACCCCGGCAATCGCTCCGCCGGCAGCGAGCACCAGACTCTCCGTGGTGAGCTGACGCAGCAGCCTGCCCCGGCCCGCTCCGAGGGACGAGCGTACCGCGAGCTCCCGAGAGCGATTCGCCCCGCGGGCGAGCAGCGTGCTGGCCAGGTTCGTGCACGCGATGAGGAGAACCACACCCGCGGCGCCCAGAAGGAGGAGGAGCGGCGCCCTGGCGGATCCCACCATGACGTCCTGGAGCGGTCGGACAAGGGCACCGGTGGCCAGATAGTCGGGATCGGCGTCCGGCTCGGACTGGACGATCCTGCGGGTCAGGCCATCCACCTGCTCTTCCGCCCCTTCCGCGGAGACGCCTTCGGAGAGACGGCCCACGACCCGCCAGTTGTGTGCCGTGCGACTGGTGGACATGGGCCCGAGGATCTCGGCGGGAACCCAGAGGCTGCTGCCCACCGGGAAGTCGAGGCTCTCGGGAGCCACGCCCACGACGGTGGCGGTCACCCCGTTCAGCTCCAGCCGAAGCCCGTCCATGGGTCGTGCGCCGAGCTCGTTCCGCCAGAAGCCTTCGCGGACCACCACCACGGGCGCTGCGCCCGGAACATGGTCCTCCGGTAGAGTGAATCGCCCCTGAACCGGCGCGACGGCCAGAGTGGCCCACATCGCCTGGGTCATGGTCGCCACACCGGTCGTCAACGGACGCTCGCCGCCGAGGACCGTGGTCTGGCCGATCCCGAAGGCGAAGAGACCGTCGAAGACCGTGCTCTCCGAGCGCCAGTCCTGGAAGTTCGCCCACGCCACGTTCATGGGCCCGCCGTCCCGGTTCCGCTCATGCACGCGGACGAGCTCGTCGGAGTCGGGGTACGGGAGCGGCTCGAGGAGGACGCCGTCCACGACGGAGAAGATGGCGGTGTTCGCTCCGATCCCCAGCGCCAGGGTCACCACTGCCACCACCGCGAACCCCGGGCTCCGAAGAAGCGTCCTCGTTGCGTACTTGAGATCCTGCACGACGGTATCCATCGCCCTCCACCTCCTCGCCACCCTCTCGTGACTCCTCGAGATGCTCTCACATTGCCGGGCGATCTCCGCCCTGGGTCCCAACAGTCGTCGGGCCTCGGCCTCGGCCTCCTCCCGGGACCACCCGTCCTGCATCAGCTCGTCCGTCCGCATCTGGACGTGCGACTCCAGCTCCCGCTCCACATCGTCCCGGATCGTCCCTCTCGAGACGACGCGGCGCCGGCGAGGGTATTCGCTCATCCGCTCATGCGCCGGCGGCCGTGCCCAACACTCTCGACATGGCCTCCACGTAGCGCTCCCAGTGTTGAACCGACTGCGAGAGCTCCCGACGGCCTTCCGGAGTGAGGCGATAGAACTTGGCGTCACGGCCCGTGTCCGAGACGCCCCACTCGGACTCGACGAAGCCCCGCTTCTCCAGGCGGCGGAGCGCCGGATACAACGCGCCCTCGTCGATGGACAGGTCATCCCCCGTCGCGCCACGGACCCATCGGGAGATCCCATAGCCGTGACGGGCCCCCGACTCCAGGGTCTTCAGGATCACCACGTCGAGCGTGCCTTTGATGAGCTCCAGCGAGTCCTTGCTCATGAGCGATGCGGAACGGGGGTCGGGGTGCGACGTTCGGGGCGATCCATCCACCCCTGACTGGACGGAATGGCATACCTTAGAGTTTCATACCTAAGATAGCAAGGGGTAGTCGACGCCGCGGACCCTCGGGGCTCCTCCCCCTCGCGCTGGAACGAAAACCCACAATCTTTGAGGGCTACCCGGAGCCGCCGAGGCGTCGACGCGAAGGTCTCGGTGGCGAGAAGCCATCGGCTCCGACTCGTTCCGGGCACTCGACGCCTACAGCCGCCCCACCGCCATGATCAAGATCCAGAGCCGCCCGCAGATCGACACGCCGGACGTGCTGGAGGGGGTCCGTGAGCACTATGGTCTGGACGGGACGCTCACGCCCTTACCCGGCGACCGGGACCGTAACTTCCTCCTCAGCACGCCCGAGGGCGATCGGTTCGTGGTCAAGGTCAGCACGCCGGACGAAAGGGACGAGATCCTGGAGATCGAGGCCGACCTGATGGAGCATCTGGAGCGCTTCACGGACGGCTTCGCGCCAGGGGTCGTCCACTCCAGCGACGGCCAGCGGATCGTCAAGCACACCGACAGCCAGGGGCGCCTTCAGCGGCTCCGCGTCGTGGAGTACCTCGATGGTGGCCTCCTCGCCCACGTCCGTCCCCGCTCCGAGGATCTCCTCTACGACCTGGGGAGCCGTCTGGCGCAGCTCGACAGCGCCCTGGGGGCGTATCCGGACCACCCCCCGGCACGAATGGATCTCGACTGGGCCCTGGGTCGATCCGGACTCGTGATGGAACGGTGCTTCGAGCTCTTTCAGGGAGAAGAGCTGGAGCTGGTGCGATCCATCCACCGGAGCTGGACGGAGCGTGAGGGAGATTTTCTGGGTCTGGGCTCCCAGGTCATACACGGCGACGTGAACGACCACAACGTCCTGGTGTCGGCGGCGGGGGAGGGGCCTCGGCGGGTCACCGGGATCATCGACCTGGGTGATGCGCATTCCGCCCCTCGGGTCTTCGATCTGGGCATCGCCATCGCCTACGCCGTCCTGGGCACCGACGATCCTCTCATGGCGGCGGCCGCCGTCACCCGGGGCTTCCACGACCGCACTCCGTTGAGCGTCGACGAGGTGAACGTCATCTATACGCTGGCCCGGGCCCGGCTCGGCGCCAGCGTGAGCATCTCGGCGTGGCGGCGCCACGAGATGGAGGAGGTGGACGAATACACGACCATCACCGAGGGACCGGCGTGGGAGATGATCCGCACGCTGGATCGCATCCCCGTGAGGCTGGCCGTAGGGGTCATCCGGGATGCCTGCGGGCTCCCGGCGAGCCCCCGCAGCGTCCTCCTGAGCCGGTGGCTTCGTGACCAGGACACGCAGCCGGTGATGGAGCTTCCCGAAGACGACGAGGAGCTCACCGCCCTCGACCTCAGCGTGGCGAGCTTCCTCCTCGACGGACGCGACACCGAGGACACGGAACGCTTCACCCGGACGGTTTTCCGGGCCATGGAGGACGAGAACGCCACACTGGGCGTGGGCCGGTATCTGGAGCCTCGGGCCTTCTATCTCACCGATGCGTTCCAGGGACGCCCCGGAGATCCGCGGGAGCGACGCACCGTCCATCTGGGGATCGATCTCTTCGCAGGGGCCGGAGCCGAGGTCCGCGCACCTCTCCGCGCCCGGGTGAAGTCGGTACGGGACAACGGACAGGAGTTGGATTACGGTCCCACCGTAATCCTCGAGCACGATGGACCCGACGGCCCGTTCTGGACGCTCTACGGTCACCTGGAACGCGCGTCCGTGCAGGACCTCGAAGTCGGCGCCGCGCTCCCGGCCGGCCAGGTCTTCGCCCGTATCGGCCCGTACCCGGAGAACGGTGACTGGCCCCCGCACCTGCACTTCCAGATCGTCACCGACCTCCTCGGCCACGACGGGGATTTCCCCGGCGTCGCCTCGCCACGGGAGCACAGGGTGTGGAGCTCCTTCTCGCCCGATCCCGACACGATCCTCCGCTTGCCCGTCGAAAGCGCCTTCTCCGAGCCGGACGAGCTCCTCGAACGCCGGCAGGAGGCGTTCCCCGCGAATCTCAGTCTCTCGTACGATGATCCGCTCCACATCGTCCGGGGACGGGGGAGCCATCTGTACGACCCCATGGGCCGGGGCTACCTCGACTGCGTCAACAACGTGGCCCACGTGGGACACGAGCACCCTAGGGTGGTCCAGGCGGGCCGACGACAGATGCGGGTGCTCAACACCAACACCCGCTATCTCCACGAGCACGTCGTGGAGTACGCCGAGCGTCTCGCCGCCCTCCTCCCCGACCCCCTCTCCGTGTGCGTGTTCGTGAACTCGGGCTCGGAAGCGAACGAGCTGGCGCTCCGCATGGCTCGGGCCCACACGCGGGGAACGGGCGTGGTGGCCGTGGAAGGGGGATACCACGGCCACTCTCAGGGGCTGGTGGACGTCAGTCACTACAAGCACGCGGGTGAGGGAGGCCAGGGTGCGCCGGAATGGGTCCGCACGACGCCCCTGCCCGACGACTATCGGGGTCGCTACGGGCGTGAGGTGCAGGACCGGGGGAGTCGATACGCGGACCACGTCCGCGACGCCTTCGACGAGCTGGCATCGGCCGGCCACGAGCCCTCGGCATTTCTGGCCGAGGCCATCCTGTCCTGCGCCGGACAGATCGAGCCACCCACGGGTTATCTGTCCAACGCCTATCGGCACGCGCGGACGGCGGGCGCCGTCTGCATCGCCGACGAGGTTCAGGTGGGCTTCGGGCGCCTCGGGAGCGACATGTGGGGCTTCGAGAGCCAGGACGTGGTCCCCGACATCGTCACCCTCGGCAAGCCCATGGGGAATGGCCACCCCATCGGCGCCGTGGTCACCACACCGGAGATCGCGGATTCCTTCGCCGACGGCATGGAGTTCTTCAGCACCTTCGGGGGCAATCCGGTGTCGTCCGCCATCGGTCTGGCCGTCCTGGACGTCCTTCGTGACGAGCGGCTCCAGGAGCACGCGGCCGTGGTCGGCGGGACGCTGAAGGCCAATCTGGCGTCCCTGGCCATGCGGCACGACTGCATCGGAGACGTACGTGGACGTGGCCTCTTCCTGGGCATCGATCTTGTCCGCGATCGACGGGACAGGACCCCGTCCCCGGAGATCGCCGGATACGTCACCAACCGGGCGAAGGAGGTGGGCGTCCTCCTCAGCGCCGACGGTCCGGGGCGCAACGTCCTGAAGATCAAACCACCCCTCACCTTCTCCCGACAGGATGCCGAACGCCTGGTGGACACGCTGGATCGGGCTCTGGGGGAGGACGAGGTGCAGGCGGCCCTGCGCCGATGACCACGGGGCTCGCCGCTTGACGCTACCGTCACCAGGACATTGGCTGGGGCCACTCATGTCGAGGTGACACGATCCTGGGGGCCAGCCCCGTGTCCGCGCACGATCCCGCCTCCTACCTGCCCCTTCATCCGTACGGCTTCCGCATCCTCCTCGCTCTCCGAAGGGAGGAGCAGCACGGCTGGGCCATCGTCAAGGCCCCGGAGGCCGCCCCGACGTCGTGGGGCGTATCGTGCCGGCGAACCTCTGTCGGCGGGTCCGGCGACGCCGTGACCGGGGCCTGATCCAGGAGACCGACGGGCGGCCGGATCCCGAGATGGACGACGAGCGGACACGCTCCATCCGGGTGATGGCGCCGGGCGAGGCGGTGGCGAACGGCGGAGGCTCGACGGCTCCGGAGCCTGCTGGAGGGAGTCGTCGATCTTCTTGCGCCCTGGGGGGTGAGGATGCACCGAGGGTGCCGGTGGAGACGAAGAGAGGGGGCCGGCCCCGGCCCAACGACGTGGCGCCGGCGATCATGCCTTGACAGTCTAGGCATCCCGCCCCCAGTATTGCCTAGATTATCTAGGCAAGGGGGAGGCGCTCTTGGGTCGCTCGGAGAAGAGGCTCCTGCACGGGACCCTCGACACGCTGGTGTTGAAGACGCTCTCCCACGGGGAGCGTCACGGCTACGCCATCGCGCGGTGGATCGAGGAGCGGACCGACGAGGCCATCCTCGTAGAGGAAGGATCTCTCTACCCCGCGCTCTATCGTCTGGAGAAGAAGGGCCTGCTGGAGTCGCGATGGGGCGTCTCCGAGCTGGACCGACGGGCGAAGTTCTACGCCCTCACGGATCGGGGACGAAGCGTCCTCGAGTCGAGCACCGAGGAATGGCTGCGCTTCAGCGACGCCGTCACGTCGATCCTGGCGCCGGAGCCCTGAGAGGAGCAGAGGAGGAAGAAGATGGGGAAGAGGAAGATGAAGGGACGGGTCGTGCCTCCCTCCGTGGATCGCGAAGTCGACGAGGAGTTCGACCACCACCTGGCCATGATCGTCCGCACCCTCGTGAGCGAGGGATGGTCGGAGGAGGAAGCTCGCGCCGAAGCGAGGCGGCGTCTGGGCAACGTGAGGCGCTGGAAGGCCGAGAGTCGCGTGTGGGGTGAGCGCCGGGACGGGCAGGAGAATCGCCGACGCTGGTGGGACGAGGTCCGGCAGGACCTGCGCTTCGCCTTGCGGCAGCTGCGCAGGGCCCCGGCCTTCGCGGCGGTGACCGTGCTCACGCTCGGCATCGCCATCGGAGCCAACACGGCGGTCTTCAGCGTGGTCAACGGGGTCCTCCTCCGCCCCCTTCCCTATCCCGAGCCCGGCGAGCTGTCGATCGTGTGGACACGTTACCTGCCACCCTCCGGCTTCGACATCGACAAGTTCGTCCTCTCGGGGCCCGAGGCCCTCGACATCCAGGAGGAGAGCCGCACGCTCGAGTCCCTGGGAATCTTCGCGAGATCGGACCGGACCCTGACCGGCGACGGCGACGTCCCCGAGCGCATCCGGGTCGGTCTGTACTCGGCGTCCATGCTTCCCACGCTGAGCGTGCGGCCCCGGCTGGGACGTTGGTTCAGCGAGGAGGAGGACGTTCCCGACGGCCCCCGGGTGACGATCCTGTCCCACGGCTTGTGGGAGAGCCGGTTCGGAGCCGATCCGGCCATCGTCGGCCGCACCATCATGATGAACGGCGTTCCGACCGAGGTCGTGGGCGTGATGCCACGGGACTTCGACTTCCCCTACGACGCCCGGGCCGCCCTTCCCCTGGGCCTCACCCGGGAGAGTCAGGGGGGCCGTGCGAGCCACAATCTGATGGCCATCGGGCGCCTGGCGGACGGGATGACCCAGGACGACCTGGACGCCGAGCTTTCGCTCCTCGCCGAACGCTGGGCCCGGGAGTACGAGCACAACGTCGCGCACCACCCCTGGTCCCAGGAGCTCCACACCGAGGTCGTGGCCCGGGCCCCGGAGCGGCTCGGGCTGCTCATGGCAGCCGTGGGCCTCGTGCTCCTCGTGGCCTGCGCCAACGTCTCCAACCTGCTCCTGACCCGGGCCGAGCGACGGCAGACGGAGGTGGCGGTCCGCCGAACGCTGGGCGCCGGCAGGGCGCGCATCACTCGACAGCTGGCCACCGAAAGCCTCGTCCTCGCCGCTGTCTCGGCCGTCGTCGGGCTCGCTCTCGCCGTGCTGGGGCTGGAGGCCCTCCTCCGGGTGGATCCCACGGCCCTCCCCCGACTCGACGAGATCCGGATCGACGGCAACGTCCTCGCCTTCGTGGTCGCCGTCACGGGCCTCACCACCCTTCTCTTCGGGATCGTTCCCGCGCATCTCGCCGGCCGACACGCCTCGGGGACGCTGGCGTCGTCCGGCGCCCACGCGCTGGGTGGACGTCCCCGAACGGCGCTTCGGCGTCTTCTCGTGACGGGGGAGGTCGCCGTCAGCCTGGTGGTCGTCATCCTCGCCGGGCTCGTGGTGAAGAGCTTCGGAGCGCTGACATCGACGGATCCGCGGATGGATCCGTCGGGGCTCATCACCTTCACCGTGTCGCTGCCCGAGGCGGACTACCCCGACCCCGCCAACGTGTCCGAGGAATATCGGACCTTGCTGGATCGCCTCCGTGCCGTCCCGGGGGTGGAGAGCGCCACCGCCTCCACCCGTCTCCCCTTCGGCGGCATGAGCCAGTGGGACTTCGTGCTCGACGACCGGCCACCGCGCCAGGAGGGGGAACTCGCCTGGAACGCCGGCATCAGCCACGTCACCGACGACTACTTCCGCACGCTGGGCATCCCCATCCTGGCCGGTCGGTCGCTGGGACCGGAGGACCGGCGCGACGCGGCCTCCGTGGCCGTCGTGAGCGAGACGATGGCGTCACGCTACTGGCCCGGCGAGAGCGTCATCGGAAAGCGATTCGGATACGACGGGATCGGGGACACGATCCCCTGGATCACCGTCGTCGGCCTGGTCCCCGACCCGGTCACCAGCGGGCTCGACTCGGACCCCTATCCGCACGTCTACGTGCCTCAGGCCCAGGGCGGCGTATCCACCTACGTGACACCCAGGACGATGCGGATGGCCGTGCGCACGTCCGTCGAGCCGGAGTCCGCGGTGCCCGCCCTCCGCTCGGCGGTGTCCGACTTCGATCCCGACATCCCCCTCTACGCCGTCTCGACGATGGAGGATATCGTCTCCTCCTCCTTCGCAGGCCCGCGCATCACCACCACGCTTCTCGGCATCTTCGCCGTGGTCGCGCTCATCCTCGCAGGCGTCGGAGTGTATGGAGTCATCTCGTACGCGGTGGCTGGCCGGACGAGAGAGATCGGCGTGCGGGTGGCCTTGGGAGCGGAGCGAAGGGAGATCACCCGTCTGGTCCTCGGCGAGGGGGCGCGCCCGGTCCTCGTGGGCGTGGGCCTGGGACTCGTCCTGGCCTGGCTCTCCACCCGTCTGGTGGAGGCGATGCTCTACGGGGTCGAACCGACGGATCCCGTCACCTTCGTCACCCTCCCTCTCCTACTCCTGCTGGTCGGCATCGCCGCCAGCCTGGCGCCGGCCCTCCGGGCCACACGGATCGCCCCCACCGAGGCTCTCCGAGTGGAGTGACCGGGCCCGGGCCCGCTTCACCGGAGGCGAGCGCCCTCGCGTCCAGGCGATGGCGTCGAGACCCGTCCCGGGGGTCCGGCCGGGCGACGAGCGACGCTCGACATCCTCGGGAACCCCGCGGGATCCGGTCCGCCGGATGCCCGCGGATGCCGGCTCCAGACGGGCCCGTCACCTCATTTGTCGGCATGATGGGCGGTCCGTACGTTAGGGGCCTCATCCACCGTCCATCGATTCAGACCAGCCCTCATGGACCGACTGTCACGCTCCTTCGTCACCCTTCTCGCTCTGACCTTCTTCGGACCGGACCCGGGCGTGCTCCCGGGGAGTCCCGTCGGAGCCCTCTCCGCCCAGACCGCGCTCAGCGGTGTCGATCTCTCCGGCCTGGAGTGGCGCAACATCGGGCCCGCCATCACCAGCGGCCGCATCGCCGACATCGACATCCACCCCGAGAACGAGAACGTCATGTACGTGGGAGTGGGCTCCGGAGGTGTCTGGAAGACGGTGAACGCCGGGACGACGTGGCAGCCCGTCTTCGATGACCAGTCCTCGTACTCCATCGGGTCCGTGACCATCGACCCGAGCGCTCCCGACATCGTGTGGGTGGGGACGGGCGAGAACCACGGCGGCCGACACAACGCCTTCGGCGACGGCCTCTACAAGACCACCGACGGCGGCCGGACCTGGACGAACATGGGCCTGGAGGAATCGGAGCATCTCTCCACGATCATCGTCCACCCGCACGACTCGGACGTGGTCTGGGTCGCTGCCCAGGGGCCACTCTGGAGCTCGGGCGGCGAGCGTGGCCTCTACAAGACCACCGACGGGGGAGAGACGTGGGAGAAGAAGCTGGGCGAGGGCGAGTGGACCGGCGTCACCGACATCGTCATCGACCCGCGCGATCCCGACCGTCTGTACGCGGCGACATGGGACCGCCATCGGACGGTGGCGGCATACATGGGCGGGGGTCCCGGGTCGGGGCTCTGGAAGAGCGAGGACGGCGGCGAGACGTGGAGGGAGCTCACCACGGGCCTCCCGACGTCCAACCTGGGGAAGATCGGCCTCGCCATCTCTCCCCAGCAGCCCGACATCGTCTACGCCGCCATCGAGACCGACCGGAGCAGCGGAGGCGTCTGGATGTCCGAGGATCGGGGCGAATCGTGGCGACAGATGAGCGACGCCGTGGCCGGGGGAACCGGGCCCCACTACTACCAGGAGCTCTACGCCTCGCCGCACGAGTTCGGTCGACTCTGGCTGGTGAGCAACACGACGCT
>JAWVZK010000060.1:0-15150 GCA_033722275.1 Longimicrobiales bacterium | reverse complement strand
GCGGGAGCGAAGATGAGGTCGACGGACGCTTCGGAGAGGGGCACGATGTACTGGGGGTACCGACGCCAGTCGGCATAGGCTCGCTGGACGCTCACCTTCCCCTTGATGACGTCGGAGTCGAGGAGCGTCTTCAGCTCCTTGGAGAGGTCGCTGCGCATCCCCATCGTGACGTTGTCGAAGTCGATGAGGAGGGCGGCGTGGGGCGACTCGGGCCCGGCCATTCCGAAGCCCCCCTGGTGGGGCGCCTTGGTATACGGAACACTCATTTCGTGTTTTCTCGCTGACTGATTGTGTGTCGCGAGACCTCCCCACCCCGCCACGATCCGGAGATCGCGACCGGGGTCGGGGAAGTCTTCGGGCGCGCCCACCGTGGGCGCCGCGTTCCCTCAGGCCGACTGTCCCTCCGACTGAACGGATCGGGAGAGTTCGACCCTCCGTACCTGTCCCGTGTCCGAGCGAGGAAGCTCGTCGAAGAACCGGACCCGATCGGGACGCTTGTCCGCCGTGAGTGTCTCGCGGCACCATTCCACGATCTCTTCGCCGGTCACGATCGCACCCTCCACGGGGACGACACAGGCGCAGATGGCTTCACCGAGCAGCTCGTCGGGAATACCGACGACCGCGACGTCATGAACCGCCGGGTGGGACTCGATCCGAGCCTCGACTTCCCGGGGGTACACGTTGAAGCCAGACCGAATGATAACGTCCTTCGTCCGACCCACCAAATGGAGATAGCCCTCCTCGTCGATCAGCCCCAGGTCGCCGGTCTTGAAGAAGCCCGCGTCGTCGAAGGCTTCGGCGGTCTGCTTGGGTTGACGGTAATAACCGAGCATGACGCCCGGGCCCTTCACACGGATCTCCCCTACGCTCTCCACCGGGAGCTCGGCGTCCGGATCTTCGGGATCGACGATACGGATCTCCGTCCCTTCGATGGGCGTGCCGACGGTGAACCGGCGCTTCTCGGGCGGATCGTCCGGTCGGGACGCGCTGACCGTGGACGCGGTCTCGGTGAGGGAGTACCCGGTGACGACGACGGTCCCGAGGTGCTCGGACATCCGCGTGACCAGCTCGTCGCTCACGGGCGCTCCGGCCACCACCGCCAGACGCAGGCTCTCGAGGTCTCGAGCGCGCTCCTCCAGGAGAGCGAGCTCGCTGACGAAGAGGCCCGGAATGCCATAGTGCACCGTGGCCCGGTGACGCTCGACGGCGTCGAGCGTCGCCGCCGCGTCCTCGTCGTCCTGAAGCACGATCGCCGCACCGGTGAGAAGGCTTCCCAACAGGCCCGACGCGAGACCGTACACGTGGAAGAAGGCCGAGATGCCCACCACCCGATCCTCGGAGTCGAGCCGGATCGCGTCGGCGGTTCCCAGCGCCGCCGAGAGGAGGTTGCCGTGGCTCAGCTCGACGCCCTTCGGCTTGCCGCTGGTGCCCGATGTGTAGAGGAGGGCGAAGAAGTCGTCGGGATCGATGGCGGACGCCTCGAAGTCCCGGCCGGCGCCTGCCGAGAGGAGGTCCTCGAACTGGAAGATCCGATCGTCGTACCAGAGATCCGCGTCGCCCACGGTCACGAGGTACTGGAGCTCGGGCAGCTGGGGCATCAGGTCCTCGAAGACCTGCAGGAAATCGATCTCCTCGTCGTGCTCGAGGGTGACGGCGCACACGGCCTCGGAGTGCCGGAGGATGTACTGAAGCTCGGGAGTCGCCAGCCGGGGATTCAGAGGCACCACGACGCACCCGAGCTTCGAAGCCGCGAAGAAGGCGATGACGAATTCGGGACGGGGCGGTAGAAGGAGGGCGACGCGGTCTCCCGGTTCCACGCCCAACCCGGCCCATGCCGCGGCCAGGGCATCGGCCCGCTGATCGATCTCGGCGAGGGTGTGGTGGCCGTCGCCGAAGATGAGGAACGGTGAGCCGGGATCCATCGTCGCGCAGGTCGTCAGCGCGGCTGCGACGGTCATCCCTTCGGCGCGCTCGATGAGCGCCATGACACCTCCAGTCGGGTGAAGCTCACGCCGTATTATAGGCCATCGGCTCGCGGTGCGATAAGAGAGGTCCCGCGCCGTCTCCAGAGGCGCCGCCGGGCCGGCGTCTCGTCGGCGGCAGTATCGTCAGTCCGCTTCCAGGACGCGTCGAAGCGCCGCCCGGACCAGGTCCTCCGGAACCTCCCACGTCCACTGTCCGTCGTTCCGGGCCACGGCGCCCGGACGGCGGAGGAGCACGAAGCGGGGTCGTCCGCCTCTCGACTTCTTGTCGTGTCCCAGAAAGGTGAGCGCCCGCACGGGAGAGACCGGGGTCTCGGGGAGGATCAAGAGCGCCCCGAGAAGCTCCTCGAGGACGTCCCGGGTTCCGGGATCGGTGATCCCCATGCGTTCGCCGATCTCCGCCTCGGCCAGCATGCCGAGACCCACCGCGCTCCCGTGGCCCACGGCGAATCCGGAGGCGGCCTCGACGGCGTGGCCGATGGTGTGGCCGAAGTTCAGGATCTGGCGGAAGCCTCTCTCCCGCTCGTCCTCCGAGACCACCCGCGCCTTCAGCGCCACCGAAGCCAGCACGATCTCGGAAGCGACCTCCACGTCGGCGGCCAGGAGCTCGTCGAGGCTTCCCGCCAGTCGCGCCAGGTGCTCGGCGTCGAGGATGGCCCCGTGCTTCACACCCTCCACCAGCCCCTCCCTCCGCTCCCGCTGCGGCAGTGTCCCGAGGAGCTGGGTGTCGGCAAGAACGGCGGCGGGATGGTGGAACGCGCCGACGAGGTTCTTGCCCGCCTCCACGTCGACACCCGTCTTGCCTCCCACCGACGCGTCGATCATGGCCAGGTAGCTGCTGGGCAGCTGGATGAGCGGGATCCCGCGCATGTAGGTGGCCGCGACGAATCCCGCGAGATCCGTGGTGACGCCCCCGCCCAGGCCGACGATCCCGTGGTCCCGACCGAGACCCGCGTCCAACAGGGCGTCGGTGAGGCGTATCCACTGCCGGCGGCTCTTCGAAGACTCCCCGGCCGGGAAGCGGAGGGAGACCACGTCCAGCCCCCACCGACGGCAGACCTCGGCCAGCCGGTCCGCGTGCAGAGGTCCGACGTTGGAGTCGGCGATGAGGGCGACCCTCCCGCCCGGGATCAGCTCTTCAGCCAGCCCCGGGAGGTCCCGGGAGGCTCCTGCTCGCACCACCACGGGGTACGAGCCCGCAGCGGTGCGGACGTCGAGCCGTCCTCCACCGGTCACGCGTCCCCCGGCCGCCGGCTCCGCGGACCCGGCTTCAAGGCACCGACTCCGACAGCGAGATCGAGGCGTCCACGACCCCCTCGCCCACGCGGAGGACGCTGACGGCCCTTTCCCCCTCGATGCGCCCATCCACGGTCACCGGCCCGCCGAACCGGTGCCGGGCTGCCCGGACGGCCTCCACGAATCGGTCCCGTGCCGCGTCGGTGTCCCAGACCACGACGAACACGAGGCTCCGGTCCCCTTCGGGCGTCTCCACGAGGGCGTAGCGGTCACCGTCCCACCCTTCGGCCGGACCGCCTGCCCCGACCACGCCGCCGGACCCGTCGAGACCGAGGACGTCCTCCACCAGCACCCCCAGCTCGAGGCGACCCAGAACGTCCTCGAGGACCACCCGACCGTTCGAGACGTCCAGCCGGACGCCGACGGGGGGGGCCGCCCGTGGACGGAGGACCTGCTCGGTGGAGAGGGGGAGCGTCGCACCGAAGGGATCCAGGCGCTCGCCGCCGGCCCAGAGACGCTGGACGAAGCCGGCGCCTTCCACGTAGGGGAAGAGGAGCGACTCGCGGACGACCCGGGGCGCCCTCGCCAGGGCGGGAAACTGGGCGTTCATCGCTTCCAGGGCGGGGCGGATCTGGGCGCTGAAGTCGGGGACCTGTCCGAGATCCACGGGCACTCCCGTCATCTGCTCCGTCATGTACTCCAACATGACCAGCGTCGCCTGACCTTCGATGGCCGCCTGGGCCGCGGACGCCCGGTCGTTTCCTCGGTCCGGATCGGTGAGGTCGTCGAGGTCCACCGTCTGATCCTGCACCGCGTGCACGAGCTCGTGGAGAAGGAGGGCTTCCAGGGACTCCTCCGATTGATCGTCCAGGACGAAGAGGGCGGTGGAGTCGGGCTCGTAGAAGCCGGCCACCTGCTCGGTGTAGAGGTCGAGGAGGACCTGACGAAGATCCAGATCCGGGGGCATGAGCCCCAACAGCGCATAGGCGCTCCGTCGATCCCGGGCTTCCTCCTCCGGAAGCTCTTCGTCGATCTTCGACTCCAGGTAGGCCACCAGCTCGTCGCGACTCCGTTCCTCGAGACGCACCGGGGCGCGGAGCTGCATGCCGGCCCGGGCAGCGAGGTCCGGAAGGAGCTCCGCCGCCAGGAGGCCCAGCTCGGGATCGGAGGAGACGACGAGCTCGGAGGTGGGCTGGGCGTCGCACCGCAACGCCGTGGCCCCGAGAGCGAGCATGAGGGCCCAGGCCCAGCGGATGAAGGTCATGGCGGTACGATGGGAGGGATCGAGGAAGGTCCGTCCCGGGCGCGTCGGCGCGGGATCTCCGCACGCCTTACCCCGGTCGAGCCGTGAGGTGGCGTGGCGCCCTCACGAAACCGTTGAGTCCGATGGGGAACAACGACTAGCTTGCAGGCGAACAACTGGCTGGCACCGGCCTTGCAACGTTGGTGTCGAGGTACCGAGCAGCTCGAGCGGCGACGACACCCCCATGATGGCACGCGCACGACCCAAGACCCCGTCCCCGGAAAACGACGGCTTCAAGGCACACCTCGCGAAGCTGTGGTATCCCCGGGAGTACCTCCTGGTCCTCTCCTTCGCCGTCGCCCTCGGCCTCGGCGGGATGCTGGGGAGTTGGAAGAACCTCTGCGCGGGCGACGCCTGTCCTTCCATCGCCCAGATCCGGACCTTCGAGCACGAGCAGAAGAGCAAGGTCCTGGCGCACGACGGCCGGCAGATCGCCGAGATCGGATTCGAGAGCCGCACGCCCGTCTCGCTCGAAGCCCTCCCCGAGTACGTGCCGCAGGCCGTCATCGCCACCGAGGACAAGCGCTTCTACCGCCACGGCGGGTTCGATCCCATCGGGATCGCCCGGGCGGTGTGGGGCGTGCTGACCTTCGATTACGCTGGCGGAGGCAGCACCATCACGCAGCAGCTCGCCCGGAACATGTTCGACGAGATCGGCTTCGAGCGCAGGTACATCCGGAAGCTGAAGGAGCTGCAGGTGGCGCTGGACCTCGAGCGAGCGTACACGAAGGAGCAGATCCTGGAGGCATACCTCAACGAGATCTACATGGGCGGGGGATACGGCTTCCAGAACGCCGCACGGAACTACCTGGGGAAGGACGCCACCGACATGAACGTGGCCGATGCGGCCCTCCTCACGGCCATCCTCAACCTGCCGGGACGGTACGACCCCTTCCGGTATCCGGAACGCGCCCTGGCCCGCCGCAACCTCGTCCTCGATCTCATGGCGGACCAGGGGTATCTGACGGAGGCCGAGGCGGAGCGCTGGAAGACCTATCCCATCCCCACCGAGCGACCGGAGGACAACGGAGAATACGGGATCGCTCCCTACTTCGACGAGTGGGTGCGGCAGATCCTGGACGATCGTTTCGGCTCGGAGATCTACCGTGGCGGCTACAAGGTCTACACGACCCTGGACGTCGACATGCAGCGCGCCGCCCGGGCGGCGATGGAGGCCGGCTGGGCGGAGATCGAGGCCGATCCGTCGTTCGAGCACCCGGTGTACGAGGAGTACGCGGATGCCGACACCGTCTTCACCGCCTCGACTCCCTACGTCCAAGGAGCCTTCATCGCCCTCGACCCGGCGACCGGACACGTGAAGGCCCTCATCGGTGGACGGGACTTCCAGCAGTCGAAGTTCGACCGGGCGAGGCTGGCCCGGCGGCAAGCGGGCTCCGCGTTCAAGCCCTTCGTCTACACGGCCGCCATCTCCACGGGCATCCCCGCCTCGCATATCGTGGAGGACATCCCGGTCGTGTATCCCCAGTTGGACGGGAGCGATTGGCGGCCCTCCAACTTCACGGAGGAGTTCGAGGGCCCCATGACCCTGCGTGAGGGCCTGACGACCTCCACCAACATGATCGCCATCCGCCTCGGCTGGGAGGAGGTGGGGATCGAGACGGTGGCGCAGACGGCACGACGGATGGGGATCCAGACCGAGATCGAGCGCTTCCCCTCGTCCACCATCGGAGCCGCCGAAGTGATCCCCCTGCAGATGGCGGAGGCGTACTCGACGTATCCCAACATGGGCACGAAGGTGCGTCCCGTGCCCATCCTCCGGGTGGAGGACGCCCAGGGGAACGTCGTCTGGGAGCCCCAGCCCGAGCGGACCTCGGTCCTGGACAGCCTGCCCACCGCCATCATGGTGGACATGCTCCAAGACGTCGTGCGACGGGGTACGGGCTACACCGCCATCCGTGTCCGGGCGGGCCTCCCCTACGAGATTCCGGCCGGCGGCAAGACCGGCACGACCAACGACGGCACGGACGTCTGGTTCAACGGGTTCACGCCGAACCTGCTGGCCACCGTCTGGTTCGGCATGGACAACCCCCAACCGATCTTCGAGCTCGGCGGCGGGAGGCGGCAGGCCACGGGAGGTGGCCTGGCGGCTCCGGTCTGGGGCGCCTTCATGCGCGCCGTGTATCTGGGGACGGAGGCCGACGAGGAGTCGGGAACGGAGGAGAGGTCTCCCCGGCTGTCCGTGCCGGACCCGTGGGTGATGCCCGACGGGCTCAATGCCGTGCGAGTGGATCGGGAGACGGGGCTCCTCGCCTCCCGATGGTGCCCGGAGGAGGACCGGTACCTCGAGTACTACATCCCGGGCACCGAGCCCACCGAGCTTTGCGATCGCTCGGGCCGGCGCTTCCGGTTTCCCCGCCTCCGGGGTAGGATCAGCGGCGAGTGGCGGTAGGGAGGAGACGACCCTCCCGGTCGCGACCCCCTACGGCTCAGCCGGGAAGCCGCTCCCGGGCCGCGCCCACCGCGTCGTCCACCCTCTCCTTGATGTCGCCGGCGAGCTCGTCCAGACGATCGGACGCCGACCCCTGGATCCTCCGGGCCTGCTTCCGGATACGCTTCCTCGTCTTCCGGCCGGGCTGCGGTGCGGTCAACATGGCCACGCCCGCCCCGATGATCGCTCCGAGCACCAGCCCGGAAACGAAGCTCACCGCTTCACGCTCTTGATCCGAGTTCATGCCTTCTTCCTCCACGTTCAGCCAACGTTCCTGTGTATATTAGCCTGATTGAATCTAGCGACGTACGGGGGTCCCCATGAGCAGGAGCGGAGGCGCTCCACGCGAGATCGCCCTCCCGGCAGGCGTCTTCAACACTCTTTGCCGGGAGCTGGAAGGAGCTGCGGGAAGGCTCCATGCCGTACACGCGCTCCACGACAATGGTCATCGGGCGGGTCTGGAGGCTTCGGTCGCCCTGCAGCGCGAGGCCGGCGGCGGCGCGCGTTCCCTGGGCAAGGACGCCTTCTGGCGACGCCTCTCCGAATACTTCTCGAAGCGGGGCTGGGGAACGCTGGAGCACGCTTCGGTCCACCCGGCGGTGGGCGTCCTTTCGTCCCGGGACTGGGCCGAGGCCGAGGTGGACGATCCTTCCGAACAAGCCAGCTGCAGCTTCAGCTCCGGATATCTCTCGGGGATTCTCTCCGAGCTGGCGGGCGGGCCCATCGCAGTGCTGGAGGTCTCCTGCAGGGCTCGCGGAGACGAGACCTGCGCCTTCGCCTTCGGATCCGAAGCCGCGATCCACGATCTGTACGGCCGTCTCCTGGAGGGCGCCGAGCTGGACGCGGCTCTCGAGCAGCTCTCGTGAGTTCTCTCGAGGTCGGTTCTTGACCCGATCGCGAACCTTGGGCATCGATTACGGCGAGCGGCGGATCGGCATGGCGGTGAGCGATCCGACGAACACGTTGGCCACGCCCCTGGAGACCCTGGTGCGCCGCGCCGGCAAGCGCCCTCCCATCAAGAAGATGGCCGAGGTGGGCGCCCGGCACGACGTGGGGCGGGTCGTCGTGGGTCTGCCGCTGGGGCTCGACGGAGAGGAGAACGCCTGGTGCGCCGAGGTTCGCGCCATGGGTCGGAAGCTCGCGGAGCGCCTCGACGTCCCCGTGGTGTTCGTCGACGAGCGGATGACCTCCGTGCGGGCGGAGCGAGCCGTCCGTTCCGGCGGTCTGCCGAAGAGCCGAAGGGAGGAGAAGGGACGGGTCGACGCCGCCGCCGCCCAGCTCATCCTCCAGGCGTGGCTGGACAACCCGGAGATCGCTCGATGAAGCGGAGCCGGATCGCGATCCTGGTGGCGCTGGTGGGGGGCGTCCTCCTGGCGTCGATGGTCATCGATGGACCCGGAGCGCCCGTCACCGTGGAGATCCCCGCAGGAGCCACGCTCCCCGACGTGGCCCGGATCCTCGAAGACCACGGCGTGGTGGGAAATGCCGGTCTCTTCCATCTGTACGTCCGTGCCCGGCGGGCCGACCGGAGCCTGAAGGCGGGGATGTACCAGCTCGAGACGGGCTCTTCCATGCGCTCGGCCCTCCGGCGGATCACGAGGGGTGAGGTGGAGACCGTGACCCTCACCATTCCGGAGGGCTTCACGATCCGGCAGATGGCGCCGCGCATCGCCGAGATCACCGGAGAGCCGGAACCCCGGATCCTGGACTCCCTCACCAGCACCGAGCTCGCCCGAAGCCTGGACGTCCCCGGGCCCGATCTGGAAGGCTATCTGTTCCCGGACAGCTACTACTTCGCCGAGGGGGTCTCGGTGCGCACGGTGGCCGAGGCGATGGTGGATCGATACCGGGAGCTGTGGACCCCCGAACGCCGCGAGCTCCTCGAGGCCTCGGAGAGGACGGAGCACGAGACGGTGACCCTGGCCTCCATCATCCAGGCGGAGGCGCGGGTGGTGGAGGAGATGCCTCGCATCGCCGGCGTATACCACAACCGCCTGGAGGAAGGATGGCTCCTTCAGGCCGATCCGACGGTCCTCTACGCGCTCGGCGGCCACCGACCCCGTCTCCTGTACGCGGCCATCGACTCGGTGGAGGGCGATCCGTACAACACGTACGCCCACCCCGGCCTTCCCCCGGGTCCCATCGGCGCTCCCGGTGCCCGAGCCATCGACGCCGCGCTCCAGCCCGAAGACCACGACTTCATGTTCTTCGTCGCGCGTCCCGACGGGTCGCATGTCTTCACCCGGTCGCTGGCCGAGCACAACGACGCACAGGACGAAGCGCGGGAACGGCAGTGACGCCGGCCCTCGAAGGAGACCGGCTGCGACTCATCGTGATCACCGACGTCGACCTGGCGCACCCGCGGTCCCTCACGGACGTGGTCCGCGCCGCCGTCGAGGCAGGCGCGCCGGCCGTCCAGCTCCGGGACAAGGCCGCCAGCGCCCGGGACCTTTTCGAGACGGGCCAGGCCCTCCTCCCCGTCGTCCGGGACGCCGACGCCCTCTTCTTCGTCAACGATCGGCTGGACGTGGCGCTGGCCTTGGACGCGGACGGCGTGCACGTGGGCCCCGACGATCTGCCCGTCACCGCCGTGAGGGCCGCGGCGGCGAGGGCGCCGACGTCCGGTCGCCCCTTCCATGTGGGCGCGTCCACCGACGATCCGGAGGTGGCTCGTCGTCTGGCGGCCGAGGGTGCCGACTACATCGGGTGCGGTACCGTGTATGCCACCACCACCAAAGCCGACGCCGGTGAGGTCATCGGGCTCCATGGCCTGCAGCGCGTGGTGGAGGCCGTGGAGGTGCCCGTGGTGGGCATCGGGGGGATCGACGTCGAGCGGTCGGCGGAGGTGGCCGACGGGACCGACGCCGCCGGCGTGGCCGTGGTGGGGGCGGTCATGGGGGCCCACGCCGTCGGGGAGACCGTCGAAGCCCTTCTGGCGCCGTGGCGACGGCGCCGCTGACGTCCTGCTCTCTTCGGTCTGGCCTCCAACCCCCGGCGGGCCCTGCCCTCCCCGCCTCGTAGGCTCCGGGTCTTCCAGCGGCTGGGAGGAGCGTCCAATCCCGCGCACAGCCGGTGGTCCGCGCTCCGCCCGGGATGGACGCCTGGCCCGAGCGCGAAGACCTCACGGGCCTCCCGTCCGGGGGCCATCGTGCTCCTCGTCGGGCGGTGCCGCCGCCTTCCGGCCCACCGAACCGGAGGGATCCGACATCTCGACGTCGGAGCTCGGTCGATGGGCCAGGACGTGGAAGTGCGCCGCCGTCGGATCCCACCGCTCCAGGACCGCCCGCGCCGGCTCGGGGACGTAGCATCGCTCGTAGTCCTCGCCCTGGAACTCGATGACGCTCTCGACGGAGTCGAAGGTCATGATGGTGACGAACTCGACGTCGTCGTCCCGATCCCGCCTCAGGACCTCGATTCCGCGGTACCCCTCGATGCCCTTCGCCTCGATGCCGGGGATCACGACGGCGCGCAGGACGTTCCAGTACTCTTCGGCGTTCGCCGGGGTCGTCCAGCCGTGCCAGATGCGTTTGATCGCCATTCCCGTCGCTCCGATTGGATGGGGTCCTGATTCTGTGGTCGAAGCCCGAGCCCGCTCCCACTGAGACTCGGATCCTCATTCTACGGGCGGCGACGCGGACGGACGGACCGGGCGCTCGGGCCCCCGGAACGGCCTCATCGGAGGCGCTCGGCCGCCGCGGGCCACCGAGGCCGACGATCGTCCCCCCCTGACGCCCGGCACACCGCTACGCCGGATCCTTCACCCGCACCGGGAGATCGCGCTGTACCGACGTCCCGTCTCCGAGCTGCCCGTACAGGTTGTCTCCCCAGCAGAAGGCTCGACCGTCGGTGGTGATGCCGCACGAATACTGCAATCCCGCGGAGAGCACCGCATAGGCATCATTCGTGCCCACCGGAACGGGGACGGTCTCGTCGTACAGGATGCCGGACGTTCCGTTGCCCACGGCACCGTAGTAGTTGTCGCCCCAGCAATACGGGACATCGTCCGAGGTGACCCCACAGGTGTGGGAGTCTCCCGCGGTGAGAGACGACCAGGTCAAGCCGCCCTCCACCGGCACGAACGACGGTTCGTCGTATGTGTCCCCGCCGTTTCCCAGCCGGCCGTCCAGCCCGGAGCCGGCGCAGAACCCACGGCCACCGACGAGGACGCAGGTGTGGCCGCTGGCGCCCAGCATGCCACCGACGACGACGTCATCCGGGCCGATGGCCGTCATGATCGGGGACTCGTTCTCCGAGAAGCCCCCGGCGGCGAGCTCGCCGTCCGAGTTCGTGCCCCAGCAGACCAGGGCGTTCCCGGTCAGCACGGCGCAGGTGTGGGACCCGCGCGTGCTCACGGCCTGCACCCGCCCCCGCATGGACACGGCCATGCCCGCCGAGTCCGCGTCCGCCACGAGGACGGGCCGATGAGCCTCCGCTAGGGCACAATCACCGAGCTGACATTCGCCGTTATGTCCCCAGCAATACACGTTACCGGAGGTGCTCAGCCCACAGGCGTGCCGCCATCCGACGCTCACGGATCGCCAGGTCACGGGACCCCCTTCGGGATCGGCGATGGGAATGGGTACCGTGCTGCAGGGGTCCCCACCCCGGCACGACTCGCTCGAGGAGGTCCCGAGCTCACCGTTCGCGTTGGAGCCCCAACAGTACGCGGCACCGTCCGGCGCGACCGCACAGGTGTTGGCTCCGGTGCTGATCGCCGCGAATTGCAGGCCGCCGCGAACCGGCTGCGCCGTCGGCTGATCCTCGAAGGCCCACTCGCCGGTGCCCAGCTCGCCATTGGAGTTGTCCCCCCAGCAGAAGGCCCGCCCTTCGCCGTCCAGCGCGCACGTATGGGACGCGCCCGTGCTGATCGATCGCCAGGACCCGGAGAACCGGGCTTCGGGTTCGACGACGAGCGTAGCCGATCCCGTCGGTCCCTGGTCTCCCACGTCGGCGGACACCTGAACGGTGCCGTCGGTCACCCCCGTGGCGAGCCCGTTGTCGTCCACGCTGGCGATGGTCGGATCACTGCTGGACCAGGTGAAGGAGATTCCGGGGATCTCCCGGCCGTCGCCGTCATGTGCGGTCGCCGTGAACTGCTGTCTCTGCCCCGGCACGATGGTCGCCACCTCGGGTGAGACGCTCACCGAGGCCACGACGCTCTGCTCCTCCTGCTGCTCCTCCGGTCCCGTGGTCGGATCACATGCGGCCAGCGCCACCGTGAAGCAGAGCATTCGGGCGAGCCGCCGGGTCGTGGCGGCCTCCGCGGTGGAGCGCTGCCTTGCGCGCGTTCGTCGTCGTCTCCCTCCTGCCGTCTCCATGGTCGTACCTCCTTCCCTTCCGGCGAGCTGGCCCGACTCGAGCGACGGAGTCTTCGCATGTGCGCGCCGCACTGCCGCCTCTGCGTCGGCAGGGCCGCTTCTGCGCCACCAGGGCCGCTTCTGCGCCATCAAAATGGATTCCCACGATGCCGGCTGCCACGACCACCGGACCGGCGGGCCTCCGAGGCGGTCGCCAGCACTCGTCTCCACGTTTCGTTTCACGGGATCCGGACGGTGATCCGGTTGCTGGGGGCCGACGCGATGACCTCGTCGTCGACCCGCCGGAAGGCCACGACGACGATCTGACACGTGTCTCCACTCGAGAACCCGCTGGCCGTCCCGCTCGTATGGTCCGGAGGACTCGTGCCCCAGACCTCCGCCTCGTGGCCGTTGCAGCTTCCCACGACGGCGAAGCCGTCCTCGTCGTCGGAGTTGTCGGTCCAGCGCAGAGTCACCTCGCGTCGAGGCGAATCGATGGTCGCGGAGAGGCCGGTGGGGGCACCGGGCGGTCCGGTCGACGTGGCTTCGTCGGACGGACGGACGCTCCGCTCCGCGGACCAGCCGTCTCCCTGGATCCGATCCCCCTCGACGACACCGATGAAGGTCCGACGATTCCCCTCTTCATCCACCACCAGCTCCAGGGACACGTCCCGTCCCTGAACGGAGCCGGAGATCCGGACCTCTCCCCACGCCTCCACGGACGTGAGGCAACCGAAGTACGAGCTGCACGCCACCTGGCTCAGCTCGGAGTCCGTCTGCGTGCCCGAGATCCGTCCTCCTCGGTCCTGATCGAATCGAAGAAAAGCCTTCAGGACGGCGCCGTTCGAAACCCCGCTGCCCGAGTGGCGCAAGGACTTCGTGAGCGACCACGAACCGGAGAGGTCGGCGTTCGGTTCCGACGGCTCGACGATGCCTTCGGTGCAGCCAACCACGAGGATCGCGAGGACCAGGCACGGGATGGAGCGGACGAGTCGAGGGTCGACGGCTGCGTCGGTTCTCATGTTCGACCTCCTTCGAGGGTTTGCGGAAGCGATCGCCTCTACTCTGGGGGGTGACCGTCATCCCGCTCTCATTTCCTCCTCATCCCGCCGACGACGGCCTCTCTCCGTCATCATTCGCAGGCCGTCGGGATGCTCGCTCGGAGTTGCTCGCGCACGGTCCGCCCCCCTAGTTATGCGGAAAGCCGAGCGCCCGGAGTCGTGGATGAGCACCGATCGATCTCCTCCGAACGAGGGATCCTCGAGACAGGACCGATCCCGACCCGGACACACACGTCCGGGCAGCACCTCGGCCGCCTTCCGTCGGGAGCGCATCGGCCCGTATCGGCTTCTCGACGTCCTCGGCGAAGGCGGGATGGGGACCGTCTACCTGGGGGAGCAGACCGATCCGATCCGCCGTCGGGTGGCGCTGAAGGTGATCAAGCTCGGGATGGACACGCGCGAGATCGTCGCCCGCTTCGAGTCGGAGCGCCAGGCGCTGGCGGTCATGGAGCACCCGAACATCGCTCGGGTGTTCGAGGCGGGAGCCACCGAGGACGGGCGTCCCTACTTCGTCATGGAGCTCGTCGAGGGATCGCCCATCTCCACGTACTGCGACGGGAGCCGCCTCACCACCCGGGAGCGGGTGGAGCTCTTCATCGCGGTCTGCGACGCCGTCCAGCACGCCCACCAGAAAGGTGTGATCCACCGGGATCTGAAGCCCTCCAACGTCATCGTCACGGCCAAGGACGGAACGCCGGTGCCCAAGGTGATCGACTTCGGCATCGCCAAGGCGATGGGCCGCGACCTCACCGATCGCACGAAGGTGACGCGCGCGGGTCAGCTTCTCGGCACCCCCCAGTACATGAGTCCGGAGCAGGCCGAGGGATCGGGACTCGACGTCGACACGCGCACCGACGTGTATTCCCTGGGTGCGATCCTCTACGAGCTGCTGGCGGGAGCGCCTCCCCTGGACCTCGAGCGGGTGCCGGACGCGGCCCTCGGCCATGCGGTGCGCGAGAAGGATCCGCCGACTCCCAGCACGCGCCTGACCACGCTGGGGGAAGCAGCCGAACGCGTGGCGCGGCACCGCCGCACCGGACTCCACGCGTTGAAGAAGGAGCTGGCGGGCGACCTCGACTGGATCGTCATGAAGGCCATCGAGAAGGACCGAGGCCGCCGATACGGCACTCCCCTGGCCCTGGCCGAGGATCTCGGACGGTTCCTGCGGAGGGAGCCCGTGGCCGCGCGGCCGCCCAGCCGCCTGTACCGGGCCCGCCGCTTCGTGCAGCGGAACCGGGCCGCGGTCCTCGCGGCCGTTCTCGTCATCGTCTCACTCGTGGCCGGGGCGACGCTGGCCACCGCCGGGATGCTCCGGGCCCGGCGGGCCGAGGAGCGGGCCGAAGCCCAGGCGCGGACGGCCGAGGCGGCCGTCGACTTCCTGGTGGAGCTCTTCCGGGACGCGAGTCCCTACGAATCCACGTCCGGTCCGCTCAGCGCCGAAGATCTGCTGGACCGGGGGCGCGAGCGTCTCACGACCGAGGTCGGGGAAGAGCCCCTGCTCCGGCGCCGTCTCGCCGCCGGAATGGGTGAGGCCTACGCGTATCTGGGGAGGCTCGACGAGGCCGAGTCCCTCTTCGAGGAAGAGGTCGGGCTCGCCCGGGAGCACTTCCGCGACGATCCGGTCACGCTGGCGAGGAGCCTTCAGCACCTGGCCAACATCAGCTACCTCCGGCGTGAGTTCGATCGAGCCGAGCAGCTCATCCAGGAGGCGTTGTCCCGACTCCGGGAGGCCCCCGCTGGTGAAGAAACACACAGCGCGCGCGCCTTGGCCTTCGCCACCCTGGGCTCTATTCAGAGCGACAGCGGTGAGCCGGTCGAAGGC
>JAWVZK010000059.1:0-15179 GCA_033722275.1 Longimicrobiales bacterium | reverse complement strand
GGTGGCTGAAGAGGAGCCTCTTCGGGTCGACGTGGTGGAAATCGACCCCGCAGTCACCCGCCTGGCCGCGCGCTACTTCGAGTACGGGCGACGTGAGCGTCCCGGCATCCGCGTCGTCCACGAGGCCGGACGGGTCTTTCTCCGCTCCCCGGACGGGGCCGACTCCTACGACCTCGTCTACCTCGACGTATTCGACCACCTCCTCACGGTGCCGTGGACGATGGTCACCGAGGAGGCTTTGTCGGACATGGCTCGCCGGTTGGCGCCCGACGGCCTCTTCATGGCGAACGTGCTCTCGCCCCTGGAGGGTGAGGGACGGGCCTTCCTCGAGCGCTTCCGGGCGACGCTGGAGGCCGTGTTCGGGGACGTTCGCCTCTACCTCGCCGATCCGACCCTGGACCCCGGCGCCACCCAGAATCTTGTGGTCGTCGCCACCCTCCGTCACGGGCGGCTGCCCGACCTGGACCGGCCTCGGGCCCAGGTCCCCGCCGTCGGCCCGCCGCTGGACGACGCATGGGCGCCTGTGGAGTACCTTCAGGCGAAGGTGTTCCTGGAAGGCCTCCGCTGGAGATGACGACGATGACCGTTCGGTTCAAGGACGGAGTTCCGGAGAATCGCCACCCGCTGAATCTGGTCGAGGTGGACGAGGAAGCGGTGGACGAGGTGGTGGGCGTGATCGAGGAGGTGGATCGCCCCCCCCTCTTCGAGGTCTACATGCGCATGGCCGAGGAGTTGGCCAAGCGTTCGACATGTGCGCGCCTGAGGGTAGGGACGGTCATCACCGATGCGCATCTGGAGAACGTGGTGGCCATCGGTTACAACGGGAACGTTCGCGGCTTCCCGAACCGATGCGACAGCGACGAAGCCGGTCGCTGCGGCTGCATCCATTCCGAGATGAACGCCTTGGTGAAGGCGCCGGGTCAGCTCCGGGAGAAGGTGGCCTTCGTCACGGCGAGCCCATGCGTCATGTGCGCGAAGCTCATGGTCCAGGCCAACGTCTCCTGGCTCTTCTACCGCGAGCGCTATCGCGTCGGCGCCGGGCTCGACGTGCTCGAACGCGGCGGCGTCTCGGCGGTCCACTACACCAGATGGAAGGACGCCTGGCGAGCCTAGGTGAGCACCCGCCGTCTCCGCCCTGATCTTCCCCGGAGGCACTGGGAATCATCCGACGATTGAGTAGACTTCCCTCTCGCCCTCGCCGAAGGGACGCGAGCGGCGCGCGGACCTGCGAAGCGTGAATCCAACAGGCTTCCGGATCGAGCAAGACCCGGAAGAGTTGCCCTTGTCCCCAAGCCATCGAGCCAGCGAAGGCCGCCCGTACGGCCGTTTCTTCCTCCCGGGTCCCACCGAAGTCCATCCACGGGTCCTGGCAGCCCAGACCCGCCCCATGATCGGGCACCGCGGTGCCGAGTCCCGGGCGTTCATGAGACGCATCCATCGACGCCTGGGAGAGGTCTTCTTCACCGAACGTCCGGTGTTCGTGGCGACCTCGTCGGCCACGGGGCTCATGGAAGCGGCCGTGCGGAACGCGGGTCGGGACCGTGTCCTCTCGCTGGTGAACGGGGCCTTCAGCCAACGGTTCGCGGACATCGCCCGGGCGTGTGGATTCTCGGTCGACGAAGTGGCGGTGCCCTGGGGTCGGGCCCACGATCCAGAGGAGGTGGCGCGGCGGGTGGGCGATGCCGGGTACGACGCCGTCACCATGGTGCATTCCGAAACGTCCACCGGAGTCCTGAACGACGTCCAGGCCCTCGCCGCCGCGGTTCGGAAGGAGAGCGACGCGTTGGTGTTGGTGGACTCGGTGACCGGCTTCGGCGCCGCCGAGCTCCGCCCTGACGACTGGGGCCTCGACTTCGTCCTCACCGGCTCTCAGAAGGCCTTCGCCCTCCCGCCGGGGCTCGCGTTCGGCGTCGCCTCCCGTCGGATGATGGAGCGGGCCGCGGAGGCGCCTCGCAAGGGCTACTATTTCGATCTGGAGTTCTTCGCTCGCAATCATGCGAAGGACCAGGCCACCACCACCCCCGCTCTGTCGGTTCTGTTCGCGCTGGATGTGCAGCTGGACCGGATGATCGCCGAGGGGATGGAGTCCCGCTGGGCGCGTCACCGTGCCATGGCGGAGCGCTGTGGGACGTGGGTTCGGGAGATGCGCTCCGAGGGCGTGGGGCTCGAGGTGATGGCCCCGGAAGGACATCGTTCTCCGGCGGTGACCGCCATCCGCACGCCCGAGGGTCGGACCGGCCCAGAGGTGACGGAGGCGGTGGCGGCCCGGGGATGGGTCATCGGGGGCGGCTATGGCAAGCTCAAGCCCGAGTCCTTCCGGATCGGACACATGGGCGACCACACGCTGCCCGAGCTCGAGGAGTTGTTGGGCGTTCTCGAGGAGGTGCTGTCGTGACCTCCGAGGGATTCACGGTCCTCGTCACCGACAAGGTCTCCGAGTCCGGCCTCCACGCCCTCCACTCCGACGACCGCTTCGAAGTGGTCAGGATCGACGACTCTTCGGAAGCCGCCTTCCGGGACGTTCTTCGCCGGAGTCACGGTCTCATCGTCCGAAGCGCCACGAAGGTACGTTCCGACCTCCTCGCCGAGGCCCCCGCCCTCCGGGTCATCGGGCGGGCCGGCGTGGGGGTGGACAACATCGATCTTGCCGCCGCGACCGAGCGGGGCATCGCCGTCTTGAACGCGCCGGCGGGGAACACCGTATCGGCGGTGGAGCTGACGCTTGCGCTCATCCTGGCCCTGGCTCGGAGGGTTTCTGAAGCGGACGCGTCCATGCGCGAGGGCGCCTGGCAGCGGTCGCGGTTCAAGGGGGTGGAGCTCCGGGGTCGCACCCTCGGCCTCGTCGGGGCCGGTCGGATCGGTGGGGAGGTGGCCCGACGCTGCCAGGCCTTCGGAATGCGGGTCGTGGCCTTCGATCCGTATCTCACCAGCGAGAGGGCGGAGGATCTCGGGGTGGAGCGAGCTGAGGACCTGGACGCGGTGCTGGAGCGAGCGGACGTCCTCTCTCTCCACGTGCCCCTCACCGACGCCACTCGTGGGATGATCGACGCCCGTGCCCTCGAGCGCATGAAGAAGAACGCGTTTCTGGTGAACGTCGCACGGGGTGGGATCGTGGACGAGTCGGCTCTGGCCGAAGCTCTGCGATCGGGTCGACTCGCCGGAGCCGCTCTCGACGTGTTCGAAAGGGAGCCGCTGGAAGAGGAGTCCGCGCTGCGCGCCGCGCCCAACATCGTGCTCACACCCCATCTGGGGGCGTCCACGTCGGAGGCTCAGGAGCGCGTGGCCACGGAGGTGTCCGAAGGTGTCCGGGCCGCGCTGGCCGAGGGCGATCTGGGCCGAGCCCTGAACGCGCCGGCCATCACCGGGGAGAAGATGAAGGCCCTCGCGCCTCTCTTCCATCTGGGCCAGACGCTCGGCCACCTGGCCTGCGCCCTGGCGCCCGGCGCCGTCCACGACGTGGAGGTGCGGTATGCGGGTGACGCGGACGACGCGCTGGAGCCCCTGACGGCGTTCGTCCTGGTGGGGCTGTTGAGGAACGTCCTCGGCTCCGAGCAGGTGAACGTCGTGAGCGCCGGCCATCTCGCGTCCCAGCGGGATATGGGCCTGGCCCGGACACGGCTCTCCCGACACGCGAACTACACGGAATACGTCGAGATCGTCCTGGGTGCCGAACGGGGGAATCTCCGTGTGGCTGGTGCCCTGCTGGGGGACGCGCATCCCCGGGTCGTGCGGATCGCCGACTACCACGTGGACGTGGTCCCCGAAGGCACGCTGGTGGTGTTGAAGAACGAGGACGTGCCCGGCGTCATCGGTCGGGTGGGGACGCTTCTAGGGGACCGCGGCATCAACATTGCGGGATACCATCAGGCGAGGCTTTCGAAGGGAGGCGCGGCGCTGGCCGCCATCTCGGCCGACGGTCCGGTGGACGAGGACATACGTCGGGCGCTCCTGGAGCTTCCGGAGGTATCGAGCGCGGTCGTGGTGCGCTTAGGATAGGAGCGAGGCGCCCGCCCCGGACCATCGACCCCCGACCCGCCGAGCAAGCTCAAGGCCACCAGGAGAGAGCAACGGATGCTGAGCGACCTGCAGACGAAGAAGCTGATCCGGTACTTCCAGGTCTACGACATCGACGACGACGGCCGGATCGACGCCGCCGACTTCGAGCGGATCGTGGAAAACGTCAGGCTCCTACACGGCGCCGACAGCCGCTCGCGGGAGGCCGAGGCGCTGCGGAGCGCCTACCTGCGCTTCTGGAGCGGGCTCCGAAGTCAGGCCGACGGCGACGAGGACGGCGGCGTGGATCTGGACGAATGGCTGGCCTACTGGCAGCGGGTGCTGGAGGACGACGGCCGCTACCAGGAGGAGGTCCAGGTCCTGACCCGGAGACTCCTGGACATCTTCGACCTCGACGAGAACGAGGCCATCGGTCCGTCGGAGTTCGCCGACTTCTACGGGATCTTCGGCCTCCCCGTATCGCTGGCGCGCAGCGTCTTCGTCGAGCTGGACGCCGACGGTGACGGCCAGATCTCCCGAGCCGAGCTCCTGAAGATCACGGGCGTCTTCTATCGGGGCACCGACGCCGAGGCGTCGGGCAATCTGCTCTTCGGGCCGTACGGCGTCTGAAGCCGCCTGTGAAGCTCACCTTCTGGGGGGCGGCTCGGACCGTCACCGGGTCTCTTCACATGCTGGAGTACGAGGGCGGCCGTCTGTTCATGGACTGTGGGCTGTATCAGGGACGACGAGCCGAAGCCGCGAGGCTGAACCGCGAGTTCCCGGCCCGACCGGCGGAAGTGGACGCCGTGCTCCTCTCCCACGCCCACATCGACCACTCCGGGCTCCTCCCCAAGCTGTGGCGCGAGGGGTTCCGGGGCAGGGTCTACGCCACGCCGGCCACGCGGGACCTCTGCTCCTCCATGCTCGCCGACAGCGCGTTCATCCAGGAAAAGGACGCCCAGTGGGTGAACCGCAGAGAGCGACGGACGGGCGAGGAGCGGATCCAGCCCCTCTACGGCCAGGAAGATGCTGTGGGGGTCATGGAGCACTTCGTCGACGTGGGCTACGGAGAGCGCTTCGACCCTCTCCCGGGCCTCGAAGTGGAGTACCGCGACGCGGGGCACATCCTCGGCTCGGCCTCCATGCATCTGACGCTCCGGGAGGGCGGACGGGACGTCACTGTCGGGTTCACCGGAGACGTGGGTCGTCCGGACCGCCCGATCCTCCGGGATCCCCAGCCCATGGAGGACTGCGATCATCTCATCTGCGAGTCCACGTACGGTGGCCGCACCCACGAGCCACCCGACCGGGCCAAGGATCGCCTCGCCCGGGTGGTGGGAGCGACGGCCGGGCGGGGCGGCAAGGTCATCATCCCGGCCTTCGCCGTGGGGCGGACCCAGGAGATCGTGTTCCGGCTCGATCAACTCACCAACGAAGGACGGCTCCCGGAGATCCCGGTCTTCGTCGACAGTCCTTTGGCCGTGAACGTGACCGAGGTATTCCGCCGACACCCTGAGTGCTACGACCAGGAGCTGCTCGAATACATGGAGACCGATCCGAGGCCCTTCGGCTTCGACCGGCTCACCTACATCCGGGACGTCGACGAGTCGAAGAGACTCAACGATTCACGGCTGCCCATGGTCATCATCTCGGCCTCGGGGATGGCCGAGGCCGGTCGCATCCTCCATCATCTCCGCAACAACGTCGAGGATCCCCGGAACACCGTGATGATCGTCGGCTACTGTGCGCCCCACACCCTCGGGCGACGCATCGTCGAGCGCCGACGGGAGATCAAGATCTTCGGGGAGCCCCATCGCCTGCGGGCCGAGGTGGAGGTGATGAACTCGTACTCGGCCCACGCCGACGAGCCGGAGCTCGTGGACTTCGTCGGGCACATGGATCCGGCCCGGATGAAGACGCTCTTCCTCGTCCACGGCGACCCGGCGCGTCAGCTCGCGCTGCAGGACGCGCTCTTCCACAAGGGATATGCGCGGGGCCATGCTCCGGCCCGTGGCGAGAGCTTCGAGCTTTGAGCGCGGCCGGTTCCCCCAAGTCTCGGACCGCCGCCCCGCCCGGCCACGACGTTGGTGGTCGGGGGATCAGCCGATCTCCAGCTCCTCGAAGGCGTGCAGGAACGATCGATCGTCTCTGGAGAGACCGAGAAGGCAGATCAGGATCCCTGGACTCGTCGCCTCGTCCGTGCCCCGGCAGTACAGCTCTCCTCTCGCGCGTTCCGGCTCGTCCAGACCGAATACGCCGGTGGTGGTACCGGTGAATCCGAGCTCATACGTACGATCCTCCCAGGAGAACTCCTCGAAGATCGTCTCCACGCCCTGACCGAAGCCTGAATCAGCAGCCAGGCTGGTCTGCGCGTCGGCCGAGATCATCTCGAGCATCGCTCGGGTGACGGGTCCCAGGCTCCGGATCCCGAGAACGATGATCTGGGTTCGGTCGTCCGCGCTGGCCAGGCCCCAGGTCGCCATGTTGGGGGGCAGGTCGGCTCCGCTGATCTCCTCGGCCAGAGAAGGCGAAGGAGACAGGGCGGGCACGGGAGCGGGGAAGCGGAAGCCCACCTGTCCGTTCTCCACCGCCCCCTCCACGACGTGGAGTGGACCGCGCTCGTCCTCGGTGAAGCTGATCCCGAACCGGTCGGCGGATGCCCGGGAGAGCCGCTGCCCCGCGCCCCAGGCCGCGAGATCGTCGGAGTCGCCCCCGAGGGCCGGTGCCAGGGACGGCTCATCCCAGAGCCGGAGGGTGTATCGCCCTCGCTCCTGGCTGAAGGACGTGACGACGATCTCGTACTCCCCCGTCACGGGGATGTCGATCTCGAGGAAGGCGTCCGTCCCCCCGAAGTCGTCGTCGTTCTCCCAGGGTCCCATGCCTGCCGGGGGGTCGGGCGGAGGGCTCAGCATCAGGAAGGCGTCGTACTCGGCCTCCAGGGCGACCAGCGCTCGCTCGCCCACTTCACCGCGGAAGAGATACACGTCGACGAAGCGATGTCCCCGCAAGGCGTCGGTTTCGGTGAGGCTCGCCGACGTCTGGGAGCCGTAGTCCATCCGGCGTACGTCGAGCGTCCCTCCCTCGGCCTCTTCCATCCTGATGCGATAGACGCCGCCTGGCCCTCCCGCGACGCTGCTCACCCGCAGGGCGGGGGTCGCCCCTTGGAACGAAGGAGGGTCGACGTCGAGAAAGAGCCGCGCGTCGGTGGGAGACGGCAGGCCCTCGCTGTCGTCGACCCCGCCCCAGGACTCGAACCGGCCGTCACGCACGACTCCCCATTCGAGGAATGGATCGAACCGGGAAGACTCGACCGTCACCACGATCCGCCGGTCGGCGGGAGCGTCCACGATGAAGAGATCGTGCACGTAGCCGCTCTCGTCGACGGGGTCGGAGACCTCCAGCGCGGCGTTCAGCTCCATTCCCGGGGACAGCGATTCCTGCGACACGGCGAGCGAAGGCGCCGAGGCGCACAGACCCGCGATCCCCATCCTCGCCCACCAGCGCCGGAGCCCGGATCGCCTCATCGCAGGGACATCCCGTCCACGATCGCCGAAGCGGCGGACGCCCCGCTGGCTCCGATCACGGTAACGCAGAGGATTCGCCCCGGAGCCGGATCATCCGGATGGCTTCCGATGCAGCGTGACTCGATTCCACCTTCCAATCGAGGCAGGACCATGCGAGCCGAGCGGTCGCCGTCCTTCTTCACCCTCGACGCGGCGCCCGGGGCCAGATTCGAGAGGAAGTTGGTCGAGATCTCGTCGAAGTCGGAATCGGTCAGGGCTTCGAAGAGCCGGGTGAGCAGGACGGCGACGCGAACGCCAGCATCGTCCGTCAGATACCAGCTGTGGGATACACCGTCGACGTAGAGACGGTGAGGATTCTCGACGCCTCGGAAGAAGAAGAGATTCTCGCTCGGGGACGGGAAGCGGAATCCATAGACCGGATGATGGACCAGAGAGTCCACCCGGAGGCCGTGTAGCTCCGCGTCGGTCAACGAGGGTTTCCAGAGTCGCACGGCGAAGCGTCCGTCTCGGCCCTCGCTCGAGACCACCTCGAGTCGGTAGACGCCGTCGGCCGGAGGGAACCAGTCGAGGAGGGTCCGGCTCTCCTCGGGCTCGGCTTCCGAGAGGACGTCTCCGGATCCGGCGTCCACCACTCGAAGGGAGGGCATCACCGCGCCTTCGGCCAGGACCATGACGCGCTCGAGCGCGTACGCCTCGAAGTCGAAGGCCTCCACGGGTGCGCCCGTGGGATCCAGGGCGTCGTCCGCGTCGAGCTCGCCCTCGACCCAGGCACCCACCTCGAGGGGGATCACGAAGGGGTCCCCCGGCGCGGCGGCGACGGCTCTGAGCGTGAAGGGTCCGGTGCCCGATCCGTCGTAGCTTCCCACCCACACGGCGTACTCCAAACCCTCCTCTGGAATGTAGCGCGTCAGGGCGTCGGTGCTCGTCGCCAACCCTGGGTGGTCGTCGTTCTGCGAGACGATCCGGAATCCATCCTCCACGATCTCCGCCAGGGCCACGTACGCGTCGAACGATCCGCTCTCGAGAGAGATCTCGACCCGGGTTCCCGGTGCCACCTCCAACGGGATCACCTTGGAGATCTGTCCCGGCGTCTCGGTGGTGTCTGCTCGGCTCAGCTCACCGGCCACGGGCGTGTCGAGCGTCAGAGACTCCTGCGCCCCGAGCGGCTGGGCGGTGAGTCCCCCCTGCGCTCCCAGGACCGTCGCCGACAGGAAGACGAGGGGGAAAGGACGTAGGCGGACCATGAGACACTGTCGCGTCGAGGCGGGGTCACGGCGGATAAGCAACAATAGGGAACGCCTGGGGGAGCGCGCCAGCCTCCCCGTGCGTTCGTACCTCCGACTGCCCTAGAAAAAGTCGAAGCGGCGTCCGAAGCCCCGGAAGCCCCGTCCCCGGAAGCGGTTGTTCACCACGTTGTTGAAGATGGAGCCGAACTGGATGGAGAACCCGACGCTGATCTCGTAGTTGAAGTCGGTGGCTCTCTGCTGGAGCTCCAGCAGCGTCTCCTCGTCGGTGGCGTCCTCCACCGGCAGGTAGATCTGGTCGTTCACCCATTCGATCTCTCCGCGGGCGTTGACGCTGAAGCCCCGGAAGATCCGAAGCTCGATGTCGCCACGCATCGAGAGGTTGTTGAGTTCGAAGTCGTGGAGGAAGTGGGAGCCGGTCATCGTGATGCCCGCCTCGCCCCAGGTCTGACGCTGGGAAAGCTCGAGCTCAAGGGATTGCTCCCATCGCGTCTCCACCGTCGTGCTGTCGTAGATGGTGGGTTCGAAGTAATCGCGGTACGCGGGACCGATCTTGTAGAAGGCGGTGAGGGATCGTCGCGTGGCTTCGGCGTACGGGAAGTAGCTGTACTCGATGGCCGGCGCGACCTCCGCCCGCAGCTCCTGATTGAAACGGGGCAGACGTGCGAGCTGGCCGGTCACGCCCACCGACCAGTGGTCGGCGAGCGCATAGGCCAGAAGCTGATTGAATCCCCAGTCGGTCTGGGTGCTGTAGAAGGTGCTCTCCTCGAGCTCGAACTCCTGCTCTTCGTAGCTGAAGCGGGCATTGAGATTGACCTTCCAGGTGGGGCTGACGCGGGACGCGTTGAGGCTGCCGCTCCACCGCTGGGTCTTCTCGGAGGTTTCCCCCTCCAGGTCGCCGTCCGCGTTGATGCGGAAGACCCACAGATTCCAGGGGTCGTCGACCTCGTCCTGCGACACGAGGCGCCCGGGCGCTCCGCCTTCGGCCTCCGTGCCGACGAGGTCGACCAGTCCCCGGTAGCCGGTGGATGCGGCGAACCTGAGGAGCCCGGCGCCGAGGGCCTCCACGAGGGCATCGAGCTGCTCGCGCTCCGTGTCGGTGGGAAGGGACTGGATGAGGAGCTGGTCCTCGTAGGAATCCGGGGTATCGACACCGATGAAGTCGAGCTGGTACTCACGCCCTCCCGCGCCGGTGGACGTGCTGGTGACAATGACATGCACGTCGGAGACGGCCTGGTCGTTCACCCAGTTCACCCAGCCGATCTCCGTGCGGAAATACTGGTCGTTGCAATTCCGTCCCTCGCAGTCGAGAAAGACGTTGGGCCGGTTCTGGTCCTCCTGCGCGGCCAGCGGTCCGGACCCGGAGGCCGCGGCGAGACCCAGGGCGGAGACGAGCAGGAGGAAGGGGCGAAGGCCAGGGGTCATCGAAGGCCGGGGTGTCGAGAGGAAATCCGTCACTCGAAGCGTAGAAGGCTCGTCCCGGCACTTCTACCGAGAGATCGTAAGAAAGGCGTATGAATCCGGATGAGCCCTTCGCACCCCCGATGCGGTCGAGGCTCCTCTCGGATCCCGCCACGCCGTGGCATCGGTCTTGCGCGATAGAGTCGGGTGGAGAGGCAATCGCCACGACGACCGAATAGGAGGTCGAAGATGTCGGAGCACGTCAACGTACCGCAGCTCAGGAGAGCGACGCAGCAGACGCAGGAGTGGATCAAGGAGCTCTCGAATTCGACGGTTTTCGAGGCCCCGGAGCAGGCGTACTCGTATCTTCGGGCCGTCCTCCATGCCCTCCGGGATCGCATGACGGTGGAAGAGGCCACGCATTTCGCGGCCCAACTGCCCATGATGGTGCGCGGTTTCTACTACGAGGGGTGGCGACCGGCGCTGGCGCCCAACGACTACGAGACCGCGGACGTCTTCTACGAACGCGTGAAGGAGAGTCTCGGGGGCACCCCGGGCCTCACGGCGGTTCGGGTGGCCGAAGGGACCCGCGCCGTCATGGAGCTGCTCGAGTCGAAGGTGGATCCGGGACAGATGAAGCATCTGAGCGATCAGCTTCCGAAGGGGGTCGCCGACGAGCTCTTCGCGGAAATCGGGTAGTCGTCCCCCGGCGCTCCGCGGCCTCCGGGGGCGGCGTCTCCCGGAGGCTCACAGGCCACGTTCCATGCCGGAGCTTCCCCACGTCGAAGGTCTCAAGGAGTATCTCGACGCCACCTCTCTGCACCAGACCGTCCGCCACGTATATCTGAGCGCCGAGCACACGCTGAGCGACGTCTCGGCGCGCACGCTCCGGCGACACCTGAACGGACGCGCTCTGGTCGGCAGCCGGCGCCATGGCAAGGAGCTCTTCGTCTCGGTGGAGGACGAGGACTGGCTCCGACTCCACTTCGGGATGACCGGGGACCTGAAGTACTTCGAGAACGGCGACGCCGAAGGGCCGGATCCCGAGCACACTCGTCTCCGCCTGGACTTCGAGGGCGGCGGGCACCTGGCCTTCATCAACCCCCGAAGGCTCGGATCCATCGGCTGGGTGGAGAGCCCCGAGGCCTACGTGGACGAGGAGGGGCTCGGACCCGACGCCCTGGACGATGCCTTCGACGCCGAGTGCCTGCGGGCCGCCCTGAAGGACAAGCGGGGCACCCTCAAGGGTGCGCTCATGGATCAGGGTCTGGTGGCGGGGATCGGAAACGTCTACGCCGACGAGATCCTCTTCCAGAGCCGGCTCCATCCGAGAGCCGAACCCCGCTCCCTCGCCGCCGATGCGGTCCGGGCCGTCCATGCGCAGATGCGTCGGGTGCTCGAGGCCGCAATCGATGCTGGCTCCGAGGACGTGCCCGACTGGTTCCTCCTTCCGCATCGGCATCCGGAGGGCACGTGTGCGAACTGTGGGGCCCCTCTGGAGAAGATGCGTGTCTCGGGGCGCGCCACCTGGTACTGCCCGGACGATCAGCGGAAGGAGGAGGACGAGGGGTCGTAGGGCGGGTGGAGGCCGGACCGGCCGGACGATCCCCGGACCCGCGTCCTTTCGGGCTCTTGAAACGATGAAACGATGGCACCGGCGACGCACGAGGTGATGGAGGGACCGGATCGAGGACGCCGCGACACCGACGCTCCGTCGAGCCTCGTGTCCGCGCTAGGACAGATCGGCCAGGAAGCCTCGGAACGCCGCCTGTGCGCGGATCGGCTCCTCCCCCTCTTCGCGCGCCAGGTAGGCGTTGGCGCCTTCGGAATCCAGCCGCCGGGCCTTGGTGTTGTCGGCGAGCTGGATCTCCAGGAGAGCCCCCATCTGGCGCCGGACCTCGGCGTCGTACAGGGGCATGGCCACCTCCACCCGGCGTGAGAGGTTGCGTTTCATCCAGTCCGCCGAGGCGAGGTACAGTCGCTCCTCGCCGTCGTGGTGGAAACGGTAGATGCGAGCGTGCTCCAGATACCGGTCGAGGATGCTGCGCGCGCGCACGGTCTCGCTCTGGTCCGGTCTTCCCGGTACGAGACGGCAGATGCCCCGGACGATGACGTCGATGGGGACGCCGGCTCTCGACGCCTCGTAGAGGCGGCGTATGATCTTCTCGTCCTCCAGGGCATTCATCTTCAGAGTCATGCCGCTGGGTTCGCCGGCTTCCGCACGCCCGGCCTCGTGGGCGATGAGGTCGTAGAACCCCTCGCGCAGCGTGAACGGGGCCACCAGGAGATGCTCGGTCTCGGGCTCGGAAATCTCTCCGGCGAGGAAGCGAAACACCTGCTCCACGTCCCGGGTGATGCGCTCGTCGGAGGTGAAGACGCCGTGATCCGCATAGATCCTCGACGTCTTCTCGTTGAAGTTGCCCGTGCCGACGAAGGCGTAGCGCTTCCGCTCCGTCTCCTCTCGCCGGACCACGAGAGCGATCTTGGCGTGCACCTTCAGCCCGCGCATGGAGTAGAGGGTGCGGACCCCGGCGGCCTCCAGGCGGTCTCCCCACGCGAGGTTCGACTCCTCGTCGAAGCGCGCCTGCACCTCCATGAAGGTGGTCACGTTCTTGCCCGCACGGGCGGCGTCCAGGATCGCCGTCAGGACCGCCGAGTCGCCGGCGACCCGGTAGACGGTGAGCCAGATCTCCTCCACCCGTGGATCCCCCGCCGCTTCCTCCAGGAAGCGCAGCACGTAGTCGAAGGACTGATAGGGAAAGTGGACCACGCGGTCGCGCTCCCGGACGTCCGACAGGATCGAGTCGACTCCCTCCAGCACGGGATGGGCCAGCGGAGGCCACTCCGGGTAGGCATGCTCGCGGAGACCGAAGCGGGGAAAGGACATGTAGTCGCTCAGGTTGTGGTAGCGCGCCCCGAGCACCAGATCCTCCTCGTCCAACCCCAGGCGTCGTTGCAGCCGGTGAACCACGACGTAGGGCGCGCGCATGTCGTAGAGGAACCGGCTGGGCACACCCTCGGACCGCCGACCCAAGCTCCGGCGGATGGCCTCCACCAGATCTCCTTCGAACTCGTCCTCCACGGGTAGCTCGGCATCGCGAGTGAGCTTGACCGCCCACGATCGCCCCACCTCGTGGCGGGAAAAGAGCTCCGGGAGGTTGTAGCGTATGACGTCGTCGACATACATGACCTCGTGCCGGTCTCCGAGCGAGGGGAGCGTCACGAACCGGGGGACACGCGACGGCACCTCCACGAGGGCGTAGTCCGGGACCCAGGAGTCCAAGCGGGTCGCGTCGGCCTCCCAGAGCTCCACCACGAGATAGATCGCGCGGTTCTCCAGGAAGGGAGGCTGCTCCCCGCCGTCCAGGCGCAGGGGATCCAGGAGGGGACGGATGGAGTCGCGGAAGCTCTCGCGCAGGAACGCCCCGTGGTCCTCCGAGACCGTCTCCTGGGTCACGACGTGGATGCCGACTTCGGCCAGCTCGCGGAAGATCTCCCTCAGGATCCCGCCGTACCGCTCCTGCTGGGCCAGCACCAGGCGATGGATCTCGTGGAGGAGCCGATGGGGATCGATGCCGAGCTTGTCCACGTCCCCCTTGCCCAGCCGAAGGAGACTGCGCAGCGAGGCGACACGGACCCGAAAATACTCGTCCAGGTTCGAAGAGAAGACCCCGCAGAAGAAGAGGCGCTCGAAGAGGGGGACCGACGGATCCTCGGCCTCTTGCAGAACGCGTCCGTTGAAGTGAAGCCAGCTGAGCTCCCGATCCTGGAGCGTGTACTCCATCGGTCTGCTCGTCTGGCGAGGAGTCACGTTGGCGTCCTGGGCTCGGGTCGCGGGGGAGGATCACGGGCGCCCAAGCTAATGCCGCCTCCCATCCGGAGACACGTCGGCCGCCGCGCGGCTCGTGGGCGCGCGCGCCACTTGCTGCGCGGAGGGGCGACGTCTCATGATGCCCTCCATGCTCTTGAGCGTCGTCCGCGACTCGCGCGCACTCACGCGATGAACCCACGGACCCCACGGACCCAAGGACAGACGAGCGGCACGTGGTCGTGACACGACCGCGGAGGTCGCCGAGCGCAAGCCGCTTCCTCGAAGCGTGTCTGGCGGGCGTCGCGCTCTTCGGGCGGGCCGCCCTCCCGGCGACGGCACAGATCACGCCTCCTCCGCCGGTGGGTACCGACAGCGTGACGGTCACGCCAGGGGCCCTGTACGAGGCGGGCGGTACCTACCGCGCCCTCTTCGGTTCGGGATATCGCGACGTCTGGACCGCTGCGATCACGGTCCCCGTGGTCGATCTCTTCACGTACCGGGGTGGAGTGACGCCGAATCGCCTCGGCGGAGGGATGACCACCCGGACGCTGCATCTCGACGCCGGGGGTGGACGTCGGTACGTCTTCCGCTCCGTGGACAAGTCGCCGGTGGAGTTCGAGGATCTCCAGGGGTCGGTTCTGGAGGGGATCATCCAGGATCAGGTGTCCTCCTTCCATCCCACGGGGGCTCCGGTCGTCGCGCGTCTCCTGGAGGCGGTGGGCGTGCTCCACACGGAGCCCACCTTCGCGGTCGTCGCCGACGACCCCGGCCTGGGGGCGTTCAGGAGGGAGTTCGCGGGGATGCTCGTGCTGGCCGAGGAGCGTCCCGACGACGGGCCCGACGGGTCCCGCGGCTTCGCCGGATCCCGGGACATCGTGCAGACCGATGAGCTCTTCGAGGAGCTCGAGGAGAACCCCCGGCATCGCGTGGACGCCGCGGAGCTGCTCAGGGCCCGTATGGTCGACCTTCTGGTCGGGGACCGGGACCGGAGCCACAACAACCATCTCTGGGCTCGTTTCGACGTGGACGACGGGGTCGTGTGGCGTGTGATTCCCAGGGACCGGGATCAGGCCTTCGTGCGCTTCGACGGCTTTCTCAAGCGCGTGGCTCGGGAATACGATCGTCGACTGGTGAGCTTCGATGACATCTATCCCGATGTCTTCGCCCTCACGCGGAACGCATGGGACATGGATCGCCGCCTCCTGG
>JAWVZK010000058.1:0-15365 GCA_033722275.1 Longimicrobiales bacterium | reverse complement strand
GTCATGCCGCTGGGCGTGAAGCATCCACTGGCACCGGAAGTCATGGAACACTACCGGGAAGCCATGCCCACGCCCCGGAGCCGCATGGGCGCCGCCGAGTTCCCCGTTCAGCTGATGCGCTCGAGGCCCTGGCTGGAGGCGCTCGAGCGGGACGTCGAAGACCGTCTCGCCAACGTGCCCCTGCTCCTCACCTGGGGCATGCTGGACCCCATGTTCGGCCGCACGTACGTGGAGCGATTCCGGGAGATCTTCAAGCTCGCCGAGCTGGCTCGGCTGGACGCGAAGCACTACATCCAGGAAGATGCGCCCAAGGAGATCGCCGGGGCCATCGAGAGCTTCCTGGAGCAGGGTCGGGGCGCGCCGAGCCGGCGTTGAACGGAGGAGCGCACGGCATGGCAAGGAAGATCGCCGCACCGGATACGGCGGAGCACGACTGAATGCCGCTCCTCGTGGTGGGCGTCGGAGGAGCTCTGGGCGCCATCGCCCGCTACCTGGCGACGGAGTGGCTCCGAAACGTGGCAGGAGCGACGTTCCCCTGGGGGACGTTCGCCGTGAACGTGGCCGGATCGATCGCCCTGGGCTTCGCCATGATCTGGCTCCAATCCTTCAGCTCGTCCAGCCAGCTGCGTCAGCTGGTGGCCATCGGCTTTCTCGGATCCTTCACCACCTTCAGCACGTTCAGCTACGAAGCGTTGATCCTGGCGCGAGCGGGCGACGGGGCTCGTGCCGTCGCGTACGTGGCCGGGTCGGTCGTCCTCGGTGTGGGCGGCGTCGCCCTTGGAATCGTGGCCGCTGGAGCTCTGGCCCGGACCTGAGCAGTCTCGACGGGCACGAGTGGTCGCTGCAGGACTCGAACCTGCGACATCTACGATGTGAACGTAGCGCTCTACCAGCTGAGCTAAGCGACCGGCAGGCGTCGGGCCCCGGTTGCGCACCCGGGCCGTCCGGCAATACCCCCACGGGGACTCGAACCCCGGTCTTCGCCGTGAGAGGGCGATATCCTAGGCCACTAGACGATGGGGGCGTGGTCCTACTCCCCTGTCAGGGAGCCCCAAGTGTACCCAAGGGTCTCGAGCAACTCAACCCCTGCGGCGACATCCAGAAGACCGCTCAACGATCGACTCGGTGTGGGGGTCCTTGGAGGTGAACACGGCGGAGAGAAGACGTGCACCGGGGTCTGAGGGCCCGCGCCGAAACCTGTGCGACGACGGAGCGAAGGAATGCCGGGGGCCGAAACCAAGAGGAAGCTGAAAGCGGAATCCATCCGGGGATGGCTGAGCGATCGTGAGGGCTGGAAACGGCGCTCCAACGCCCTCATGAAAGAGTTTCAGTTTTCACATTTTCGGGATTCCATCGTCTTCGTGAACCGCGTGGCGACGCTGGCCGACAGCCACAAACATCACCCGGGCATCGAGGTGCGCGACGGCACGGTCGTCCTCGTTCTGACGACAGAGGACGCCGGCGGCATCACCGAGAAGGACCTGGATCTCGCCGAGCAGATCGACTTCGCCACCTCCTTCGGTCGACACTGAGTCTCCCTCGGCGCCCTACGGAGCCGCCCGGAGATCTCCTCCTTCACGCTCCCTCAAGAAAGTCCAGGATGAGGGCGAAGACCTCGTCGTCCCTCAGAAGGCCCGGATGGGTCGGACAACAGAGCTCGTAGTCGGGAACGCCGGGCAGGGTCGCGCTCTCGCCCGGGACGATATGGGTGTCCACCGCCGTTCGGATGGTGAGCGCCTCGACGCCCCCGGGGGCCGGGGCCCGTGTGTTCAACGTGTCCAGGAACGGGCTGTCGGGCATCATCTCGTCCCGCCCGTCTCCCCATGCGAGATGGGCCGCCAGCGTTCCCCGGTGAGGCGACCCGAGAAAGATCGCCTTTCGGACCGGCGGCTGCGGGCGGGTGCTCAGATACCAGCGGGTGGCCAGTCCACCCATGCTGTGGGCGATGATGTCCAGCTCCTCGGCCCCCGTGCGGGCCAGGAGGCCATCGACGGCCGACGCGAGCTCGTCGGCATGCACCCGATTGCTCCCCGTGGGCTCCTCGAAGGTGACGGCCTCGACGTGGTCCGCCGGCCACCCCGCGCCGAGGAGGCGGATCCGCAGGGCCGCCAGATCCCTGGCGGTGTCGAGCCAACCCGGCACCAGGAGGATCGGTATCGCCGGAGCTCCCTGCGACGCCTCCGGAGACTCCTCCGCCTCCGTCGTCACCGGCGGAAGCGTTCCGGTAGCTCCCTCCCCGGAGCGCTCCACCCGCGGCCTCTGCAGGACCAACAGCAGGCCCAGGAGTGCCAGAAGCGCGAGTCCGCCTCCCACGGCCGCCACCCGCGGGGATCGGTTCACGGCAACGCCTGGAGGCAACGATCCAGCGCCTCGACCACGAACCCGACCTGATCGTCGGTGACCGTCACCGGCGGCGTGAGCTGCACGACGTGGCCATGGTCTCCGGCGGGAAGGAGGATCAGCCCCTCCCGCAACGCGCTTCGGGCGAGCCGTGCCGCAGCACCCTCTCTGGGCCTCATGCTGCCCGGCTCCACCAGCTCGATCCCGACGAGCAGTCCGAGGCCACGGACCTCCCCGACGGCTGGGAGTCGCTCCAGCCGATCTCCCAGTCGACGCACCAATGTGGCTCCCAGCGCACGGGCGCGCGGCCGGACGTCGCCCGTCTCCAGCTCCTCCAGCACGCCCAGAGCCGCGGCGCACGCCAGGGGGTGGCCGAGGAAGGTGCTGGTGTGGATGGCCTCTCCGTCACTTTCGGGCCAGGCGTCCATGATCTCCGCGGGCGCCATGCACGCCGAGATGGGCAGCCCGGCCCCCAGCGCCTTTCCCACGCACACGAGGTCCGGCTCCAGTCCCACCCGGGCGGATGCGAGGAGGGAGCCACAGCGGCCCATCCCCGTGAAGATCTCGTCGGCGACGACGAGCACGTCGTGCTGGGAGGCCAGCTCCGTCAGCCCCGCCATGTATCCCGGTGGCGGAATCCGCGCGCCGCCCCGGGCTTGCACCGGTTCCACCACGAGCGTGCCGATGGGATCGCCATTGGGGGCCCCTGCGTCCAGGAGAGCCTTCACGGTCTCGAGAGAGCGGGCGGCCGCCTTCTCCCCTTCACGCACCGGATCGGGGAAGGGCGCGAATGCGACGCCTCCGTAGACCCGCTCGGCGAAGGGGGCGCGGAAGTGGCTCCGCTCGGTGACGGCGAGGGAACCGAGAGTGAGTCCGTGGTAGCCGCCCCGGAAGGCGAGGATCCCCGGCCGACCGCTGGCGAGCTGAGCCGTCTTCAGCGCCGTCTCCACGGCCTCCGAACCCGATCCCGAGAGCACGACACGGGTATCGGGCCAGGGACTGACGGAGGCCAGGCGCTCCAACAGCTCCAGCTTCTTCGCCGGGGGGTGGACGTCGCCCATCCCATGCACCAGCCCCCTCTGTCCCTCCAGAGCCCGGAGGAGTGCCGGGCTTCCGTGGCCCAGGAGCGCTACGCCGAAGGCGCTGGTCAGATCGATGTAGACGTTGCCGTCCACGTCACGGACGTTGGCGCTCCTCGCCTCCTCCCAGAAGATCGGCCAATCCTCCGAGAGGTGGGTCACGTTGCGGGACTCCACCGACGCGAGACGTCCGGCCATGGCCTTCGATGCAGGCCCGGGCGGAGGGACGCGGATTTCGGGCAGGCGCGTGCCGAGATCGGAGATCCCCCTCATGGGATGCCGGGTCATACGGTGCGGGGCCGGGGCCATGCGCCTGCGCGCTCCCCCCGGAAAGCCCCGCTGGGCGCGTCCTGAGAGGACCGCCGCGCGTCGGGCCTATGCCGTGAGGTGGGGCTCGGCCTCCATGCCCATGGCGTGGTACCCCTTGTCGACATGCAGCGTCTCGCCGGTGATCCCCGACGCGAGCGGGGAGCAGAGGAAGGCTGCGGCGCTTCCCACCTCATCGGCCGTGTTCGCCTCGGGCAGGGCCGCGTTCCTCTCGTAGTACTCGACCATCCGCTCGATGGTGCCGATGGCCTTCGCCGCTCGACTCGCCAGTGGTCCGGCGCTGATGGTGTTCACACGGATGCCGAAGCGGCGCCCGGCTTCGAAGGCGAGAAGGCGCGTGTCGCTCTCCAGGGCCGCCTTCGCCGAGCTCATGCCACCCCCGTACCCGGGGACGACGCGTTCGGCCGCCAGGTACGACAGGGAAACCGCGGCTCCGTCCTCCCGCATCATGGGACCGAAGCGCTGCACCATGCTCACCAGCGAGTACGCGCTCGCGCTGACGGCGGCGAGATATCCCGCCCGGCTCGTGTCCAACAGATCGTTCTGCACCTCCGGTCCATTGGCGAGGGAGTGGACCAGGACGTCGATGCAGGGGTCGCCGAAGTCGGCCTCCAGGCGGTCCGCCACGCCCTGGATCGAGTAGTTGGAGAGCTCGGCGTAGCGCTTCTCCTCCCGGACCTCCTGAGGGACGTCCTCGTCGCGGTCGAACATGGCGTCCAACGGGTAGATCTTCTCCAGCTCGAGCTCCCCGCCCCCCGGCAGCGACATGTCGAGCTTCCCCCGCTCCAGGCTCTTGGTGAAGATCCGCATGGTGGGCGGCCAGGTTCCGACACAGACCGACGCTCCGGCGGCAGCGAGGGCCTGGACGATGGCCCAGCCGTACCCGCGGTCGTCGGCGACTCCGGCGACGAATGCTCGCTTGCCTGTCAGATCGATGGACAACATGCGCTACCGCCTCCTGGTGGACCTCCCTGCGCGTCTCCGGGGACGAAAGCTACGAGCGTCTTCCCCCAGCTAGAAGGCTGCCTTCGACCGACCACCGGCTCGACCCGAGGCCCAGAAGAGGAACGCCGCCGTCACCAGCAGGGCGAGGACGGCACCGAGGGCGCCTGCGCGCTCCACCGACCACCACCAGACGGGGACCAGGAAGGCCAGAGACGCCGCTCCCATGAGTCCGCGGAGCCCATGGCGGATCCCGTGGAGAAAGCCCACGACGCCGACGCCACCCACCAGGAGCACGGCGAGCTCCGGTGGCGCGTCGAACGTCTCGGCGACCGTCGCGGACCCGAGGACGATCCACGCCGACATCTCCAGGGTCAGCATCCGTCCGAACCATCCCCTTCGGAGTCCCGCCGGAGCCCGGTGCACTCCCCACAGCGTCAGCAGGGCGCAGACGAGGAGCCAGAAGTCCAACGGCAAGAGGGTCCACTCGTCCAGAGCCAGGACCTCCAGCGAGGTCCACGTGATGAGGACGAAGCCCGCCAACATACCCGTGACGAAGACGTTCAGCGCCCACGGATACCGGGATCCTCCGGGATCCTCGCGGAGGATTCGCACGACGGTCAACACGGAGAGCAGGAGGATCACGTCCAGAGCCCATACCACGCCGTCGGCGGAGAGGGGCGTGGCTCGATCGAGGAAGACGGCCAGGAATCCCATCCCCATGGCGAAGTGCACCGCGGGCATGAACCCATTCCTCCGCAAGGCGCCGAGTCCCAGGATCACCGGCGTGGCCAGCGCCAGGAATCCCCCGACGATCCCCGGGACGCTGGTGTCGGACCACGCGCGCTCCGAGTAGACGTAGGCTCCCAGAAGCAGCGCGAGACCCCCGGTCTGCATGAGATAGGCCGCCGGGGCCCACCGCTCAGAGGTCTCGAGGTAGACCCCGCCGCTCAGTACGGCGATGGCGAGCAGGGCCAGGGTGAGGGTCCGGCCCGTCTCCCCCAGGAGAGGCCAGGCCCAATCGAGAAAGACGCCGCCCGCGAGGACGAGCACCACGGCGCCCGTCCCGGCCAGCATGTACTGGGAGATCCTCCGGTCGGCCGCCGTGGAGCTGCTTCCCGTCTCCGCCCGTAGGGTCTCCGCGGTGACCGCGTCGATGAGTTCCGCCCGTTCCCAGCGATCGATGGCCTCGTGAACCGCGTCCCTGTCGGCGCTCATGACAGGAAAGCTGCGCCGGAGTCCGGTGGAGCCGCAACCTCGATGGTGCCCGGTCCCGGCGCGGGGTGGTCGGCTTCGTCCGTATCGACGGCCGACGGGGACCGGGGCGGGTCGCGGACGATCCCGCTAGATGAGGTAGAGCCCCAGCACGACGTACGTCCCCAGGAGGAACATCCCTTCGGCTCTGCTGATGATCCATTGGCTCCGGAGAAAGGGGAAGAGGAGCACCGACAGGAGGAGCACGGCCGGGAGCTCGCCGGTGAGCACCGTCTTCGAGACGGGGATGGGCGACAGCACCGACGTGGTACCGAGGATGGCTGCGACGTTGAAGATGTTCGACCCGATGACGTTCCCCACCGCGATGTCCGCCTCCTGCCGAGCCGCCGCGACCAGCGACGTGGCCAGCTCGGGCAGGGACGTTCCCACAGCCACCACCGTGAGACCGATGATGACTTGCGAGATGCCGAGGTCCGAGGCCACCTCCACCGCGCCTTCGACGATGCAGTAGCCGCCCAGCACCAGACAGGCGGAGCCCACGAGGACCCAGAAGATGTCGGGGGGATGGATGGACAGAGCGTCTTCGGTGGACGCCTTCATGAACTCCTCGTATTCACCCAGGATCTCGTCGGGCTCGTCTTCCGCCGACTGGAAGACGAAGACCAGGTACGCGGTCAGGGCCATGAGGAGGAGCACGCCGTCGCCCCGGTGGAGCATTCCGTCCCAGACCAGGGGATACAGCGCTGCGGTGACCAGGATCATCAGGGGCATCTCCCGCCACACCACTCTGGCCTGCACCTCCAGCGGTCGGACGATCGAGGTCAGGCCCAGGATGAGGCCGATATTGGCCAGGTTCGAGCCCATGACGTTCCCGATGGCCAGATCCGGATTTCCGCCCAGAGCCGCCACCGAGCAGACCACCAGCTCCGGCGCGGAGGTCCCGAAGGAGACGACGGTGAGGCCCACGACGATGGGACTCACCCCCAGGGACGCGGCCAGGCGCGCCGACCCACGCACGAGCCAGTCCGCGCCGTAGTAGAGGACTCCGACGCCGAGGACGAGGAGAAGGACGTCGAGCGTGAGGTCAGGCACGACGCTCCAACCACTCCCGCAGCTCCCCCAGCGATCGGGTGTTGAGGACGTCCGTCGCGCCCAGCCACCCCCTCCGGGCCTGATCCACTCCGAAGCGCATGTTGTCGAGACCGTCGGGGGAATGGGCGTCGGTGCTGATCACCACGGGGACGCCAAGCTCGCGGGCCCGGTGCACGTGCACGTCGCTGAGATCCAGCCTGTGGGGATTGGCGTTCAGCTCGACGGCCACGCCGAGATCCGCGGCGGCGGCGAGGACGGCGTCCACATCCATGGCGAAGGGCTCGCGACGGTTGATGATGCGCCCGGTGGGGTGGGCGAGAACGTGGACTCGCGGATTCGAGATGGCCTGGATCACCCGATCCGTCATGGTCACGGTGTCCTGATCCATGAAGGAGTGGACGGAGACCAGGACCATGTCCAGCTCCTCCAGGATCTCGTCGGGCATGTCGAGGGCGCCGTCCTTGAGGATGTCGACTTCCACGCTCCGCAGGATCTCGATGCCCTCCACGCCCGCGCGGATCTCGTCGATCTCGAGCCATTGCTCCCGGGCCCGCTGGGGTGTCAGACCCTGAACCATGGCCATCGCCTGGCTGTGATCGGTGATGGCCATGTACTCGTAGCCCCGCTTCCGACACGCCAGGACCATCTCCCGCAGGCTCGCCTTCCCGTCACTCCAGGTCGAGTGCATCTGGAGGTCACCGCGAATGTCGTCCGGCTGCACCAGCTCGGGAAGCCGGTTCGTCCGAGCCGCCTCCACCTCCCCCCGATTCTCGCGGAGCACCGGCGGCACCCAGGCCATTCCCAGGGCCCGATACACCTCCTCCTCGGTCTCGCCGGCCACGCGCTGGCCGTCCTCCTTCGCCATCTCCGACGGATCGGCACCGTCGGGGATTCGGAAGACGCCCCATTCGTTCACCCGGAGTCCTTCCCGAACCGCCCCGGTCCGCACCGAGACATTGTGCTCCTTCGAGCCCGTGAAATACTGAAGCGCCGCCCCGAAGGAGCGGGGAGGGATCACCCTCAAGTCCACCTGGAGCCCCGAATGGAGCACGACGCTCCCCTTCGTACCCCCGGCCCCCTCCACCCGGGCTGCGCCGGAGTAGGCCACGAAGTGGTCGACCACGGGGGTTCCGTCGCCTCGGCAGGTGACCAGGATGTCGACGTCGCCGATGGTCTCCTTCCGACGCCGCAGACTGCCGGCGACCTCCATCCGCTCCAAGCCCGGCGCGTCCTCCATGTGCTCGAGGAGCCCAGCGATGAGCGCCTCCACCTCGTGGATCCGGAATCGCCCGGTGTGCTTCCGGTGATCTTCGATGGCCACCCGGATCTTGGCTGCGCTCTTGGGTCCGAAGCCTTCCAGGGTCTCCACCGTACCCTCCGCCAGGGCCGCTTCGAGATCGCCCACCGTCCGCACGCCGAGGGCGTCGAAGAGCTTTCTCGCCTTCTTGGGGCCCACGCCGTCCAGGCGCATGAGCTCCGCCAGAGTCACCGGAAACGAGGCGGAGAGCTCCTCCAGACGGGTGATGCGTCCCGTGGCCAGAAGCTCCTCGATGTGACTCGCCACGCTCTTTCCGATGCCCGGAAGCTCGGTCAGGTCCTCTCCCTCGGCCACCATCGCCGATAGTGGCCGACTCAGACTGCTCACCGTATTCACGGCGTTCCGGTAGGCTCGGATGCGGAAGGGGTTGGCCCCCTGGATCTCCAGGAGGTCGGCCAGGGTCGTGAGGGTCCTCGCTACATCCAGATTCTGCATCAGCGACGCGGGCAGGGAGTGACCGGAGGACGGGCGGGGAAGGGGCCGGGCCGGAGAGACGAGGCAACCTCAGACTTCGGATCCATCGATGCCTCCTCCGTGGGACTGCAGCTTCGACAGGAAGGCCTCGAAATCGAGAACGGGGATGCCCAGCTTCTCGGCCTTCTCCAGCTTCGAGCCCGCGTTCTCGCCCGCCACGACGAACCCGGTCTTCTTCGATACCGATCCCGCCGTCCTTCCGCCCACCGCTCGCCACGCGTCCTCGGCGACCACCCTGGGAACGGGTAGCGTGCCGGTGAACACCGCGGTGCCGAGCTCCGGAAGGTCGACGTCCGGCACCTCCACGGTCCGGGGCTCGACGCCCCGCTCCAGAATGGCGTCGATGGCCTCCGCGTTCCGGAGGTCCGAGAAGAAACCGGTGATGGCTTCGCTCATCCGCGGGCCGATCCCGTCGATGGCTTCGAGCTGCTCGCGGCTCGCCCGGCGGATCGCCTGGAAGCTACCGAAGGCACCGGCCAGACTGCGAGCGACGGCGACGCCCACCTCGGGGATGCCCAGGGCGATGAGGAAGCGGTCCAACTCCGGCTCCTTCTTCGACTGGATGGCGTCGATCAGCGCCGTCGCCGATTTCTCCGCGAAGCCTTCCAGCTTCATCAGCTGGCCGGGGCGCAGGTCGAAGAGGTCGGCGAGGCGACCCACTAGATTCTCCCCGACCATCGACTTGGCCGTCTCGTCGCCCAACCCTTCGATGTCCAGGGCGGACCGGGACCCGAAGTGGACGATGCGTCCCTCGAGCTGCGCCGGGCATCCGAAGCGATTGGGACATACGGTCCGGGGCCCGTCCTGGTGGACCTCGGTGCCGCAGACCGGACACTCCGAGGGCATCTCGAAGGGCTCGGCCCTGTCGTCGTGGTGCTCGAGTACCTCCACGACCTGAGGGATGACATCGCCGGCCCGTTGGATCCGCACCGTGTCCCCTTCCCGGAGGTCCTTGCGCCTCAGCTCCTCCCGGTTGTGGAGGGAGGCTCTGGAGACCGTGACTCCCCCCACCACCACCGGGCGGAGCCACGCCACCGGAGTGAGCACCCCCGTCCGGCCCACCTGGACGTCGATGGTCTCGATGACCGTGACCTCCTGGCGAGGCTCGAACTTGAAGGCCAGGGCCCACCGTGGATGATGTGACGTGGCGCCCATGGCCCTGCGGGCCGCCAGATCGTCGAGCTTCACCACCACGCCGTCGATCTCGTAGTCCAGCTCGTCCCGCTCTGCGGCGTAGCGCCGATGGTACTCGATGATCTCCTCGGCGGAGCGCGCCGTCTCGATCCTCTCGGGCACCTTGAAGCCCCATGCCCGGATCGCTTCGATACCCTCCGAGTCGGTGGAGAAGCCGGCTCCGTCGGCGGAGAGGACATCGTACACCAGGAGGTCGAGCTTCCGCGACGCGGTGACCCGCGAATCCAGCTGCCGTATGGCTCCCGCCGCGGAGTTCCTGGGAGAGGCGTACGGCTCCTGTCCCGACTCCGCGAGACGGGCGTTGAAGTCGGCGAAGTCGGAGATGTACATCATCACCTCGCCCCGCAGCGCCACCAGCGTCGGCGCCGGTGTCTCCTCGGTGCGTAGCGTCAACGGGACCGAGGGGATCGTCCGGATGTTCTCGGTGACGTCCTCGCCCACGCGGCCGCTCCCACGTGTCACGGCGCGAGCGAGGATTCCTTCCTCGTACACGAGCTCGATGGAAGCCCCGTCGAGCTTGGGCTCCAGAAGATACTCCGGGTCCACACCGGCTCCCAGCGCCTTCCGGACACGCTCGTCGAAGCGCCGCACGTCCTCCGCCTTCTCCGAAGAGTCCAGGGAGAGCATGGGCTCGACGTGCTCCACCGTCTCGAACTTGTCCTGTGGCGGCGCACCCACGCGATGGGTGGGCGAATCGGCGCTGACGAGCTCGGGATGCGCTTCCTCCAGAGCCTGGAGCCGACGGAACATCTCGTCGTACTCGGCATCGCTGATCTCGGGCCGCGCCTCCACGTAATAGAGGTGGGCATGCCGGTTGAGCTCGTCGCGAAGGCGCCTCGCTTCTTCTCTCGCGTCCTCCGGGTCGAGGGCGGACGGATCGGTCTGGGTAGGTGAGAGGGTCACGGGCGGGGGAAAGTGGGGTGTGCGGTGGACCGGAAGAGACAATAATACGGAGGGTGGCCTCCCCCCGAGAGGCCGCCTATCTCCCGGAGGACGGATGCCCCTGCTTCGAGTCGCTCCCTTCGTCGCCCTGCTGGTCCTCAGCGCTCACGCCCCGGCCCAGGAGCTGCTCACCGCGGCGGATCTCCAGGCGCTGCCCGACGCGCCGCCGGACCACACGATCTCGTACGGTCCCGCCGACCAGAACTTCGGCCACCTCTACCTACCGGACGGGCCCGGCCCCCATCCGGTGGTCGCGTTCATCCACGGTGGCTGCTTCCTGTCCGCGTTCGACATCACCCATACGGCGAGCCTTTCGCGGGCCGTCGCCGATGCGGGATACGCGGTCTGGAGCGTGGAGTACCGCAGAGTGGGAGACGAGGGGGGTGGCTGGCCCAATACCTTCGACGACGTGGGTCGCGCCGTCGACCACCTTCGCCATCTGGCCCTCGTCCACGACCTCGATCTAGACCGGCTGGTGGTGGCGGGGCACTCGGCGGGCGGCACGCTGGCGCTGTGGGCCGCGGCACGGAGCCGGATCCCCGAAAGCAGTCCTCTGTACGTCGCGGATCCGCTGCGGCCCTCGGCGGTCTTCGGGCTGGCGGCTGTCGGCGACCTCGAGGCCGTGCACATGCAGGGCTCGTGCGGCAACGTGGTGGACCGGCTCATGGGCGGGGGTCCCGTCGAGGTGCCGGAGCGGTACGCCGCGGCCTCGCCCATGCAGCTGGTGCCCCTGGACGTGCCGGTGGTCTCGCTGGTAGGGTCGCGGGATCCGTGGACACCGCCGTCCGTGTCCTGGGTTCACCGCGCTCGGGCGGTGGGGATGGACGAGATCCGCCTGGTGGAGCTCCCGAGGTCGGGCCACTTCGAGATGATCGCCCCCGCCACACCGACCTGGTCGTCGGTCATGCGCGCGCTCCACGAGACCTTCGGGGGCCTCGGCCGCTGAGACCGGGCGGAAGGGAGCCGGTGCCGCTCCACGAAACCGAGGACGGAACCCGGACCGGCGTCGCGCGCCTCCCGGGGGCGACGACCGCCCATCTTCCGTATATTCCCGGTCCCGGGCCCGCGCCGTGGAGCACCAAAAAGGACTCGGGCATCTCCGACCCACGACCCATCGAGGAAAGACCCATGCGCAGGACGCATCGACTTCTCGGGCACCTGATGGCCTTGCTGGCCTTCGGCATCTTCACCACCTCCGTCGCCGGTCAGGGCATGGAGGACACCAATCTGCGCGGTCCCGACGAGGGCGACGGGCCCCATGAGCGTCTGATCCTCCGGGGCGGCACCTACATCGACGGAGCGGGAAGTCCGCCGCTGGGGCCCGTGGACATCGTCGTGGAAGACGACCGCATCGTCGAGATCCAGGCGGTGGGCTTTCCCATGGCGCCCGTCGACGAAGACCGTCGACCCGAAGGCGCCACCCGGGAGATCGACGTGTCCGGGATGTACATCCTCCCCGGCTTCGTGGACATGCACGCCCACACGGGCGGCCCCGGCAAGGCTCCGCAAGCGGAGTACACGCACAAGCTCTGGATGGGGAACGGCATCACGACGTCGAGGGGGGTCGGCCACGGACCCATGATGTGGGCCCTGGAGCAGAAGGCCCTCTCGGAGCGCAATGAGATCGTGGCGCCCCGCATGTTCACCTACGCCCGTCCCGGTGAGGCGTGGGACGAGGGTCCCATCGACTCTCCGGAAAAGGCCCGGGAGTGGGTGCGTTGGGCCGCCGCCGTGGACGTGGACGGAGCGCGCATCGACGGCCTCAAGCTCACCTCGTACCCGCCGGCGATCATGGAGGCTCTCATCGACGAAGCCCACCAACACGGGCTGGGTACGGTGGCTCACCTGGCGCAGACGGGCGTGGCCCGGATGAACGCACTCGACGCCGCCGAGCTGGGCCTGGACATGATGACCCACTACTACGGGCTGTTCGAGGCGCTCTTCGAGGATCAGACCATCCAGGACTTTCCCCACGACTACAACTACCAGAACGAGCAGCACCGCTTCGGTCAGGTAGGGCGCCTGTGGTATCAGTCCGCGGAGCGCGGATCCGAGAAGTGGAACGACCTCATCGACCGCTTCCTCGAGCTCGACTTCGGCATCGATCCCACCATGACGATCTACGAGGCGAGCCGGGACGTGATGCGCGCCCGGGAGGCCGAGTGGCACGAGGAGTACACCCTGCCCAGTCAGTGGGCGTTCTATCAGCCCAGCCGGCAGGCCCACGGCTCCTACTGGTTCTACTGGACCACGGAGGACGAGTACCACTGGGGCAAGTTCTACGAGAAGTGGATGGCGTTCCTGCAGGACTACAAGAACGCCGGGGGCATCGTCACCACGGGCTCCGACTCGGGCTTCATCTACAAGCTCTACGGCTTCGACTACATCCGTGAGCTCGAGCTCCTCCGCGAGGCGGGCTTCAATCCCCTGGAAGTGATCCGCGCCGCCACCTACCACGGGGCCCTGCAGCTCCACAAGCCGACGGGAATGGGCGACGACGTGCAGTTCGGCGTCCTCGAGCCGGGCGCCAAGGCCGACATGATCGTCGTCGACGAGAATCCGCTGGCGAACCTGAAGGTCCTCTACGGAACCGGAACGCCGCGTCTCAACGACGAGACGGGCGAGGTGGAGCGCGTCGGCGGGATCAAGTACACCATCAAGGACGGCATCGTCTACGACGCCCAGCAGCTTCTGGCGGACGTCCGGGAGATGGTGCGCCAGGCGAAGGAGCGTTCGGTGACGCAAGAGGGCGGCTGAGGGCCGATCCGTCCCATCCGAGAATCCGCGATGAAACGCCGCCTCCGCCCTCCGGCCCGAGAACGGAGCCCACGAGGTCGGAGGCGGCGGCCAGGCCGGCCACCGCCTGGAGCATGAAACTCGACGAGATCCGCTCGGAGACGCCTGGTCTCCGGCATCGGATCCACCTCAACAGCGCCGGCGCCTCCCTCATGCCGGAACCGGTCATCGACGCCGTGGAGGATCACTTCCGCCTGGAGTCTCGGATCGGTGGCTACGAGGCGGAGGCCGAAGCGGCCGAAGCCATCGCCCAGGCGTATGCAGACGTCGCGACGCTCCTGGGAACGTCTTCGGACCGGATCGCCATGACCGAGCACGCGACGGCGTCTTTCGTCGCCGCACTCTCGGCCGTCGCCTTCGAGCCGGGTGACGTCCTCGTCACCACCCGGAACGATTACGTCTCGAACCAGATCCAGTATCTGGCTCTGGTGGATCGGTTCGGGGTGGAGGTCGTGCGCGTCCCGGACGCACCGGAGGGAGGAGTGGACCTGCAGGCCATGGAAGGGACGATCCACCGCCGCCGCCCGAAGCTCGTGGCGGTCACCCAGATCCCCACCAACTCGGGACTGGTCCAGGATGTCGGCGCCATCGGGGGCATGTGTCGGGCCCGTGAGGTGCTCTATCTGGTCGACGGATGCCAGTCCGTGGGGCAGATGCCGGTGGACGTGGAGTCCATGGGATGCGACTTCTTCTCGGCGACGGCCAGAAAGTACCTCCGCGGTCCCCGGGGCGCCGGATTCCTCTACGTCTCGGACCGGGCTCTCGAGGCTGGCATGGAGCCCCTCTTCCCCGACCTGAGGGGAGCCGACTGGGTGACTCCGGACCTGTATCAACCCGCTCCGGACGCCCGACGCTTCGAGACGTGGGAGTTCGCCTGGGCCCTGGTCCTGGGTACGGGAGCCGCGGCGCGCTACGCGACGCGCGTGGGGCTGGCCGGCATCCGGGACGTCGCGCGCGGTCTGGCCACGGAGCTCCGGGTCCGTCTGCCGTCGCTCCCCGGCTGTCGGGTCCTGGATCGCGGGCCCGAGCTGAGCGCCACGGTGACCGCGTCCTTCGACGGACACGATCCCGCCGACCTGGTCGTCGAGCTCCGCGAGCGAGGCATCAACACGTCGTCTCAGACTCGCCTCGACGCGGTCATCGACTACGATGAGAAGGGAGTCGACGGAGCGCTCCGCATCTCCCCCCACTATTTCAATACGGAGGAAGAGCTCGACGCTCTGATGACGGCTTTGCAGGAGATCGTGGCCTGACGGCGAGAGACGAGGTTGCAGCCCCACTCGCCCCGGCGACATCTTCGCTTCCCCCAGGAACGACGGACGCCCGTTACTCGCCGGCAGCCTCGCGACCCGGTCCGAGCGCCCCGGCACGGCCGTCGAGGTCCTTCCCGCTCGCCCATCATCAGACATGACGTTCGACACGCGACTCACGAGAGCGCCGCGCACGCTGCCACGGATCCGGCGAACGGCTGGGATGCGCCTCGGCCCAGGGGTGCCCCCCGCCCGCGCACGGGCTCGGGATCCGCGAAGACGCCTGAACGTCTGCGCGTTCTTCCGGATGTTCTCCATGCTCCTGATCTCCGCCGCGTGCAGCGGGTGCGCCGCTCTGGGCTTCGGAGGCGGGGGTGTGGACGGGTCGGCCGTACG
>JAWVZK010000057.1:0-15397 GCA_033722275.1 Longimicrobiales bacterium | reverse complement strand
GCCCACGCTGATCAGCGCGGTGTACGGGTCCATGTCGGTGAGCAGATCCGCGGAGCTCGCATCGCTCGCGCCGTGGTGGTGGACCTTGTAGACCTGCACGGGGCCGGTCGTGTAGTCGGCCTCGCACGGAGCCTCGCAGTCGCCGCCGAGGAGCACGGTGTTGCTGCCGTAGCTGAGCAGCACGACGTTCGAGTTCAGGTTCTCGATGGACGAGTCGGCGTGAGCAGCCGAGCCCAGCTGCTCCTCCCCTACCATCGCTTTCTCGACAAAGCCGTCGAGAAGTCGGCGCACGTGAAGATCGGCACGACGGGTCGGGGGATCGGGCCGGCGTACGAAGACAAGGCGGGGCGTCGTGGTGTGCGCGTGGCGGATCTCGCCAATCCGGGGCGTCTCGACGAGCGCGTGGAGGCGGCGAAGGTACGCACGGTGAGCCGGCTGCGGCAGCTCGGCGAGGACCCGGGGGACCTGGACCGGGCCATGGACGAGGCGCTGGCCCTCGGGGATCGATTGCTGGCGCTGGCCACCGAGGTCGGTCCGGAGATCAGCCGAGCGCTGAAGGGCGGGCGAAGCGTCCTCCTGGAAGGCGCGCAGGGCACCGCCCTGGACCTCGATCATGGAACCTATCCCTTCGTCACCTCGTCGAACACCACCGCCGGGGGGGCCGCCACCGGGACCGGCATCGGACCGACCCAGATCACCGACGTGATCGGTGTGGTGAAGGCGTACACCACCCGTGTGGGTGAAGGACCGCTCCCCAGCGCCTTCGAGCCCGAGATGGATCAGCGCATCCGGGAGCTGGGTGGTGAGTTCGGGGCCACCACCGGACGTCCTCGTCGATGCGGGTGGTTCGATTCGGTGCTGACGAGGCTGGCTTCGCAGGTGAACGGGCTCACGGGCGTGGCCGTGACGAAGCTCGACGTCCTCGACACGCTCCCGGAGCTGCAGATCGCTACGGCGTACCGCCTCCCCGACGGGAGCGTGACCGAGCACTTCCCCGCGGACACGTGGGCCCTGGGCGGCGTGGAGCCGGTATACGAGACGATGCGGGGCTGGCAGGCCCCCACGCACGACGTGCGCAAGCTGGAAGACCTGCCCGGCAGGGCCCGAGCCTACCTGGACCGGATCGAGGAGCTCACGGACGCTCCCGTCCGCTGGGTCTCGGTGGGCACGAAGCGGAGCCAGATCATCCCGGTGGGATAACGGGCGCGTGACCACCACGCTCCTGCTCTACGGCGGCGTCCTCGTCGTCGGGAGCGCGGCGACCTGGTTCGGAAGCGTGCGTCTGGAGCGGGCCGCCGGATATCTCTCGCGCCACTATCGGTTGCCTGCCCTGGTGCAGGGGACGCTGGTCGTGGCCGTGGCCTCGAGTCTTCCCGAGTTGAGCACCGTGGTGGTCTCCGCGCTGGTCCACGGCGACTTCGAGCTGGGTATGGCCTCCATCGTCGGCTCGGCCATCTTCAATATCCTCGTCATTCCGGGGATCTCCTCGTTGGTGGGAGATGGCGGCCTGCGGGCGCAGCTCCGGCTGGTCTATCGTGATGCCCAGTTCTACCTGACGGCGGTGGCGGTCCTCCTCCTGACCTTCTCCTTCGCCATCATCTACGAGCCGGTGGAGGGAGAGACGCTCACCGGCGTGCTGACCCGTCTCCCGGCCGCGGTCCCGCTCCTCCTGTATGTCCTCTATCTCTTCCTGCAGCAGCAGGAGGTGGCGGACAGCAGAAACCACGAGGCCGCGGAGGCCGTGGACGGGTCGTCGGGGATCGAGACGCCGTCCGCCTCCGACGCCTTCCAGGGGCCGTTGCGCGCCTGGATCGACCTCGTCCTGGGGGTCGTGCTCATCATCGGGGGGGTGGAAGGGTTGCTGCGCGTGGCCATCGGGCTCGGCGATCTCCTGGCGACGCCGTCGTTCCTGTGGGGCGCGACGGTGGTGGCGGCGGCCACCAGCGTTCCCGACGCCATCATCAGCTTCAGGAGCGCTGACCGGGACGAGGGAGACATCAGCATCGGGAACGTGCTGGGCAGCAACCTCTTCGACCTGCTCGTCGCCATTCCCGCGGGGATCCTCGTGACCGGGGCCGCCGTCATCGACTACCGCGTCGCCGCCCCTCTCATGGGCTTCCTCACCCTGGCCACCGTCGTCCTCTTCACCGTTCTCCGTACGGATCTGGCCCTGGAGCGCCTGGAGGGCTGGATCCTCCTGGCGCTCTATCTGACGTTCGTGCTATGGCTCGGCCTCGAGACGGCGGGTGTGACCACCGTTCTCGGCGCGGTCGTCACGGGCTGACGCTTCGTCTGGCCCTCACCCCTGGTAGAGGGCGAGGACGGCCCCCGCCGGATCGCGGATCACCGCCATGCGGCCGTCACCGACCTCCCGCACCGGGGCGACGACCTCGCCGTCGCGCTCGACCACCGCGTCCAGCGCGGCCACCAGGTCCGGCACCCGGACATAGGTGAGCCAGGCGGCGGGCAGGTCCGCGTTGACGCCGCGGGCGTGGCAGACACCGGCAACGGGAGCGCCGCCGGCGTCGTGCATCTCGTAATCGGCGTACTCGCCCATGGAGATCTCGTGGGGCGTCCATCCCACCACCGCGGCGTAGAAATCACGCAGGGCCGGGGCATCGTCCACGGTCAGGTCCTGCCAGCCCACGCTTCCGGCGGCGGTGACGGCAGTCGCGTCGGGAAGGGGCCGGTACCGTCCCTCGAAGACCGTGGTCCAACCTTCGCCCTCTCCCGCGGGGCTCTCCGATCGCACCCGCATCTCGTCGGCGGCGTAGTGGAAGGTCTGACGCATGGCCCCGGCCGGACCCTGGCCCTCGAAAACGAGTCGATCTCCTTCCCGTCTGCCCTCCAGGACGGTGGGCTCCCCGGCCGGACCCCCGAAGAAGTGCATCATGAAGCGATCGTGCTCTTCGTCGTAGCGCAGGACGGTGTGGGTGCGGAGCGTCACCTCGCCGTCCGTCTCCTGGACGTAATCCGAGGCGAGCCCTCGTCCGTCCATGATCGTGTGGGCGGAGATCCTGCCGGTCGTCTCCAGGCCGTCGGGAGCCCACGGCGCCGGGGGCATCGTTTCGGTTCCCTGCCATTCGCCGGCGCCATCGGCGAAGAGCGACCAGGGGGCCTCCGGATCGTCTCGCCTCGGGTCGGGGGCGGTCTCTCCGGCCCCGCGCGTCGTCTCTCCCATCGTCTCCTCCTGCTCTCGGGAATGCGTTCTGGTTGCGTCCGGTGTGGGCTGGACCGCTCCACGGCATGGCGCTCGCTCGCCCCCTACACGATGGCCAAGACGATCCGCCCGATCCAGAAGGCCCCCGATGGGCAGGGGCGGCCGAGGACCTTGAGGCCTCTTCTTGAGGAGCCCGGATGCCGGGTTAGCTTTGGATTCCCACAGCCCGGCGGGTCGTCCGGCGGGCGCGGTGCAGGGCGGGCGGGAGGCAGCCGGAGACATGTTCGAAGAACTCGGAAACAAGCTCGACGAGGCGCTGAAGAAGCTCCGCCAACGGGGTGTGCTCACCGAGCCCATGGTGAAGGAGGGCCTCCGCGAGGTCCGGCGCGTCCTTCTCGAGGCCGATGTCAACTTCAGAGTCACCCGGGAGTTCCTCTCGCGGGTCCAGGAGCGGGCGCTGGGCGAGGAGGTCCTGAAGGCGGTCTCGCCGGGGCAACAGATCGTCAAGATCGTCCACGACGAGCTCGCCAGCCTGTTCGGCGAGGGTCGACCCACGTTGGAGACGTCGCTCTCGGGCCCCACGGTCATCCTCATGGTCGGGCTCCAGGGCGCCGGGAAGACGACGACGGTGGCCAAGCTCGCCCGCAGGCTGGGACGGGAAGGTCGCATGCCCATGCTCGCGGCGTGCGATCTTCAGCGACCCGCCGCCATCGAGCAGCTCCAGACCCTGGGCGAGCAGATCGGTGCCCAGGTGCACGCCGGCGAGTTCGGTGGCGATCCCGTGGCCACGGCGTTGGCCGCGAAGGAAGAGGCACGGGAGACGAAGCACCGTACGCTGATCGTGGATACCGCGGGGCGGCTCCAGATCGACGAGGCGCTCATGGACGAGCTCCGTCGAATCAAGGACGCCGTGGAACCCACCGAGATCCTGCTGGTGGCCGACGCCATGACGGGACAGGAGGCCGTCACCATCGCCGAGGGATTCGACGAGCGTCTGGGCATCACCGGAATCGTGATGACGAAGATGGACGGGGACGCGCGGGGTGGAGCCGCTCTCTCCATCCGGGGCGTCACCGGCAAGCCCATCAAGTTCGTCGGGGTCGGAGAAGGCATCGACGATCTCGACACTGCCGAACCGGAGCGCCTCGCCGGCCGTATCCTCCAGATGGGCGACGTGGTGGGCCTCGTGGAGCGGGCCCAGGTGGCCATCGACCAGGAAGAGCAGGAGAAGCTCCAGGAGAAGGTGCTGGGGCAGGGGCGCTTCACCCTCGAGGACTTCCTGGTGGCCATGCGCCAGGTGCAGAAGATGGGACCGCTGGATCAGCTCATGAAGCTCATTCCCGGGATGGGGAGGATGAAGATCCCCACGGCCAGCATGGACCCGAAGCGGATGAAGCACGTCGAAGCCATCATTCTCTCCATGACGCCCGAGGAGCGTCGGAATCCGAAGATCCTCAACGGCTCCAGGAGAGCGCGCATCGCCAAGGGCAGCGGACGCCCGGTCTCGGAGGTGAACCGTCTTCTCAAGCAGTTCAAGGAGATGCAGAAGTTCATGAAGCAGATGCGGGGGATGATGGGGGGCGGGGGCCCGCCGAGGATGTCGGGCCTGCCCTTCGGCGGGTAGCTGGCCGGGTTCCCGGCCTCCCGGGAGGCGCCCCACCCCGATCCGCCTTACGTTGGGTGCGAGTCGAAGCACCGCGGGAGCTCGCCCCATGCCCATTCCTCTCCGTCGATCCCCCTCGATCCCGATGGCCATACTCGTCCTGGATGCATTCTTCCCGACGCTGAGGAGGGAGGGGAAGAGATGAGCGAAGAGGCGAAGGACCGGCGGGACCGGGGGCTCGCGATCCGGCGGAGGGAGTTCCTGCGACGGACCGCGGTGGCCGCGGTGGCGCCCCTCGTCGCCGGACTCGGCTGTGGGCGGGACGGCGGCACGTCCGGCCGGGGAGACCGCTCCGGTCGCCGGGATCGACCGGGGAGCGAGGCCGGGACCGGGCCCATCTCCTCGGTCCCCGAGCTCATGCGCGTGGAGTGGGGGTCGTACGACGACGTCGTGGTCATCGACGGCCTGGCCAGTCCCATCCAGTTCAACATCCCCCAGGAGCGCCTGCCCCTTGCCTCGGCCTCGCTGGACGAGGTCCGTCGATCGGGGATCACCGCGGTGAACGTCACCGTCAACGCTCGACCCATCGACGCCGCCACGGCATACGAGCGCACGCTGGCGAGGATCTCGTCCTGGACACGCGAGGTGGACGCCCACCCCGAGGTCCTGGCGCTCGCCCGCTCCGTGGACGAGGTCCGGGAAGCGAAGCGGACCGGACGCCTCGGTTTGATCTACGGCCTCCAGGACGGGACGCCCTTCGAGGACGACCTGGACAGATTGGAGGAGCTCTACGTCGCCGGCGTGCGGATCGTACAGCCGACCTACAACGTGCAGAACCAGCTGGGATCCGGGGCGCTCGTGCCCGACGATGCGGGGCTCACCGAGCTGGGTCTGGCGGCGGTGGATCGGATGGAGGCGCTGGGCATGCTCCTGGATCTGTCCCACTGCGGTCCCCGCACCACGTCCGACGGGATCCAGGCCGCCTCCGGGCCGGTGGCCATCACCCACTCCGGTTGCGCGGCCGTCCATGAGCATCCCAGAAACAAGGACGACGCCACACTGCGCATGCTGGCCGAGCGCGGGGGCGTGGTGGGCATCTACCTGATGCCCTTCCTGAACCCCGAGGGACCGCCGACGGCCATGGACGTCCTGAGGCACATCGAGCATGCCCTCGACGTCTGCGGCGAGGACCATGTCGGCATCGGGAGCGACCAGGGTATCGTGCCGCTGGATACCGGTGGCGACTTCCGCCAGCGCTTCGAGGAGGTGTCTCGTCAGCGCGCGACCGCGGGGATCGCGGCGCCGCGAGAGGACACGGTGCCCTACGTTCCGCAGTTGAATCATCCCCGGCGCATGGAGACCATCGCCGGCATGATGTCCGACCACGGACATCCGGATCGGGTCATCGAGAAGGTCATCGGGGCCAACTTCATGCGCCTCTTCGCTGAGGTCTGGTCTTGAGCCGGGAGCGAACGGTCCTACGGCATCTCGTGGCGACCATCGCCTATCGGGGGGCCAAGGTGCTTCGGGATGCCCCGCCGGGCTTCGCGTCCACCACGGCAGGCTCGGGTACCCGAACCGCGGTGGAGATCCTGGCCCATGTCGGCGACCACTTCGACTGGGCACGGACGTCGGCCGCCGACGAAGAGGAACGCCGGAGGGACGTCGCTCGAGACGACTGGGACGCTCAGGTGGAGCGCTTCTTCGCGGGGCTTGGCGCGGTGGACGCCCATCTGGCCTCCGACGAGCCCATCGCCCGATCTCCGCTTCGACTCGTCCAGGGTCCGCTGGCGGATACGTTGACCCACATCGGGCAGCTCGCCCTGCTCCGCAGGATCGCCGGCTCGCCGGTGCGAGGAGAGAACTACTTCAGGGCGGAGGTGGAAGCGGGGCGGACCGGGCGGGAACAGGCCGGGCCACGGGAGGAGTTCGAGTAGGTCCGGACGCGGACGTCCCCCGAAGACCCTCGCGCCTGGAGGACGGCCTGTGGCAACTGTACAGCCATCGGGCATGCTTTTATTCTTTCCGTCTGCCCTTTTTCCGCTCGGTGAGCGGAGGGCGTCGCCGCCGCGGCGACCTCGGACCCTGACGACCACAGCAAACAGCAGAAGATGCCCGCACGTATTCGACTCCGGCGGATGGGCCGGAAGAAGACGCCCCATTACCGGATCGTCGTCGCCGACGGCGCCTCCCCCCGGGACGGCCGCTTCGTCGAGACTCTCGGCTACTACAAGCCCCTCTCCCAGCCCGCCCGTCTGGTCATCGACCTGGATCGGGTGGACCACTGGCTCGCCGAGGGTGCCAGCCCTTCGGGTACCGTGAAGTCCCTGATCTCGAAGGCGAGACGCGGAGGCGATGCATCGGTCGCCGTCGGGGAAGAGGACGCCGAAGAGCGCAAGGCCAAGCGGGCCGAGGAGCTCGCGGCTCGTCGGGCCGAAGAGAAGCGCAAGCTCGCCGAGGAAGAGGCCGCAGCCAAGAAGGCCGAGGAAGAGGCGAAGGCCGCCGCGGAGGCCGAGGCGGCCGAGGAGGCGGAGTCGGAGGACACCCCGGAGGGCGAGGCCGAAGCCGCCGCCGAGGGCGAGGCCGAAGCCGCCGCCGAGGGCGAGGTCGAAGCCGCCGCCGAGGGCGAGGCTGCCGCGGAGGAGGAGGCCGAGGCTGCCGCGGAGGAGGAGGCCGACGCTGCCGCCGAGGAGGAGGCCGACGCTGCCGCCGAGGAAGCAGAAGCGACCGAGGAGGAATCCGAAGCCACCGAGGAGGAGGAGAAGTCCGAGTAGCGCTCGGATACCGCTCATGACGGCTCGTCGGGATCCGAGCCATCTCGTCGTCGGGTATCTGCAGAGAGCCCACGGCGTCCACGGCGAGATCTTCGTCGCGATCCTCACCGATCACCCCGAGAGCGCCTTCGCTCCCGGGGTTGTCTTGTCTCCGGGCGAGGCCGACGAGGACGAGCCCAGTCCCGATCTCCCGCCCCTCAGGGTGCGCGCCGCCCGGCCCTATCAGAAGGGGCTCCTCGTCCAATTCGGAGGTGTCGAGGACCGCACGCAGGCCCGGCTGCTCACCGGCCGGTACCTCTTCCGGGCGGTGGAGGACCTCGAGCCGCTGGAGGAGGGCGAGGTCTTCCACCATCAGCTCCTGGGCATGGCCGTCCGCACGGTGGGGGGTGAAGACGTGGGCTCGGTCTCCCACGTCGTCGAGCTCCATCCCGCCGACCTCCTGGAGGTGCGGACGGCCGACGGCGTGATCATGGTTCCGTACCGGTCGGAGATCATCGTGGAAGTCGATGTCGACGAGGGCGTCCTGGTCATCGATCCCCCGGAAGGACTCCTCGAGCTGGGCGCCGGCTGAGGACGGTTCTATGCGGATCAACATCGTGTCCATCTTCCCCGATTTCTTCCGGGCGCCTCTGGGACTCTCCATCCCCGGTCGGGCGGCGCAGGAGGGGCTGGTGGAGTACCGACTGGTCGATCTCCGCGACTACGCGCACGACCGACATCGCACCGTCGACGACGTCCCCTATGGCGGAGGCGCGGGGATGGTCATGAAGCCCGAGCCCTTCTTCGAGGCCGTGGACGACCTGGCGCCCGAGGGGCCCATCGTCCTCCTCTCCGCCCGGGGAAGGCCCTTTCGCCACGCCGACGCAGTGCGGATGAGCGTGGCGTCCGAGCTCACGCTCCTGTGTGGCCACTACAAGGACGTCGACCAGCGGGTGGCCGATCACCTCGCCACGGAAGAGATCTCCCTCGGCGATTTCGTCGTCTCCGGCGGGGAAGTCGCGGCGTTGGCCATCACCGACGCCATCGTCAGGCTGCTTCCCGGCGCCATGGGCGATCACGATGCCGCCGCCACCGACTCCTTCTACGACGAGCGCTTGCTGTCGGCGCCCTCCTACACCCGTCCTCCGGAGTATCGCGGACACGAGGTGCCTCCGGTGCTGCGCTCCGGCGACCATGCCAGGATCGCCGCCTGGCGGCACGAGCAGGCCGAGCGCCTGACGCGGGAACGTCGTCCCGAGCTCCTCGACGACTGACGAGAGAGGCCTTCGCCTTCATGCCGCGCAGAGTCTCGCGGCCCGGTCATTCCTCTCGAAGCACCTCGTGAGGCTGGATCCGGGCGGCGCGACGTGCCGGTAGCCAGGCCGAGACCGTCGCCACGAGAAGGAGGATACCGGCGGCCGACGCCAATACCCGCGGATCGGCCGGTCCCACCTCGTAGAGGACCGACCGAAGCAGCTCCCCCACGGCCAGGGCGCCGATGGCCCCGATCGCGATACCTATGCCGATGGGTACCAGGGACTCGCCTACGACGAGACCGGTGATGCGTCCCGGCTCGCCGCCCAACGCGATGCGGAGGCCGAGCTCCTTGATCCGGAGGGCCGTCGTGTGTGAGATCACCGAGTAGATTCCGACGCCGCCGAGGAGCAGCGTGATGAGAGCCAGGGTCGTCAGCAGCTCTCGCATCGCCCGGTGGACGCCCAGCTCCTCTTCGACGACTCCGTCCATGGTACGCACACGGTAGAGCGTCGCGTCGGGCTCGAGGTCGGCGAGGATGGCCCGGATCCGAGGTGTGAGCGGACCCGGATCGGTCGTCGTGCGCACCGACACGTAGCTGGTGAACCCCCATGCCGCCGACTGGGCCAGTGGGGTATAAGCCTCGATCCGGGACGGGCTGGTCAGCTCGTAGTGGCGCACGTGCCGAGCCACGCCGACGACGGTCCGCCAGAGGTCGACCTCGTTTCCGTCCGGGCCGCGCACCTTTTCGAAGGTGACGCGCTTGCCGATTGCGCTCTCGCCGGGCCAGCGCGTCCGGGCCAGCGTCTCGTCGACGACGGCGACGGGGTCGGTGCCCCAGCGATCTCCGTCGTCGAAGTTCCGTCCCTCCAGGATCGATACTCCGTAGGTCTCGAAGAACGAGGGCGTGACCATGGTGAGGAGGACCGAGGCTCCGTGATCCTCGGCGGGCGTGTTCTCGTCGCGGTACAGCATCTCCCACGAGTTGCCGGAAAGGGGGAAGTGATTCGACGTGGATACCGAGACCACGCCGGGGATGGCCCCGATCTCGTCGCGGACCGACCGGTGGAAGTCCACCCATGTCTCACGGGTCGCCACGCGCTCGTCCGGGGCTTGGAGGCGGAGGGTCAGCACATTGCCGGCGTCGAATCCTTTCTCGACGTTCTGGAGCTCCATGAGGGTGACGATGAGGAGGCCGGCACCGACGAGGAGGACCATGGAGAGGGCCACCTCGGCCGAAACCAGGGAAAGGCGGGTCCGGGTCGTCCCTCCCGTGCCTCGCCGGGCGCTCGAGCGAAGGCGGGCCGCCAGCTCGACGCCGGCCGATCGGAGGGCCGGGAGGAAGCCGGCGAGAAGTCCCGTAGCCATCGAGACCGCCGCGGCGAAGGCCAGCACGCGGGCGTCGATGTCGATCCGGTCGCTGAACCCCACGGGCAGGATGTCTCCCACGAGCCGCAGGAGCATGTCGAGGCCCAGGACGGCCAGAAGGAGACCGCCCGCGCCGCCCAGGAACGACACCACGAGGCTTTCGGTCAGAAGCTGTCGATACACGCGCCACCGACTCGCTCCGAGGGCGGATCGGATGGCGATCTCGCCGCGCCTTCGCTCGCTGGCGACGAAGAGAAGGTTGGCCACGTTGGCGCAGGCGACGAGCAGGAGAAGGCCAACGGCGGCCATGAGGAGGAGTGACTGGCGTCCCACGTCGCCGACGAACCATCGGCGCAGCGGGATCACGTTGCCCACACCCGTCGCCTGGCCGCTCTCCGCTTCGATATCCTCGCCGATGGCGCGCAGCTCCGCAGCCGCTTCGTCGAAAGTGACATCCGGGGCGAGGCGAGCGACCACCTCGGCGCCGACGCTCGTGAGGCGGTCGTTCCACGGAAGGCGTTCTTCCATGATGCCCAGCGGAAGGAACGCCTGGGTTCTTTCGTACACGATGAAGTCGGGCGGAGCGACGCCGATGACGGCGAAGGGCTCGCCACCGAGCTCCACCGTCTGCCCCAGCACCTCGGGGTCCGCTCCGAAGTCGTCGGTCCAGAATCCGTGACTCAGCACGGCGAGGCGATCCGACCCCGGGTCCGACTCGGCCTCTGTGAAGAAGCGGCCCAACTCGGGCTCGACGGCGAGCGTCTCGAAGAAGCCACCACCCACGTACGCGACCTCGACGATGCGCGCTCCGTCGCCGCGCACGTATCGCCGGGAACCAGGGAGGACGATGCAGAAGCGGTCGAAGCTCCGGGCCCGCTCCTTCCAGTCGCGGTAGTTGGGAAAGGAGACGGACGCGGTGAACCCGGTGGGCTCCCGCTCGTTGACGAGCGCCAGACGCTCCCCCTCCTCGAAGGGGAGCGGCTCGAGCAGCAGGCCGTTCACCACCGAGAAGATCGCCGTGTTGGAGCCGATGCCCAGGATGATGGTGAAGACGAGAAGCAGTGAGAATCCCGGTCGCCTGCGCATGGCACGGACCGTGAATGCGAGATCCTGCAGTAACGTGTCCATCACTCCCGTTCCCTCCTCCCTGGTGTAGTGCACGGCGATCGACGCCAGCTCCGACGCCAGCCATCGCGCGCGACGCGCCGCCCCGGCGGCGTGCAGCTTCTCGTATCTCTCGGTCATGTCGCCCAGGAGCCCGGTTCGTGCGATCGGATCCCGGACCAGCCACTCGACGACCCTGACGAAGAGGGGAGGTAGCCGGCGTCTCATGTCTCGAACGCCTCGTCCAGCCCTCGCCAGATGCTGAGCATGGCGTCACGAGACTCGCGGGCGGCCTCCCGTCCTTCGGCGGTGAGCCGGACGTAGCGACGGGGTCGCCCGCCCCGCCCGTCGTCGCCGTCACCGAGCCGTGAGCGGACCAGTCCCTTCTTCTCCATGCGGTCGACGGTCACCGAGACGGCTCCGCTCTTCACCTCCCGTCCGGTGCGTTGCTCGATGACCTCGGCGATCGTCACGCCGTACGCGTCCTCTCCGAGGCGCAGAACCGCCGCGGCGACCATCTGCTCGAACTCGCCCAGGAACCTTCTGGCCGGCGACATGCGTCCCTCCCGAAGAATGACCGATGCGCAAGCTTAGATACCCAACATTGTTGTTTCGTTGGAAACGGATGCCTGTGCACCCCCCACCCCACCGCGCGGGTCAGCCGTCCGGGGACCGTTCGGGAAGGCCCTCCCGACCCCCCGGGACCCAGTCCGGTCGCGGGCCGTCCGCGAGGAAGCGGACGGCCTCCGTCGCCGCCTCCACCAGGGCCGCCATGTGCTGGACGTCGATCTCGTCCACTTCGTCCGAGGGCTGGTGGTAGTCGTCGTGGAGCCCGAAGCTGGAGAGCGTGTGTGCGGGAATCCCGATGCGCGCGAAGGCGATGTTGTCGCTGCGGAAGAAGAAGTTCTGGTCGGGCCTCGGATCGGGGACGATGGGCGATCCGGCTTCCGCGAGCTGACGGCCCATCGTCGTGCGCTCGTACCCGGTGAGCCACCCACGGCCCGGTCCGCCAGCCAGGGAATCGGGCCGTCCGATCATCTCGATCTGGAGATCGGCCACCGTTCGGTCCAGGGGAACGACGGGATTCTGGATGTACCATCGCGTGCCGAGAAGGCCCATCTCCTCCCCGGTGCTCAGCAGGAAGACGACGCTTCGTCCGGGTGGGGTGCCACGGGCCAGGGTCCGGGCGATCTCCAGTACGGCCACCGAGCCCGAGGCGTCGTCGTCGGCCCCGTTGTAGATGGAGTCCGGCCCCTCCTGCGGATCGGTGACGACCGGGCCGATCCCGACATGATCGAAGTGGGCACCCACGATGACGGCCTCGTCGGCCACCTCCGGATCCGAGCCTCGGAGAATGCCGACGACATTGGCCTCCCGTCGGAGGATCCGGTCCTCGGGGAGGGTGTCGAAGCGCACCTCCGACGACGGCAGGACCAGGCGATCCCGGACCCCGTCTCCGGAGCCCACGGTGACGCGGGCCATGGGGACCCACTGGTGGTATGCGCTGTCCCCTGCCGCTTCGATCCCGTATTCCTCCAGCTTGTCCGCCAGAAAGCTGGCGGCTCGGTGCGCACCGGAGGTCCCCGTGCGCCGGCCCTGCATCGAGTCCGCGGCGAGCACCGAGAGGAGCGACGCCAGGCGCTGGGGACGGGTCCGCGCATCCTGCGCTGCGGTCTCTCCGCCCAGTCTCTCCTCACCGTTCTCTGCGCTGCAGCCTGCGAAGAGCGTCGCTACCAGGACGAGTAGGCGGACCGAAGGCTTCCGGGCTCGGCGCGTCTGCGGGGCGGGAGAGGACCACATGACGTCTCCTGGACGGGGAGCGGAACGGGCGGAGAAGTTGGCAGGGACTCCCCCCTGCCGGCAATTGCCGGCACGAATCGGTGACGTGTCCGGACGGCGGATCCCCGGGGGCTGTGGGATCGGAGCCGAGCACCCTGCAGGACTTCACCGTCCCCTGGGTCTTCATTATGTTTCTCGTCTCTGCCGGAACACCTCTGGCCGTGTCAGCGGAGTCGAGTCATGGGCGACATCATCAAAGAAATCGAGGAAGAGCAGCTTCGGGAGGACATTCCCGATTTCGCTCCGGGTGACACCGTCCGGGTTCTCTATCTGGTCCGCGAAGGTCAGAAGGAGCGCATCCAGGCCTTCGAGGGCGTATGCATCGCCCGCAAGAACGGGGGTGTGGACGAGACCTTCACCGTTCGAAAGATTTCCAGCGGAATCGGGGTCGAGCGAATCTTCCCGCTCCATGCCCCTACGGTCTCCGGCATCGAGGTTGTCCGCCGCGGCGATGTCCGCCGGGCGAAGCTCTATTATCTGCGTGGACGCCGTGGAAAGTCGGCCAGGATCTCGGAGAAGCGTCAGGCACGCTGAGCGCGTGTCGGCCTCCGGGTCGCCCCACTCCGCCATCCTGCGGCCCCCGCACCTGCCCGTGTACGCGCGCCGGTTCTGGGGCCGCGGCGTTCTGGTCGCCGGGGTCGACGAAGCGGGCCGCGGGCCGCTCGCCGGTCCCGTGGTGGCCGCCGCCGTCGTCCTGCCCCCTGGCATCTGTGTGCCCGGCGCCGACGACTCCAAGCAGCTGGAGCCGCAGGTCCGGGAGGAGCTCTTCGAGGCCATCCTCGGGACGGCCGCGGGGGTCGGGATCGGGGCGGCGTCGGTGCGGGAGATCGATCGGCGCAACATCCTGCGGGCCACGAACCTCGCCATGCGACGCGCCCTCGAGCGGCTGAGCACGCCACCCCAGCACGTGGTCCTGGACGGCCTCCCCATGAGGCACCTCGGGCGAGACCACGACGCCGTCGTCGACGGCGACGCCCTCGTCCACTCCATCGGGTGCGCCTCCATCGTCGCGAAGGTCGTCCGGGACCGCCTCATGAGGCGACTCTCGGCGCGCTATCCAGGTTACGGGTGGGAGACCAACGTGGGCTACGGGACCCGGGCGCACCGCGAGGCCATCCGCTCGCTGGGCGTCACGCCCCATCATCGCCTCACCTTCGCCGGGCTCCAGTTCGAGCTGGAGCTCTGAGCCGGGACCTGGAGCTCCGAGCCGGGACGGAAACCTTTGAGTCGGGACCCGGGCTCTGAGTCGGGACGGGGAGGACCCGAACCGGGTCGGCCGCTGGCGCGGCTTCGAGAACGACCATAGCCTGACGGATCAGACCCGACCACGCCCGGAGGCCCCCATGATCGTGCGAGATCTTCCGATCCTCCTGTCCCTGGCCGCTTTCCTCGTGCTCCCGTCGCCGGGCACGACGCAGCCGACCGTGGCGCAGGAACGGGCGTCGTCCGTCCCGTACGACCTCCTCATCGCCGGTGGCCAGATCGTCGACGGTACCGGCAACCCGTGGTTCCGGGCCGACGTGGCCATCCGGGGAGATCGGATCGTGGCGGTGGGCGATCTCGCGGGGGCGGACGCGGCGCGGGTGGTCGACGCCACCGGGCTCGTGGTGGCCCCGGGCTTCATCGACCTGCACACGCATTCCGACCGCGCGCTCCTCCGGGACGGAACGGCCCAGAGCAAGGTGCGTCAGGGCGTGACCTTGGATATCGCGGGCGAGTCGTCGAGCCCCGCGCCGCGGGACGGGCTCGAGGGCGACGAAGACTGGACCACCTTCACCGGCTACTTCCGGCGCCTCGAGGAACGAGGCATCTCCATGAACTTCATCAGCCACGTCTCCTACCATCAGGTGCGGGAGGTGGTGAAGGGCTTCGACGAGAGCCCCGCCACGCCCGCCGAGCTGGAGCGTATGAAGGCGCTGACCGCCCGATCCATGGAGGAAGGGGCGTGGGGTCTCGTGACGCGCTTCGGGAGCGGCGGTCCCCAGCACCCCGAGGAGGTCCTTGAGCTGGCGAAGGTCGTGGCGTCCTACGGAGGCAATTACACGTCCCATCACGGGAGCGAAGGCTACGAGCAGGAGAAGGAGATCGACTTCGCCATCCGCGTGGCGGAGGAGGCGGACATCCCCGTCCATCTCTTCCATTTCAAGATCCGCGCCCGCGACAACTGGGGGACCATCGGTCGCTCCATCGAGCAGATCGAGGAGGCCCGGGCCCGCGGCCTCGACGTCACGGCCAACCAGTATCCGTACACGGCCATGTTCCACGGATGGAGCGCGTTCTTCCCGCGATGGGTCCGGGAAGGGGGTCCGGATCGCT
>JAWVZK010000056.1:0-15452 GCA_033722275.1 Longimicrobiales bacterium | reverse complement strand
CCCGCCCGGGTGCTCCTGGTGGCCGCCATGAATCCCTGTCCGTGCGGGTACGACGGAGACGGCACCGATCGCTGCGTCTGCGATCCGGCCTCCATCGCCCGGTACCGCGGTCGCGTGTCGGGCCCGCTCCTGGATCGCATCGACGTGCACGCCCCGGTCCCCGCCGTCGCGGTGAGCCGGCTGGCAGGCGGTCCCGACGGCCCGGTGAGCGGGCACGTGGCGGGGAAGGTCCAGGAAGCGCGGAATCGTCAGCTGGCTCGGTTCGCCGATCTGCCCCACACGTTCGCCAACGCCCAGATGCCCTCCGCGATGCTTCGCGACCTCTGCGCCTTCACCCCGGAGGCCGAGGGCGTGCTCGTGTCGTCTGCCCGGCGAGCGTGCCTCTCGGCCCGTTCCTTCGATCGAATCTGTCGCGTGGCCAGGACCATCGCCGATCTGGATGCTTCGGATCGCGTCGGACCGACCCACGTGGCCGAAGCCCTCCAGTTCCGTCCATCACCCTCGGGTCTGCCGGGAGGCGTGGGGCGAGCATGACGCGGTCCCTCCGGGCCTCCGTCCCCGGGCACGGCCACGAGCGTGGAGGCGACCTGCACCGATTCGACGGCGCCTCTTGCCCCATGGATACGTTCGTCCCCCTATGTGGCCGTGACCGGGGCCCGACGCGGACCATGGGGCCCCGCTTCTCTCCCATCACGTCCCCGCCCAGGTACCATGCTCTTCGCCCAGGAGGCCCAGGGCCCTTCCGGTCCAGGTGTCACGCTGATCCCCGGGATCTCGCCCGACACCCAGGCGAACATCATCCTCTCGGTCATCGTTCTTCTGGCCGTCTTCTTCGCACGACGGGGCATCCTCGCCCTCGTGGACCGGCGCCTCGAGGACACGGAGCTCCGATACCGATGGGTGAAGTACACGGGCAACGTCGCCTTCGTCGTCGCCCTCCTCGCCCTCGTCCAGATCTGGTTCACGGCCATCCGATCCCTGGGTACCTTTCTGGGGCTGGTCTCCGCGGGTCTGGCCATCGCCCTGCGGGATCTGGTCGCCGACATGGCGGGATGGGTCTTCATCAGCTGGCGTCGGCCTTTCGACGTGGGCGACCGGATCCAGATCGGTCCTCACGCGGGAGACGTGGTCGACCGCCGTCTGTTCCAGTTCACGATCATGGAGATCGGCAACTGGGTGGGGGCGGACCAGAGCACCGGCCGGCTCATCCACATCCCGAACCAGAAGGTCTTCAGCGAGCCGCTGGCGAACTACGTGGCGGGCTTCCCCTATCTGTGGAACGAGCTCCCCATCCTGTTGACCTTCGAGAGCAACTGGCGCAAAGCCAAGGCGCTGATCCGCGAGCTCGCCGACGACCTGACCGTCGACATCACCCGCGAAGCCACCGGCCCACGGAGGAAGGGCGAGCCGCGCTTCCTGATCCGCTATCGCGTGCTGACTCCTGTGGTCTACGTCTCCGTCGGGGACAGCGGTGTGCTGCTGACCCTGCGGTATCTGAGCCGCCCCAGGGAGCGGCGAGGCATCTCGTCGGAGATGTGGGAGAGGCTTCTCGCGATGATCGAAGAGCAGCCCGACATCGCGTTGGCGTACCCGACCCAGCGGATCAATCTCAGCAGGGAGACCCTGGCGAGGGGGCTGGACGGGGAGGGGTCGGGGGGCTCGCCCGAGACGGCTCACCCGCCGTCGGATCCCTCGTCGTAGCCGGATCGAACGGCTGTCCACGTCGATCATTCTCCTCGCCAGTCGTCCGGCCAGGTCGTAGCTTCGAAATGGGTCCTCGGAGCGGGTCCACCCCCGAGGCCGCGTCCATCCTCGATATCCCATGCGCCTCTTTATCGGTCTCAAGCTCCCGAAGAAGCAGAAGATCCGGATCCACAGGGCCGCAAGACCCCTCCGCGACGACGGCTTGCCCGTCCGGTGGGTCGACCCGGGGAATCTGCACGTGACCCTCAAGTTCCTGGGCCAGGTGCGGAGGGACCTCATTCCGCAGATCGCCGAGATCATGTCGCGCGTCGCGTCCTCCACGAAGGCCTTCAGCACCCAGATCGGAGGCTTCGGCGCCTTTCCCACGGTGCGACGACCCCGGGTCATCTGGGTCGGCGTGACCGCCACTCCGGAGCTTCGGTGCCTGAAGCAGGATCTCGAGTGGGCCCTCGGTGATCTGGGATTCGACGTGGAAACCCGGGCCTTCCACCCACACGTCACGCTCGGACGGGCCAGGAGGCGGCATGGAGCAGGGGTCTTCCGTGGACTCGACCGGCGCTTCGCAGGGATCGACTTCGAGGACGACCTGAGGGTCCACACGCTGGACCTCATGGAGAGTCGTCTCTCCTCGGGGGGGAGCAGCTACGCCTCTGTGGCGGCGGCTCGGTTGGCAGCGTGAGCAGGCCCATCGGGGGTGGTGGGGGTTGGAGCGGGTCTACGCGCCGCGCGGTGATCTTCCTCGGGGTGGTCGTCCTGGGGGGCGTCGTCGCCGTGATCGGTCTCCGCCCGGCCGTAGGGGACGGGGGATCGGACGCGACCCCGGGGGGTGCGGTCGTCGATGTGGAGGCCGAAGTGGGTCCGGAGGTCGCCGAGCGGGCATTCCGAAGGGTGGAGCTGTTCAGGACCGGCCGGTCGGGCCGGGTTCTGACCCTCACCTCCGCCGAGGTCACGGCGCTCCTCCGCCATGCCGTGCCCGGTATGCTCCCCCCCGGAATCGTCGAACCTCGGGTGCGGCTGCAGTCCGGTCGCGTCGTGGTCGACGCCCGGCTCGCCTCCGCGGACTTCACGGCCAGGGCGCCGTTGACAGGCGCTTTGGGCGTTCTCCCCGACACCTTGCAGGTGCGTCTGGAAGGTCGACTGGTGGACACCAGGGAGCGCTTGACCTTCGTCGTCGAGGAGGCCCGGGCGTCGGGCATGCCTCTTCCCGCATCAGCTGTGGCCGCCGTGGCCGAGGCGCTGGCGAGGCGCTCCGCCGCCAGGGTTCCCGCGGACGACCCCGGCGCTCCGGCCCTGAGTCTCGAGTGGCCCGCCGGCGTGGCCTTCGCCCGCGTGGATGGGGATCGTCTGGTGCTGGGCCGCGACGAACCAATCGACGACCGGGCGGTAGATGGCAGCGACGTTCCCTGATCCGCCGGGTCCGCCGGCGGCGCGGAGCGCGAAGGGATGAACGGCAACCGGAAGGGCGGTGGAGCATGGCGCGTCTCCTGGTGATCGACGACGAGCGTGGCATCCGTAGCGCGTTGGCCCAGGTCTTCGAGTACGAAGGCCACGAGGTGGAGGAGGCGGCGGACGGGCATGAAGGCATCGAGCTCGCCGAGAGCTTCAGGCCGGACGTCATCTTCCTCGACGTCAAGATGCCGGGGCTCGACGGCCTCGACGTGCTGGGCCGGCTCAAGGAAGAGGATCCCAGCACGCCCGTGGTCATGATCTCCGGACACGGGACCATCGATACGGCCGTCGAGGCGACCCGGAAGGGGGCCTACGACTTCCTGGAGAAGCCGCTGGATACCGATCGTCTCCTGGTGACGCTTCGGCGGGCCCTGGAGCTTCGGGGCCTCACCCAGAGCATGGCGGATCTCCGAAGTCAGATCGAGAGCCGCTACGAGATCGTGGGAACGTCCTACGCGATCCGCAGGGTCCTGGAGCGGATCGAGAAGGTGGCCCCCACCGACGCGAGAGTGCTCATCTCGGGGGAGAACGGTACGGGCAAGGAGTTGGTGGCCCGAGCCATCCACAGGCTCTCGCCCCGCCAGGGGATGCCCTTCGTCGAGGTCAATTGCGCCGCCATCCCCTCCGAGCTCATCGAGTCGGCCCTGTTCGGGCACATCAAGGGTTCGTTCACCGGGGCCGTCGCGGATCGGGCGGGGAAGTTCGAGCAGGCCCACGGCGGAACGCTCTTTCTCGACGAGATCGGCGACATGTCACCCGCGGCCCAGGCGAAGGTCCTCCGGGCGCTGGAGCAGGGAGTGGTGACCCGGGTCGGGGGGGCCGAGGCCATCGACGTGGACGTCCGGGTCATCGCCGCGACCAACAAGGATCTCACCCAGGAGATCGAGGACGGACACTTCCGGGAGGATCTCTACTATCGACTCAACGTCGTGCCCATCCACCTCCCGCCCCTCCGGGAGCGGCGGGAGGACATCCCCATGCTCGTGCAGCACTTCACGGACATGATGACGAAGCGTGAGGGGATGTCTCCGAGGAGCTTCGAGACGGCGGCCATCGAGAAGCTCCAGAACCTCCCTTGGCCGGGGAACGTGCGGGAGCTCCGGAACACGGTGGAGCGGCTGCTCATCCTCTCCAGCGGGGAGGCGGTGAAGGGAGATGACGTGGACCTCCTGGCCACGGGCCCGGTGGGCGCCGGGGGACTCGGAGGCGAGCTTCTGGCCACCGACACCTTCTCCGACTTCAAGGACGGTGCGGAGCGAGCGTTCATCCTCCAGAAGCTGAGGGAGAACGACTGGAACGTGGCGGAGACGGCCCGTCGCATCGACATGCCGCGCTCGAACCTCTACAAGAAGATCGAGAAGTACGGCCTCGTGCGGGAAGGGTGACGCCCTCGCCGCGGCGCTGGCTTGCAAGGCTCCATCGTCGTGGTAGCTTGAAGCTCACGACACTCTACAATCGGACGGGTCGATACGGAAGCCGGTGAGAATCCGGCGCGGCCCCGCCACTGTGAGAGGTCCGCCCAGAGCGGAACGGCTGCTCGGATCGAGCCACTGGGGATGCCACCCCGGGAAGGCGAGCAGTCGGCCTCGAGCCAGGAGACGCGTCCCGTCCGAGCCAAGCCAACGCCTCCGCGGGGAGGTGGCCTGCATCGGAACTCGGCCGATTCTGGTCCGCCTTTTTCGCGGTGGAAAGGACGGGTTCTCCCATGAGTGCAGCTCGCGAGGGTCGGGCGGCAGCGACGCGATTCTGCGCCGTGATCGGCGCGCTCTTCTCCCTGCTCCTAGGGCCGGCGGAAGCCGAGGGTCAGGAGGAGGTCTTCCCCCTGGAGGGGCTGGTGGTCACCGCCAGCCCGACGGCCCTGGACGAGGAGGCCGTGTCCAGCCATGTCACCGTCCTCGACGGGGACGAGCTCCGTCGCCTGGGTATCGGGTCGGTCGCGGACGCACTCAGGGACGTGGCCGGCATCCACGTGGTACGCAGCGGCTCCTTCGGTGGAGTCACGTCCGTCTTCCTACGGGGAGGAGAGAGCGACTACGCGCTCGTCCTCCTCGACGGAGTGCCGATGAACCAGGCCGGGGGTGGCTTCGACTTCACCGAGCTGACCACCGAAGCGGTGGAGCGGGTGGAGATCGTCCGCGGTCCCGCCAGCGCCCTCTACGGGTCGGACGCGGTCACCGGCGTGATCCAGGTGATCACTCGAACCGGAGACGGTGGGCCGAGCTCCACGATCTCGGCGGAGGCCGGGGATTTCGGACGGCGTTCGTGGGCCGCGGACGTCCGGGGCGGCGGCGAACGCGCCGCGTACGGGGTCTCGGTGTCGCACCGCTCGACCGACGGAATCTACGCGCTCAACAACGAGAGCGAGCAGAGGGTTCTCCACGGGGTCGGGCGGTTTCGACCCGACGCCCGCACGCGCGTACAGCTGAGTCTCCGGGTCTCGGAGCGCACGTACAACTTCCCTACCGATGGCTCGGGCGACATCGTCGACGAGAACGCCTTCACCTACTCCGACGCCACCACGGCGCGCATCTCCGCGACCCGGGAGCTCACTCCACTCGTCTCCGTCGAGGCGTCCATCGGCGTGAACGAGGTCGATGGGGGGACGGACGACGCCGTCGACGGACCCGCCGATTCCCTCGGCCTCTTCGGCTTCAACAGCCTGGACCACTTCCGCAGGAACGTGGCGGAGGTGCGAGGCCACCTCCAGCTCCATCCGGTGACGTTCACGGCGGGCGTCGAGTACGACCGGGAGCGACCGCGCTCCTTCAACGAGTCGTCGAGCGAGTTCGGGACCTCCACCGGCCGGAGCGAGAGCCGGCGGGACAACTACGCCTCCTTCCTTCACGCCGTGGGCGACGTCGGTCGCGCCACGTACCAGCTCGGCGCGCGTCTCGAAGACAACGAGCGTTTCGGCACCAGCGGTACGTGGCAGGCGGGGATCGCGTCCCCGCTGGGGGGCGACGGCTCGCCCATCGTCCGCGCGTCGGTGGGCACGGCCATCAAGGAGCCGACCTTCTTCGAGAACTTCGCCACCGGCTTCGCCGTCGGGAATCCGGAACTGGATCCGGAGCGGTCCTTCGGTTGGGAAGTGGGCGTGCGACACCGCTTCGCCACCGCGCTCACCGGAGGCGTCGCCTTCTTCGATCAGAGCTTCGACGATCTCATCCAGTACACCGCCGCTCCTCCCGCCCCCGGTGATCCAAATTTCTTCAACATCGCCGAGGCCGACGTTAGAGGCGTCGAGCTTCAGCTGGATGGAAGCCGCGGACCCGTGGGGTTCGCGGCGTCGATGACGTGGCTCGACACCGAGGTGATCGATTCGGGCTTCCAAGAGGGGGAAGGAGCGACCTTCGTGGAAGGACAGCCCCTCCTCCGTCGGCCCGAATGGAAGGGGAGCGTTCGTGGATCACTGGAGCTCGGCCCCGCCGAGCTGTCCGTCGCGCTGAGCAGCGTGGGGGCGCGCGCCGATCGGGACTTCGCGGTCTTTCCTGCCGGAGCCGTGACGCTTGACCCCTACCACCTCCTCTCCGCGGGCATCCGATGGCAGCTGGCGGGGGGAGGCGACGGCGGCACCCGCCTGGGGGTCCGGCTCCGGGGCGAGAATCTCCTGGACGAGACCTACCAGGAGCTGTACGGCTTCCCGGCGCCTGGCCGAGCCCTCCATCTGAGCGTCCAGGTGGGGTTGGGTCGGTGAAGGTCGACGCCGCTGGACGGGGACGGAGCCGTCGCCCGGGTGGAAGCTGACGTCCCGCGGCGACGGCGACGAAACAGGGCCAGGAACGCGGTTTTCGGCCTTGTGTATTGACGCGGACCGCCTCGATGCAGCATTGGTGTGTGACGCGCGGTCGCCGATGACCGCACGATGGGCGGCGTGACAGGGTGCATCCGGATGCGAGACGTCGACGAAAAGGAGAGCGCCGTGACCGAGATGCTCCGGTCGGACAGCCGGTCCCGGCGCGCGCGTGCGAGCGAGAGTCTCGGGGACTGGCTGAAGTCCGTCGCCATCGCGTTCATCCTCTTCCTCTTCATCCGCGCCACCGTCGTCGAGGCGTACAAGATCCCTACCTCCTCCATGGAGAGCACCCTCCTGGTGGGCGATTTCCTCCTGGTGAACAAGGCCACCTACGGCGCCCGGCTTCCGGGAACCGACATCGAGCTCCCGGCTCTGGCCGAGCCCCGACGAGGGGACGTCGTCGTCTTCCATCCTCCGCACGAGCCCGAGAAGAACTACGTGAAGCGCGTCGTGGGGATCTCCGGCGACACGCTGGAGATGAAGAACAAGCAGCTCTTCCTCAACGGATCCCCCCTCTGGGAGCCCTATGCCCGACATCTCGATCGGCGTGGGGATGCCGTACATCCCGACATGGAGTGGCAATCCCACCACCTCATCGCGTCGACCCGCACCGAGTATCATCCGACTCGGGACAACTGGGGTCCCCTCGTCGTGCCCGAGGGGCGGTACTTCGTCCTGGGCGACAACCGGGACAACAGCGAGGACTCCCGCTACTGGGGGTTCGTGACCCGCGATCGGATTCGCGGCCGTCCCTGGATCGTGTACTACTCCTACATACCGCCGCACCCCGACAGCACGTCCGCCTTGCCCGCAGTCCGCTGGGACCGATTGGGTAAGCGCATCCGTTGACGCCAGGCGCCCCGTCGCGGTGCCGGGCCCGGTAGGGCGCAATCCTCGGCCGGCGTGGGCCCGGATCGTCGTCGGAGCGACACGATGGGATGCGGGCATTGCGCGAAGCGCCCATCCCTTAGATCCTATGCTGGGCGGTCCATCGGCAGCGGTCCGGACGCCCCTCGAGCGGACCTCGCCACCCCGTAAGGCCAGATGAGCTTCTCCCCCAAGGCTTCCTCGAAAGAAGGCTCGCTGGATCAGTACCTCAAGGAGATCAGCCAGTATCCGCTCATCGACAGAGCGGAGGAGGCACGCCTCGCCAAGCGGATCCGTGACGGCGAGGAGGAGGCGCTCAACAAGCTGGTGCGATCGAATCTTCGCTTTGTCGTATCCGTGGCGAAGAAGTACCAGAACCAGGGAGTCCTTCTCTCCGACTTGATCAACGAGGGGAACCTCGGATTGATCCGCGCGGCTCACAAGTTCGACGAGACCAAGGGGATCAAGTTCATCAGCTACGCGGTCTGGTGGATCCGACAGGCCATCCTCCAGTGCCTGGCCGAGCAGAGCCGAATCGTCCGCGTCCCCCTGAATCGCGCCGGCGCCCTGTACCGGATCGGCCGACGAAGCTCCACGCTCCTCCAGGAGCTCGGACGGGAGCCGACGGTGGACGAGATCGCGGAAGACCTCGACGTGTCGAAGGAAGAGATCGAGCGCACCCTCGCCATCTCCCACTCGCACCTGTCGCTGGACGCACCGATGACGCCGGGAGAAGACAACCGGCTCCTGGACTACCTCCCGGACCAGTACTCCCCGGGTCCGGAGGACGAGGCCTTCGAGCACGCTCTGAAGGCCACCATCGAGGAGGCGTTGTCCACGCTGAAGGAGCGCGAAGCGAAGATCCTCCGGCTGTATTTCGGACTGGACGAGCGAGATCCCATGACGTTGGAGGAGATCGGGGAGATCCTGGGGATCACCCGTGAGCGGGTGCGCCAGATCAAGGAGAAGGCTCTGACCCGTCTTCGTCACGCCTCGCGGGCCCGCTTCCTGGAGACCTACAGGTAACGTTCCGGAGCCGACCGCTCCGACCCCCCGACCTCGCCTGTGCGGCGTGCCCCGCCGTAGCGCCGGACGGCGCGCGCCGACTCGTCGTACGGCGTTGACGCTCTCCGGGATCCCGGATAGCTTAAAAGGCTCTTTTCAGGAAGCCCCGCCTCTGCACATCGACGGCATGAGAACGTATACACCGAAAGCCGCGGACATCGAGCACGACTGGTGGCTCGTCGACGCCACCGACAAGCCTCTCGGGCGCCTGGCCTCCGAGATCGCTCGAATCATCCGCGGAAAGCACAAGCCCATGTACACGCCCCATCTCGACACGGGCGACAACGTGGTCGTCATCAATGCCGAGAAGGTGATCCTCACCGGCGGCAAGGCCGACAAGAAGACGTATTTCCGCCACTCCGGATACATGGGCGGCGAGAAGCACATTCCGTTCAAGCGGATGATCCGGACCCATCCCGAGCGTGTCATCGAGTTGGCGGTGAAGGGGATGCTTCCCAAGAACGCCCTGGGACGCGGCCTCCGTCGCAAGCTCAAGGTGTACGCCGGGCCGGAGCATCCTCATCAGGGGCAGCAGCCGGAGCCCCTGGACCTCTGAAGATCAGGAACCGAAACGAATGGCCGAGACCGTGACCGATCAGATCCAGACCGTCGGGCGTCGCAAGACCTCGGTGGCCCGCGTCATCCTCCGCCCTGGAAAGGGGGAGTGGAGCGTGAACGGACGTCCCATGGTGGACTACTTCCCCCGTCGGACCCACCAGATCCGTATCGAGGAGCCTCTCAAGGCTACCGAGACCGAGGGAAGCTTCGACGTCTTCGTCCGGGTCAACGGCGGTGGACTCACGGGTCAGTCCGATGCCGTCCGCCTGGGCCTGTCCAGGGCGCTGGTCGCTCACGACGAGGAGCTCCGTGGAGCCCTCAGGGAACGGGGCATGCTCACGCGTGACGCCCGTCAGGTCGAGCGCAAGAAGCCCGGTCGCCCGAAGGCCCGCAAGCGGTTCCAGTTCTCCAAGCGTTGATCCCACTCCACCCCTCGAAGGCGCGGTCCTCGGATCGCACCCCAATCCTGACCGGGGCGTACATCGGCCCCACATGAGAAGAGACCCCTAATGCCTGACGTACGTCTCGATCAGTTGCTCGAGGCCGGAGTCCACTTCGGCCACCAGACCCGCCGTTGGAATCCGAAGATGAAGCCCTTCATCTTCACGGAGCGCAACGGCATCCACATCATCGACCTGAGGAAGACCCTCGATCGGCTCCAGGTGGCGCAGCAAGCCGTCCGGGAGGTGGTGCTCCGGGGTGAGCGGGTCCTGTTCGTGTGCACCAAGAAGCAACTCCGCTCCGTCGTGGAGCAGGAGGCTCGGCGCTGTGGCGCGTTCTACGTGACCGAGCGGTGGCTGGGCGGGATGCTCACCAACTTCCAGACCATCCGGCAGCAGATCCGCCGGTTGAAGGAGCTCGAGCGGGGCGTGGAAGAGAACGCCTTCGAGTTCTACACGAAGAAGGAGCGCCTGATGCTGGACCGGGAGCGGGCGAAGCTCGACAAGTACCTGGTGGGCGTGAAGGACATGGGACGTCTCCCGGGCGCCATCTTCGTGGTGGACGCGAAGCGCGAGATCATCGCGGTCAAGGAAGCCAGCAAGCTCGGCATCCCGGTCATCGCCATCACCGACACCAACGCGGATCCGGACTACATCGACTTCCCGATTCCGGGGAACGACGACGCCATCCGCTCGGTGACCCTCATCGCGACGGCCATCGCCGACTCCATCGCCGAGGCCCGCAAGGAGGTTCCCGAGGAGGAGCGCCGCCGCATCGAGGAGATGGAGGCTACCACGTACTCCACCGAGACGGGCGAGACCAAGGAGAAGGAAGCGCCCAAGCGCCGTCGTCCTCGTCGGAAGCGCCGCCCGCGTCCCGAGGTGATCGCGGCGCACCGGAAGGACGAGGGCAAGCCGACGCCCGAGGCCTCGGATGAGGACGGCGCGGAGGCCGAGGAGGACGAGGCCACCGCGGAGGCCGGGAAGAAGACGAAGAAGAAGACGAAGAAGTCGGGGGGTGGGAAGGCGGAGCGGAAGAAGAAGGCCGAGGCGGCCGGAACGGAGGAGGCCGACGCCGAGGCGGCCGCCGACCAGAAGTCGGACGCCGAGCCCGACGACGGGGGAGAGGAGGAGTAACGGTCGGATACGACCCCAACCTCCCCGGACGAGGGGAGGAGGACGGGTGTCGCCCCAGGCGGTACCCGAACGAGGCGGCGAGGTATCCGGCACGACCGGCCCGCCGCCTCTTTTTCATGAACCGGTCCAGGCCGGAACCGAGGAAGGAACGAGACCGAAGATGAGTGAGACGACGATGATCAGCGCGAAAGACGTGAAAGAGCTCCGCGACAAGACGTCTGCGGGCATGATGGATTGCAAGAAGGCCCTCGAGGAGACGGGCGGCGACATGGAGAAGGCCATCGATCTCCTGCGGGCGAAGGGTGCCGCGAAGGCCGCCAAGCGGGCGGAGAAGTCGGCGAACGAGGGGGTCGTCGGCAGCTACGTCCACTTCGACAACAAGACGGCGGTGCTCGTGGAGGTGAACTGCGAGACCGACTTCGTGGCGAACACGGACGAGTTCCAGGCCCTCGCCAGGGACCTGGCCATGCACATCGCCTCCACGGCCCCCATCGCCGTGTCGTCGGAGGACATCGACCCCGCCGTCGTCCAGCGAGAGCGGGCGGTGTATCTGGAGCAGGTGAAGGCGGAGGGCAAGCCCGAGCACATCGCCGACAAGATCGTGGAGGGCAAGCTCCGGAAGTTCTTCGAAGAGAACACGCTCCTCGCCCAGCCCTTCGTGAAGGACCAGGACAAGACCATCGAGGAGCTCATCACCGAGGTCTCGTCCCGGACCGGAGAGAAGATCGAGGTCGCCCGCTTCTGTCGCATGAAGGTGGGAGAGAAGTAGGAGCCCCGAGCCTATTCCGAAGGAGCCATCGATGACCGAAGCGCCCGATCTTCGCTACGACCGCGTTCTCCTCAAGCTCTCGGGCGAGGCCCTCGCCGGAGAGCGGGGCTTCGGGATCGAGCCCTCGGTCGTGGATCGCCTGACCGACGAGATCCGGTCGCTGGTGGAGATGGGGGTGTCCCTGGGCATCGTCATCGGGGGCGGCAACATCGTTCGTGGCGCCATCGCCTCCAAGGAAGGGATGGATCGGGTTCAGGCCGACTACATGGGCATGTTGAGCACCGTCATCAACGCCCTCGCGGTCCAGGATCTCCTGGAGACGAAGGGCGTGGAGACACGGGTCATGACGGCGATCCGGATGGAAGAGATCGCGGAGCCCTACATCCGTCGTCGCGCCATGCGCCACATGGAGAAAGGCCGGGTGGTGCTCTTCGCCGGGGGCACGGGGAATCCCTATTTCTCCACAGACACGGCCGCCGTGCTGCGAGCCATCGAGATGGAATCGGACGTGGTCATCAAGGCCACGAAGGTCCAGGGCGTCTACACGGCCGACCCCGCCGAGGACCCCGACGCCGAGTTCATCCCCACCATCACGTTCCAGGAGGTGGTGGCGCGGGAGCTGGCGGTGATGGACGCCGCCGCCGTCGCCCTGTGCAAGGAGAACAACCTGCCCATCATCGTCCTGAACCTCAGCGACCGGGGCGCCGTCGCCGACGCGATTCGTGGGGAGCGGATCGGGACGCTAGTATCGTAGCAAGCCCTTCCGGCACGCCTTCCAGGCCGGACGGGATCCTGGCAAACCAATCCAAGCGGAGGTCCTGATGCCGACGGTGGAAGACGCGAAGGAACGAATGGAAGCTGCCCTGGACGCGGTCCGACGCGAGTTCGCCACGGTCCGGACCGGGAAGGCGACGCCCGCGCTGCTGGACACGGTCCGGGTCGACGCCTACGGCTCCAAGATGCCTCTGAACCAGGTGGCCACGGTCTCCACCCCCGAATCCAGCCTCCTGGTGGTCCAGCCCTTCGACAAGAACCTCCTGCCCGACATCGAACGGGCGATCATGACGGCCGATCTCGGATTGAACCCGGCGAACGACGGCAACATCATCCGTGTTCCCATCCCCCCGCTGAACGAAGAGCGCCGCAAGGAGTTCGTGAAGGTCCTCCACAAGATGGCCGAGGAGGGACGGATCTCGGTCCGTCACGCCCGACGGAGCGTCCGGGACGAGATCCACCAGCTCGTGAGGGACCACGAGATCGGAGAAGACGAGGGTCATCGGAGAGAGGAGGAAGTCGAGAAGCTGACGCAGGAGTACTCGGAGCGGATCGACGAGCTCCTGAAGCAGAAGGAAGACGAGGTGATGGCGATCTAGAGTCGCCAAGACGACTCCCGTCCCGCGCACCATGGCCTCCGACCGCCTCGATCGTATCCGTGTCCGCGGCCCCCTGCCGCGACACGTCGCCATCATCATGGACGGGAATGGCCGATGGGCACGGGAGCGCGGACTCCCCCGACATCTCGGCCATGGAGAGGGGATGAAAGCCGTACGGGAGGCGGTGGAGGGAGCGGTGCAGGCCGGGGTGGAGATCCTCACGCTCTTCGCGTTCTCCACGGAGAACTGGAATCGCCCGGCGCGGGAGATCTCGGCGCTCATGGGCCTTCTTCAGCGCTACGCCGCGAAGGAGGGCCGGGAGCTTCGGCGTCAGGGGGTGGAGGTCCACGTCCTGGGCGACCTGGATCGGGTCGATGGCGCGACGCGGGCGGCCGTCCAGAAGATCGTCGAGGGCACCCGGGGTGGGACCTCCCTCCGCCTCAACCTGATGATCTCGTACGGTGGCCGTGAGGAGCTTCTGCGGGCAACGAGGATCCTGGCCGAGAAGGTCCGCAGCGGCGAGCTCACGCCGTCCGAGATCGATCGCGACGCCGTGGAGGCCGAGCTCTTCACGGCCGGCCTGCCGAGCCCCGACCTCCTGGTGCGCACCTCCGGCGAGCACCGGATCAGCAACTTCCTTCTCTGGCAGCTCGCCTACACCGAGCTCTACGTCACACCGGTGCTCTGGCCGGACTTCGATCGCGAGGACCTTTTCGAGGCGATCCTCGACTTCCAGCGTCGGGATCGTCGCTTCGGCCGGGTGACCTCGTCGTGACGCCCTTCCATGTCCCCGAGCTCGACGGGGCCCCCGCGTCGGTGCGTCGATGAGCGAGCTGGGCAAGCGCGTCGCCGTCGCGGCGGTGGGGATTCCCCTCGTCCTCGGACTCGCGTACGTGGGCGGGTGGTACCTGGCGCTGCCTCTGGCGGCCTTCGCCGCCTGGGGTACGCACGAGGTCGGGCGGTTCGCCGAAGAGCGAGGTGTGCGTCCCATGGACGGCATCGCCGCCTCCGCCGCCGCGGCCCTGGTGGTCCTGGCCTCGTGGCACGGAACGTTCATCGCCTTCGCTCCGGCTGCTCTCGGGGTGGTCGGCCTGGCTGCGGCCGCCGCGCTCCTGGGCTCCCTGTGGCGCAGGGGTGTGGAGGGGACGCCGCTGGCCGCGTCGGCCGTCACCGTGCTCTCGGTCCTCTACGTGGGACTGGGCTTGGCTTTCGTTCCTCTTCTGAGCGCTCTCCCCGTCACGGCCCGCTGGTCCTCGACGCTGAGCGAATCGGGGACCGGACTCGCGGCTCTGACCTTCCCCCTGGCCATCACTTGGATCGCCGACGCCTCGGCCTATTTCGCCGGCTCAGCTTTCGGTCGCACGAAGCTTGCGCCCTCGGTGAGCCCCAACAAGAGTTGGGAGGGGTTTTGGGCCGCCCTCCTCGGTGGAGCGGTGGCGGCTGCGGCATGGCGCTTCGTCGTGGGCGCCCTCGGGCTCGACGTGGAGGCCGGCGGGTATTGGACCTTCGCGCTCGTCGGTGCGGCGGTCGCGGTGACCGGAGTGGTAGGAGATCTGGTGGAGTCTCTCCTGAAGAGGGAGGCCGGCGTCAAGGACTCGGGCACGTTCTTCCCGGGCCACGGTGGCGTCATGGATCGGATCGACTCGCTCCTCTTCACCATCCCCTCGTCGTATCTGGCGATGGTTGTCCTGGGGGTGAGTCGATGATACGGGTGGGGATCCTGGGGTCGACGGGCTCCATCGGCCGAAGCGCCCTGGAGGTCATCGGACGGCATCCGGAGCGCTTCCGGGTCGTATCGCTGGTGGCGAATCGGAGCGGGGATGCGCTCGCCGAGCAGGTGGAGCGTTTCAGCCCGGAGACCGCCGTCCTCTGTGACTCCGGCGTGGCACTGCCGGATCGAAGCGGCACCACTCGATGGAGGTCCGGACGCGAAGCGATGGTGGAGGTGGCGGCCTCCGACTGAGTCGACGTGGTGCTCAACGCCCTGGTGGGCGCCGCCGGACTGGAGCCCACCCTGGCCGCCCTGGAGGCCGGTCATCGGCTGGCTCTGGCGAACAAGGAATCCCTGGTGGCGGGCGGTGCTCTGGTGCTGGAGGCCGCGGAACGGGGGGGCGCCGAGATCGTGCCCATCGACTCGGAGCACAGCGCCATCCTCCAATGCCTCCACGGTCATCCGCCGGCGTCGGTCCAACGGATCGTGCTGACGGCTTCCGGCGGACCGTTCCGTGGACGGCTCGCGGCGGAGCTCGAGGTCGTGGACGCGGCCTCGGCGCTGGCCCACCCCACCTGGGACATGG
>JAWVZK010000055.1:0-15523 GCA_033722275.1 Longimicrobiales bacterium | reverse complement strand
CTTCCTCGGCTTCGGCCTCGGGCTCTTCCTCGGCTTCGGCCTCGGGCTCCTCTTCGGCTTCGGCCTCGGGCTCCTCCTCGGCTTCGGCCTCGGGCTCCTCCTCGGCTTCGGCCTCGGGCTCTTCCTCGGCTTCGGCCTCGGGCTCCTCTTCGGCTTCGGCCTCGGGCTCCTCCTCGGCTTCGGCCTCGGGCTCTTCCTCGGCTTCGGCCTCGGGCTCTTCCTCGGCTTCGGCCTCGGGCTCCTCTTCGGCCTTGGACTCCTTGGACTCCTTGGGCTCGTCGTCGTCCGATTCGGCGGCCGTGGCGGCCTCGGCGGCGGCGGCGGCGGCCTCCTCCGCACGCTGACGCGCCGCTTCGATCTCCTCGGGGGACTTGCGGTCGGGCACCTCCGTGACCTCGAGGACGATGCGTCGGTTGGCGGCATCGGACTCGATGACCTTCAGGTCGACGGCGTCCCCGTGCCCGTAGAACTCCTCGAGCCGGTCCACGTCCTCGATCCCCGAGTGGGATACCGGAACGAAGCCTTCGATGTCGTCTCCCAGGTCCACGACGATGCCCTTGTCCTGGACACGCACGACCGTGGCCTGGAGCTCCACGCCCGCCCCGAACCGCTCGGAGATGTGGGGCCACGGATCATCCTGGAGCTGTTTGATGCCCAGGCTGATGCGCTTGTTCTCGGCGTCGACGTCGAGGACCATCACCTCGAGCTCCTCGCCCTTCTTGACCACCTCGGCGGGATGCTCGACCCGGCGGGTCCAGCTCATGTCGGAGACGTGGACCAGACCGTCGATCCCGGGCTCGATCTCGACGAACGCCCCGAACGACGTGAGGTTCCGGACGGTACCCGTGAGGGTGGTGCCGGTGGGATACTTCACCGGCAAAGCCAGCCACGGATCCTCCTCGATCTGCTTCATGCCGAGGGAGATCTTCTCGTCGTCGGGATCGACCTTGAGCACGACCGCCTCGATGTCCTCGCCGATGCTCACCACCTTGGAAGGGTGCCGGACGTTGCGCGTCCACGACATCTCCGAGATGTGGACCAGTCCCTCGACGCCTTTCTCGAGCTCGACGAAGGCGCCGTAGTTGGTGATGGAGACCACCCGACCGCGGACTCGAGAGCCCACGGGGTACTTCTTGTCGATATCGGTCCACGGGTAGGGCAGGAGCTGCTTGAGACCCAGCGAGATGCGCTCCCGCTCCCAATCGATGTCGAGAACCTTCACGTCGATCTTCGCACCGATGTCCACGACCTCCGACGGGTGGCCGACGCGACCCCAGGACATGTCGGTGATGTGGAGGAGTCCGTCCAGACCGCCCAGGTCGATGAAGGCCCCGAAATCGGTGATATTCTTCACGACGCCCTCGCGCACCTGCCCGACGAGGAGCTCCTTGACCAGACTTTCCCGCTTCGTCTCCCGCTCGGCCTCGAGGATCACGCGGCGCGACACCACGATGTTCCGACGGCGCTTGTTGAGCTTGATGATCTTGAAGCGGTACGTCTCCCCGATGAGGTCCTCGATGTTCGGGACCCGTCGAAGCGCGATCTGCGAGCCGGGGAGGAACGCGTCGACGCCCATGAGGTCTACGGTGACGCCGCCCTTGATCTTGCGGACCAGGGTTCCCTTGACGGGCCGGTCGTCGTCGTGGGCCTCGCGGATCTTCTCCCAGACGCGGAGGAAGTCGGCCTTCTTCTTCGAGAGGACGACGACGCCGTCCTCGTCTTCCAGGCTCTCGAGGAGGACCTCGACCTCGTCGCCCTCCTCCGGCGGCTCCTTGAACTCGTCGAGGGCCACCGATCCCTCGCTCTTGAAACCGAACTCGAGGATCACGGCGGCATCGGTGACGCGGAGCACCGACGCCTCGACGATCTCGCCCTCCCGGAACTCCTGGAAGCCCTCGCTGAACTCGTCGAGGAGCTTGGCGAACTCCTCCTTGGAGGTGTCGAGGACCTCTTCGCCGTACGGATCGAAGATGAGCTCGGGTGAGACGTCCGTGGGCTGCTCCATGACCGCGGTGGTCAGAGCATCCCGATCGATCTGCTCTTCCCGGGCCGCCTCCTCGGCGGAAAGGGTGGTCACCTCGCCGGTCATGGCGTCGATGACGACCTCTTCGCCTTCGGCGAGATCGGCGTCGTCGGGGTCGGGGCTAGCGGTGGCCGGGGCGTCCGTGCTCTCGGACTCGGCCTCGGTGGTCGTGTTCTTTTCGTCGGTCATGGATCTCGCGGGCCCGCGGGGTGCGGGCTCTGTGCCGGGACTCGGGAGACGAGCCGCGGGTTGGAGGAAGACGGATCGGGAGGCCGGAGCCTCCGGGCGGACGGCAGGTCGGGCGTCGCGGCGCCCGGGCCTAGCCGTGGAAAGGTAGAGACGGCTTTCGGGAGCGTCAACGCCGGGGTACGCCGGGGCTCTAGGCCGTTCCGTCCTCCCCCGCTCCCTCCCTCCCGGACGCCTTCCGGACGAGCTCCACGATGGCCTCGACCTGCTCGTCGAACGACAACCGGGTCGTATCGAGGAGGATCGCGTCCTCCGGCTTTCGAAGGGGCGAATGCTCCCGCTCGGAGTCGTGACGATCACGCTCGGCGATGGCCTCGGATTGCGTCTCCACGTCGTCCCGTGACGGGCGCTCGACCCCCTCGTCCCGGAGTCTCCTGCGCGCCCTCTCCTGGAGATCGGCGACGAGGTAGACCTTGACATCGGCATGGGGAAAGACGACAGAGCCCATGTCCCGTCCGTCGGCGACGAGACGGCCCTGCGCACCGGCTGCCCTCTGGAGGTTGAGGAGGCACGCCCGCGCCGAGGGAAGACTCGCGAGGTAGGCCACCCGTCGCGTCACCTCCTCGCCGCGCAGCTCCGCATCGACGGGGCGACCCCCGACGCTGACCTGGAGCTCCGTCCCCACGGGCGTGACGGTGACATCGAGGGCACGCATGGCCTGCTCGTCCATCTCCTTCCACTTCTCCCGGGAGATGCCCGCCTCCAGCAGCGCCAGGGTGAGCGCGCGATAAAGGGCGCCCGAATCCAGATGACGAAAGCCCAGGCGATCCGCCACCGCGGCGGCGGTGGTGGACTTCCCGGACCCGGCGGGGCCGTCCAGGGTGACGATGGGCCCCGCCGAGTCCGTGCGCTCGAGCTCGATCATGGTCTCGCTCCTGTCCATCGAGCCGTCCGGGTGAGGACGTCCCAGAAGCCCGGGAAGCTCACGTCCGCCACCTCCCGATCCGAGATACCGATCTCACAGGAAGGCAAAGGACTCAGAAGGCCGAAGGCCATCGCGATACGGTGATCGTGGAAGCTATCCAGACGGCCTTCGAGGGGCCGTCCCGGGGCGCCCTCCACCGACAGCCCGTCGTCATGCTCTTCCACCGCCACCCCCAGACGTCGGAGATTCCGCACCAGGGCGTCGATACGGTCCGACTCCTTCGCCCTGAGCTCGGCGGCGTCCCGGACCTCGGTGACGCCCGTCGCTCGAGCCCCCAGTACGGCGACGAGGGGGAGCTCGTCGATGATGCGCGGGATCTCGTCCCCCCCGACCTGCGTGCCCACGAGTCGGCCAGGGCGCACGCGCACGTGCCCCACCGGCTCCACCGCATCCCCGACGACCTCGACCTCCAGGGACACCCCCATGCGCCGCAGCACGTCGAGAAACGCCGTCCGAGTGGGATTCAGGCCCACGTCCTCGACCACCAGGCCCTCGGGACCCGCGCCGCCGAGCGCGCCGAAGGCCAGGAGGAACGCCGCCGAAGAGATGTCCCCGGGAATGCGGAGGTCGAGTGGATGGATGGCATCGGGGGGATCGCGGAGCTCCACGCGCCATCCGTCCTCCACGGGGTGCTCGACGATGGGCACGCCCACGGAGCGGAGGAGACGTTCGGTATGATCCCGTGACCGACGCGGCTCGGTGACGAGGGCAAACGCGCCACCCACGAGGCCGGCGAGGAGAATGGCGCTCTTGACCTGTGCGCTGGCCACCGGGCTGGGCCAATCCACCGGCTCGAGGGGCCGGCGTCCCTCCACGCGAATGGGGAGGCGACCTGGGGCATCGAGAGACGTCAGACGGCCGCCCATGGCCGTGAGGGGCTCGGTGATCCGCGCCATGGGACGCGCCCGCAGCGATGCGTCCCCGGTGACCGTCGCGGTCACGGAGGATCCGGCCAGGACTCCGAGGAGGAGCCGGGTCCCGGTGCCCGAGTTCCCGAGATCCAGGGGACCTCGCGGCTCCCTCAGCCCCGAGCGTCCCACGCCCCGGATGCGGATCTCGCCGCCGTCGGACGGGAGCGGCGGGATGTCGACGCCGAGGGCACGGAGCGCGCCCGCGGTGGACTCGGCGTCGCCCCCGTGGAGGAGCCCGGAGAGTCGGCTCTCACCCTCGGCCAGAGCCGCCAGGATCAGCGCCCGCTGGGTGAGGGACTTGTCTCCCGGAACGCGGACACCTGTGGAGGTCATCCCGCCTCCTTCCAGCGCCGGGTCCGCTCGAAGAGCGTCTCCAGTCCTCGCATGTCCCGCCGCTCCACCATCTCCGCCACGCGCTCGGCTTCGGCGGAGACGCTCCGCAACGCGTCCGCGACCTCGTCCGAGGCGTATCCGATCAGATCCAGCCACATGGAGGCGCTGCTGGAGGCCAATCGGGTCATGTCCCGTCCCCCGGGGCCGAGCTGGACCGCCTCCACCCCCCGGGCCTCCAGAACGGAGGCCAGAGCGTTGGAGACGAGCTGGGGGACGTGGCTCACCCGCTCCATGAGACGGTCGTGCTCGTCGGCCTCGACGGGGACGGGCTCCGCCCCCAATCCCCTCCATAGACGCTCGACCCGTGCGGCGTGCTCCGGCCGCGCGCCCACGGAGACCGTCCAGACCCGGGCGCCCTCGTACAGATTCCTCGTCGACGCCGCGAACCCCGAGGCTTCGCCACCCGCCATGGGGTGGGATCCCACCCAGCGACCGATCGCACCCGACGCGCGGGCCGCGTCGGCCAGCGGCGCCTTGAGGCTCGCGACGTCGCTCAGGGTCGTCGTGTCCGGCGTCGACTGGGCGATGGCCGGCAGGAGCTCCACCGCAACGCCCAGGGGGACGGCCAGCACCACCAGATCCGTCCCGCGGATCGCGTCTCGCCAATCCGCCGGGGCGAGATCCACCGCCCCTGCGGCCTCGGCTCCCTCCCGCTCCACCGAGCGGGGCGACCAACCGGTGACGGCTCGGGCCAGCCCGGACGCCGACAGCCCACGAACCAGCGAGCCCCCCATGAGACCGAGCCCCAGCACGGCTACCCGTCCAAGGGGACCGGACGACGCGCGCGCCACCGCCGGACCCTCAGCCGGTCGCCGGACCGAAGACGTACACGAGGCGGACGCGGGCCAGGAGTGGATCGGCCTCCACGGCGGCCATGAAGCTGGCCTCACGGGCCCTGTGGGCATCCAGGTCGTCGAAGGGAACGTGCAGGCGCATCATGCCGCGCAGGGGTCCCTCGGCGCGGATCCCGCTGACGCCCATCCCGGCGACGGGGCCGAAGACGGTCTCGGCCAGCTCCCGTGCCCTCCACAACGCCGCCCGGACCTCCCAGCGAGCCCTCTGCTCCGCCGGGGAGGGCGGAGGTTGCTGAAGCCGTGGATGATCCGGCTCCAGCTCGACGCCGGGGCCCCGCCGGGGAAGGAACGCCGTCATGACGCCGACTCGACGGCGCGGTGGGGCGCGGCACCGTCCGATGCCTCCTCCGTGGCGTCCGCCTCCGCGTCGGATCCGGGTCGGAGCGCCACCTCGACCACGAGGCCGTCTCTGGCGACCCGGGCCCCCGGGAAGATCTCCGCCGCCTCCGCCTCGAGCGCCTGCGGATCCTCGGAATGGCGGGCGGAGAGATGCGTGAGATAGAGACGCTCGACTCCCGCCTCGGCAGCCATCCGCGCGACCTCCGTCGACGTGCTGTGTCCCGTCTTCCGGGCACGTTGGGCGTCCTCGGCACCGAACGTGGCTTCGTGGACGAGGACGTCGGCGCCTTCGGCACGGGCCACGGTCTCGCCACAGGGACGGGTGTCCCCGGTGTATACGATCAACCGTCCGGGGCGGGGCTCGCCCACCAGATCGGCGGCCCGGACGGTCCGTCCTTCCACCACCACGTCCTCGCCACGGTGGAGCCTTCCGAAGAGCGGACCCTCGGGGATCCCCAGCGCGCGGGCCTTCTCCACGTCGAACCGGCCGAGACGATCGTCCTCCACCAGGGCCCACCCGACGGCAGGCGTGCCGTGACGGACGGCGAAGGCCTCGATGGCGTAGCCTCCCGCCCGGAATCCCTCCCCGGGCGCGCATTCCCGGACGTGGACGGGGAACTTCACCCGATCCTGCCCGAGACGGATCAGATCGCGGAGGAGCTCGCCGGAGCCCGACGGCCCGTACAACGCCATGGGCTCGGTACGGTCCCGGAGCGCCATGGTCCGAAGCAGGCCGGTGATCCCGAGCACGTGATCGGCATGGGTATGGGTGACGAAGATCGCCTTCACCCCGAATCCCGTGCCGTACCGCATCATCTGGCGCTGCGTCCCTTCGCCGCAGTCGAAGAGGAAGAGGTCGCCTTCCCGCTGGACGGCGATGCCACTGACGTTGCGACCCACGGTGGGTCGGGCGGCCGCGGTTCCCAGGAAGGTCAGCCGGATCATGATCGAGCTACGGGGTGACGCGCGCTCCGGGGGTCCCGGGCGACGCAGGTGGTCGTCAGCGCTTCGCGGTACGGGATCGAATCCCGGGCCCGCAAGGTAGCCTCGATGGACCCGGAGCATAAACCGGGAAGCCCCTCCGACATCGACACCGGCGCCCAGGACCCCTATTCTGGAGGCGTCCATGCAGCCCCCGGAGGCCCAGATGCAGACTCGCCGCTCGTTCCTCGGTTCCGTCTCCCTTCCCGCCGCGGCCGCGGCCGCGGGAATCACGTTCCGTCCGACGGAGCTGAGGGCGGAGGCGCTCGACATCGCCACCGAGCTGGCCCGTCACCCGGGCACGGCCGCCGACGTCGTGGACGACGAGGACTTCTGGGTCGAGGTGCAGCGCGCCTTCACCGTCGACCGCACCCTCATGAACCTCAACAACGGGGGTGTGAGCCCGGCCCCGAAACTCGTCCAAGACGCCATGAAGCGGCATCAGGACTACTCCAACCTGGCGCCGACGTACACCATGTGGCAGATCCTCGAGCCCCAGCGGGAGGCGACGCGTGAGCGGATGGCCCGGGCGTGGGGCGTGGATCCCGAGGAGGTGGCCTTCACCCGGAATGCCTCCGAGAGTCTGCAGACGATGCAGCTCGGCATCGACCTGCAGCGCGGCGACGAGGTCCTGACCACCACGCAGGACTACGGACGGATGATCACCACGTTCAAGCAGCGCGAGCGTCGAGAGGGCATCGTCCTGAGGCAGATTCGGATCCCGGTCCCCGCCGAGGATCCTGCGGAGATCGTCCGGCGCTTCGAAGAGGCCATCACCCCCCGGACCCGGATGATCCTCGCCTGCCACATGATCAACCTCACGGGCCAGATCCTGCCGGTGACCGAGCTGACGGCCATGGCCCGTCGCCATGGGATCCCCTTGGTGGTGGACGGCGCCCACGCCCTCGCTCACTTCGACTTCGACCTCGGCGAGCTGGACGTGGACAACTACTCGACGTCCCTCCACAAGTGGCTCTTCGCGCCTCACGGCACGGGCCTCCTGTACGTGAGGAGGGAGAAGATCCCCGAGGTGTGGCCCCTCATGGCCGCGCCGGAAGCGAAGACCGACGACATCCGGAAGTTCGAGGAGATCGGTACCCATCCGGAGGCTCCGTATCTGTGCATCGGCGAGGCGCTGACCTTCCATCAGGGAATCGGGCCCGCTCGCAAGGCGGCGAGGCTCGCATACCTTAGGGACTACTGGGCAGCGCCTCTCATGGAACACGACAACGTACGCCTGCACACGAGCCTGAAGCCCGGCTTCGCCTGCGGCATCGCCAACGTCGAGGTCGTGGGGCTCGAGCCCAACGACATCCGGGACTATCTCTGGGACGAGCACCGCATCATCACCGTGGCCATCAATCACGCGGAGTTCCGGGGCCTCCGGATCAGCCCCAGCGTATACACGACCCTCGACGAGCTGGACCGCTTCGTCGACATCATGAGCGGCGTCGCGAAGACGGGGCTCCCCGCTTGAGGAGAGCCTTCGCGGCGTACCCTCCGCGGGGAGGGGCCCTCGTCGCCGCGGCCACCTTCTTCGTCGCCCCCCCGCTCCTCCACGCCCAGGCACCCTTCTCTGTACGGGACGTCCTCTCGTACTCGTTCGCCTACGGCCTGGTGGCGTCCGGGTCCACGGACCGGATCGCCTGGATCGAGAACCGCGAGGGAGAGCGGAACGTCTGGGTGGCGGAAGGCCCGGGGTGGACGGGGCGGCCCATCACGAGCTATGGGGAAGACGACGGACAGGAGATCTCCGACCTCACCTTCACCGCCGACGGAGCGGACATCCTCTTCGTCCGGGGCGGTGCACCCAACCGCCAGGGCGAAGTCCCGGACCCCCGCTCCACCCCTGCGGAGGAGGAGCGCGCCGTGTGGATGATCCCCTTCTCCGGAGGTGAGCCCCGACGGATCCTCGACGGAGGAGGCTTCACCGTGGCGCCCCACGCCAGGATCCTCGCGTACGCGAGGGACCGGGACATCTACACCCTCTCCCTCGCCGAGGGCGCCGAGGCCGAGAGGGTGGCGCACGTTCGAGGCTCACCGGGATCGCTGACCTGGTCCCCCGACGGCTCGGGACTGGCCTTCGTCAGCAGTCGCGGCGACCACGCCTTCCTCGGCATCGTGCGCGTGAACACCGGGAAGATCGTCTACGTAGATCCGTCGGTGGCCAACGACGGCAGCCCGGCCTGGAGCCCCGACGGGGAGCGCGTCGCCTTCCTGCGGATCCCGAACGAGCGGGTCGTGCACCTCTTCGCGCCCCGAAGGGAAGCCCTTCCCTTCTCCATCCGCGTCGCGGACGTGGAAACGGGGAGGAGCCGGGAGATCTGGGCGGCGGATCCCGGCATGGGGAGCGTGTTCAGCGGAGTCAACGCCTCGAGTCAGCTCTTCTGGGGTGCGGGGGACCGTATCGTCTTCCCCTGGGAGGGCACCGGCTGGAAGCAGCTCTACAGCGTCCCGGCGAGCGGGGGAGCAGCCACACGGCTGACGTCGGGCGACGCCGAGGTGCAGTTCGTGAGCCTCGGCCCCGACGGACGTGAGATCGTGTACGATTCGAACGAGGACGACATCGACCGCAAGCACGTGTGGCGAGCCGCCGTGACGGGCGGAACCGCCGAGATCATCACGCCCGGCGAGGGCATCGAGTGGAGTCCGGTGGTGACGGGCGGCGGCACGCTCGCCTTCCAGGCCTCCACGTCCTCGCTCCCGGCGCACACCGAGGTCCTCGTGGAGGGGACACGGCGGCGGCTGGGGCCGGAGATCCCGGGATCCTTCCCACGGGATCGGATGGTCACCCCGCAGCAGGTGATCTTTCCCGCTGCCGACGGAATGACCATCCACGGTCAGCTCTTCCTCCCTCCCGAGGCGCGACCCGGCGACCGCCGCCCGGGCGTGCTCTTCTTCCATGGCGGCTCACGTCGGCAGATGCTCCTGGGCTTCCACCATCGGGGGTACTACCACAACGCCTACGCCCTGAACCAGCTCCTGGCCAACGCGGGGTACGTGGTCCTCTCGGTGAACTACCGGAGCGGGATCGGCTACGGCATGGAGTTCCGGGAGGCCGAGGACTACGGCGCGACGGGAGCCAGCGAGTTCAACGACGTCCTCGGGGCGGGGCTCTACCTCCGGGCTCGAGACGACGTGGACCCGAACCGGATCGGACTCTGGGGTGGCTCGTACGGCGGCTACCTCACCGCTCTGGGGCTGGCCCGCGCATCGGATCTGTTCGCCGCCGGCGTGGACATCCACGGGGTGCACGATTGGAACGTCGTCATCGCCGGCTTCCGTCCCTCGTACGAGCCCGAGGACCATCCCGAGTTCAGCGAGACCGCGTACGCGTCGTCCCCCATGGCGTTCATCGACGGGTGGCGCTCGCCCGTCCTGCTCATCCACGGCGACGACGACCGCAACGTGCCCTTCAGCGAGACGGTGGATCTCGCCGAAGCTCTGGCCCGACGGGGCGTGGAGTTCGAGCAGCTCGTCTTTCCCGACGAGGTCCACGGCTTCCTCCTCCACCGCAACTGGGTCGACGCCTATCGGGCGACGCTGGACTTCTTCGAGCGCCGTCTCCGATCCCCCTGATCCCGACCCGGACTCCGAGTCCGCGGTCGTAGGTCGTCGGAACCCCCGCGGCGGCCCGGGGGTTGGAGCATCGACCTCCCGCGGCCGTACGCGACGTTCAGGAACCCCGCCGAGAGACCTCCAATGATCATCCGCCGCCCATCCGACATCCCGTCGTCCGAGATCACGCCGAAGGACGTCTATCTGAACCGCCGGAGGTTCGTCCAGATGGCCGCCTCCGGTGCCGCGGGCCTGGCCCTGGACCCGGCCGGGCTCGTGGCGGAAGAGCCGAGTCAGGCCCAGGAGATCCCGCCTCGCTTCTCGAACATGACTTCCGAGCTCGACGAGCCGCTCAACTCGTACGAAGCCGTGACCACGTACAACAACTTCTACGAGTTCGGCACGGGCAAGGAGGATCCGCACCGCCGTTCGGGAGACTTCAACCCGCGGCCGTGGAGCGTCCGGGTGGGCGGAGCGTGCAACAAGCCTGGAACATACGATCTGGAGGACCTCCTCTCGGGGGTGACGCTGGAGGACCGCGTGTACCGGCTCCGCTGCGTGGAGGCGTGGTCGATGGTCATCCCCTGGTACGGATTCCAGCTCTCCCGTCTCATCGATCGCTTCGAGCCCACGGGGAGCGCCAACTTCGTGCTCTTCAAGACCGTCGTCCGGCCCGAGGAGATGCCCGGTCAGCGGCAGCCCATCCTGAATTGGCCGTACGTGGAAGGGCTCCGCATGGACGAGGCCATGCACCCGCTGACCATCCTCGCCACCGGCGTCTACGGCATGGACCTGCCGAATCAGAACGGCGCGCCCCTTCGCCTCGTGGTTCCGTGGAAGTATGGCTTCAAGAGCATCAAGTCCATCGTGAGCATCGACTTCGTGGAGCAGATGCCCTTGAACACGTGGAAGCGCCAGAATTCCCATGAGTACGGCTTCTACGCCAACGTGAACCCGAACGTGAGCCATCCCCGCTGGAGTCAGGCACGGGAGCGTCGACTGCCCGGCCTGTTCAAGGACCACGAGACGGTGTTGTTCAACGGCTACGCGGACCAGGTCCAGCACATGTACGCGGGCATGGACCTCGAGCGCTGGAAGTAGTCGTCGGAGACCTCCGGACGGGACGCGAGGCGGGGCCGGGCGATCCATGAGCCAGAAGAGCGTGGTCCGGGTGCTCAAGGTCGTGCTGTGGGGGGCTGCGCTTCTGCCGGGCGCCTGGCTCGTCCGGGGCCTCCTCGCCTCCGAGCTGGGGCCCAATCCCATCGAGGAGCTCACCCATGTCACCGGGATGACGGCCCTCGTGCTCCTCCTCCTCACCCTCACGGTGACGCCCTTCCGACGCATCACCGGATGGAACCCCGTCATCCGGCTCCGACGCCCCCTGGGGCTCTTCGCCTTCTTCTACGCCACGGTCCACTTCAGCATCTGGTTCGTCTTCGACATGGTCTTCAACCTCGAGTGGATGCTCGAGGACATCGCCGAGCGGAAGTACATCACCGTGGGCATGGCGGCCCTGCTCGTGCTGACCCCCCTCGCGGTGACCTCGACCCGTGGATGGATCCGACGTCTCGGGAAGCGGTGGGCCACGCTCCACAAGGGTGTCTACATCGCCACGGTCCTGGCGGTGATCCACTACTACTGGGTGGTGAAAGCCGACACCCGCTTGCCTCTGCTTCTCGGGCTGTGCCTGCTGCTTCTCCTCATGGCGCGGCTTCCGGCGTTCGCGGCGGGCGGCCGGAAGGCCCGGCGGAGGAAGAAAGGCACCGGGTCCGACGCCGCGGCACCCGCCTGATCCCGGACCCGTCCGCGGGGCTCAGTAGGTCAGGGCATAGAGGACGATGTTGATGCCCAACGCGTAGGCGTCCGGCGAGAAGGCATAGAAGAAGTCGTCGTCCTCCCCTTCCCGCTCCCATCCGTCGGCGATGTCGGTGTTGTGGGTCATGATGACCAGGGGACGCCCGTCCTCGTCGAAGATCGCCCGGAGGTGGGGCTCCGCGCTGGCGCTGCCCTGCTCCGACGTTCGACTCCGGCCCGTCCTGCGCCAGAACTGGATGGACGGGACCTGAGGCACCTCCAGCACGCGATAGAGGGCCTGCATGATCGTGTGCTGCGGTCCGATGTCCTCGATGGCCAGGCCGGGAAGGATCCGCCCGATCTGCTCGACCCAGTGCTCCCACGCCCAGGGGCCCCAGAAGTCGTCGGCGTAGATCAGCCCGCCCTTCAGGAGATAGTCCCGCAGCCGCTCCTCCTCGTCGTCGGAGAATCCGGCCGTCCCGGCGTCGGACATGAAGAGGAAGGGGCACTGGTAGAGCTCGTCCTGCATGGGGCGGACCACCGCATAGCCAGGCTGCCCGTCGACCCAGCGCGCGGGCCTGGCCGTCGTCAGCTCCTCGAGCCGCTCCAGGAAGTTGTGGTCCGAGCCGGGGTAGTCGGTGTTCCACCCGTGGCCCAGGGGCTCGCGGCTCACGCTCTGGTACAGCAGCCGGCAGAAGGTGAAGCGGCGGTCGACGACGCCCTCCTCGCTGCGCGGCAGGCCCTCCCGGTAGGGGTTCGGCATCCAGCCTCCCCCGCCCCAGTACCGTCTGGGCCGCTCCTGGAAGCCCGACACGACGAGGACGAGGAGGATCAGGAGCGCCGGTCCCCAGATTCGTCGCATCGTCCGGCGCCTCACGGGTCGGGGAAGGCGACGTCCAGGAATCTCTGGAGAATGCCACCGACGTGGTCGAGATCCGGGGTCATGTCGGCAAGCTGCTCCAGCGTCTCGGCCCCCGCAAGCGGCAAGTACGACGGATAGCGTCCGATCCTCAGGAGGAGGTCCGAACGATCGAGCTCGGGATGGAACTGGGTACAGTAGATGGGCTTGCCGGGAAAGTGGAACGCTTGATTCTCCACCATCGTCGAAGAAGCCAGAAGCACCGCGGAAGCGGGCAGGGTCTCCACGATGTCCTCATGACCGCTCACCGCCTGAAAGCGGGGCGCGAGCGGGCCGAAGACGGGGTCCGTCCGACCGGCCGGAGTGAGCTCCAGCCAGGTCACGCCCACCTCGGCCCTCGACCGGTCGGTCACCACCGAGCCTCCCATGGCCCGGGCCATGGCCTGGAAGCCCCAGCACGATGCGAAGGTCGGCTTCGACGACTCGTAGAGGCCCACCATGGCGTCCAGAGCCGCCGGGAGCCACGGTCCGCCCCGGGCCACGGAGTAATCCCCGCTCCCTCCCAGGAGGACCACGTCCGCCCGGTCGATGTGCGCCGCGGTGGGGGCGGAGCCCAGGAGATCCACCACGTCCACCTGACCTCGACGGAGACGGAAGCAGCGCTCGAAGCAGGAGATCTCGTGATCCCTCATGGGATCGTCGTCGTTGCGGACCTGGAGGAGCAGGAAGCGGAGATCGCGCGGGTCGGGCGTCACGGGCTTGGATCGGGGTTCTGGGCGGTCGGCGACAGCGCGACGACGAAGCGGGCGCTCACGCCGCGACAGGCGCGACCACCTCGGACGCGCCGGTCCGAGATCATACGTGCCGCCGTCCGACCGTTCAACGGGTCGACGACCGAGTCGATATTATTTTCATATCATATTTGCACAGTACCTGTACGAACCTTGCCACGAGGGGTCCATCGGTGGACCTTTCCCGAGGCGCGCATGAAGGCACTGGACACGCGCGTCTCCGTCCAGAAGCTTTGACGCCGTTCACGCCCACGCCGACGCCTGCGATGCCGAACAAGATTCCCCGGCTCCTCCGCCCCTTCGTCCTCTGGTTCGACGCCTCCGCCGTCGACGGGGCGGCCATGACCCGCACGGACGCGGTGGACTGGTTCCGCGTGATCCCCTTCATCGCCATGCACCTCGCCTGCCTCGGAGTGATCTGGGTGGGGTGGAGCTGGACGGCGGTGTCCGTCGCCGTCGCGCTCTACGCCGTACGCATGTTCGCCATCACCGGCTTCTACCACCGCTACTTCTCGCACCGCTCGTACCAGGTCTCCCGCCCTGTCCAACTCGTCTTCGCCGTGATCGGTGCCAGCTCGGCGCAGCGAGGACCCCTGTGGTGGGCCGCCCACCACCGGCATCACCATCGTCACTCCGACACGGAGCAGGACCTCCATTCGCCGCGTCACCACGGTTTCTGGTGGGCCCACATGGGATGGATCACCGCTCCAGGGAACTTCCCCACCGACTTCGACCAGGTGCCCGACCTGGTGAAGTTCCCCGAGCTGCGGTTCCTCGACCGCTTCGACGTCCTGGTCCCTCTGGCGCTGGCCGTCGGACTCTTCCTCGTGGGAGGTGCGCAGCTCCTGATCTGGGGCTTCTTCATCAGCACCGTCGTCCTCTTCCACTGCACCTGCTTCATCAACTCCCTGGCCCATCAGCTCGGCCGGCAGCGATACGATACCGGTGACGACAGTCGGAACAGCCTCGTCCTCGCGCTCCTCACCTTCGGGGAGGGCTGGCACAACAATCACCACAAGTATCCAGGCTCGGCGCGCCAGGGGTTCTTCTGGTGGGAGATCGACCTCACCTACTACGGTCTTCTCCTCCTGGAGCGTCTGGGGATGATCCACGACCTTCGCAAGCCGCCGAGACGGGCGTACGAGCAGGCCTGATGCGCGTAGCCATCGTCGGCAGCGGCGTCTCGGGTCTGGTGGCCGCCCACCTGCTCCACGCCCACGCCGAGCTCACCGTCTTCGAGGCCCGGGACCGGATCGGAGGGCACGTCCACACCGTCGACGTGCCGGGTCCCGGGGGCCGGGCCCTCCCGGTGGACACGGGCTTCATCGTCTACAATCGTCACAACTATCCTTTCTTCACCCGGCTCCTCGAGCAGCTGGGCGTGCGCACGCAGGCCTCGGACATGAGCTTCAGCGTGCGCTGCGACCGCACCGGACTCGAATACAACGGGTCCACCTTCGCGCAGCTCTTCAGCCAGCGTCGGAACCTTCTGAACGTCCGGTTCCATCGCATGCTCCTCGACATCCTGCGCTTCAACCGGGAAGCGCCCGCGGCCGTGGCCGACGGAGCCGCGGAGATGCCGTTGGGCGAGTACGTGAGGTCGGCGGGCTACTCCCGCCGATTGACCGAGCACTATCTCGTGCCCATGGGCTCCGCCCTGTGGTCCATCCCGCGGAGCCAGGTGCTCGAGATGCCCGCGACGTTCTTCGTCCGCTTCTTCGAGAACCACGGGATGCTCACGGTGGACGACCGACCGGAATGGCGGGTCGTGACCGGAGGCTCCCAGCGGTACGTGGAGGCCCTCGTACGCCCCTTCCGCCATCGGATCGTGACGAACCGGCCCGTGCTG
>JAWVZK010000054.1:0-15618 GCA_033722275.1 Longimicrobiales bacterium | reverse complement strand
GGGCCCGCGACGTCTCGACGGGATCCGCGAGACCCGACGTGGGGACTCCGATATCCTCCGAGCCTCCGTGGAGCTCCCGGTACGCCGCGTTCGTCCGGTCCGCGGCGAGTCGGGTGAGGGCCACGAGGGCGGCGGGATCCAGAGGGGCTTCAGAGACGATCCCCAGACGTTCGTCGATGGGCGCCCGCGCGTAGTTCAGTCCCCACAGCGGATAGAAGAGGAGAAGGAGCGCCCCGATCACGCCTGCGCTCCAATCGGCCCCGGCGGCCAGGACCCTGAGGGGCGGCGCTCCGTCGCGGAGCCTTCGAAGCCCTCGGATCGAGCGTACGGCCAGGGCGCCGACGAGGATCGCGAGCAGCAGGGACGCCAGGGAGAAGGGGAGCCAGCCCGTGAGGATGGAGAGACCTCGGGAGATCCGTGGTCCGACGAAAGCGGCGTACGTCTCCTCCACGACGCCGGGGTACCGGGTGAGCGCCATGGCGCCCAGGGATACGACGATCCCCCCCGCCAGGAGGCGGGCGCCTCGCCAGCGCGGCGGAGGTTCGCCGAGCTCGAGGGCGGGTGCCCCGGTGGGGGGTGTCGGGGGCGTCATGAGTGGGTAACGTGAATCCGGACTTCTGAACCAAAGGGCGTACACATGATGGCTCTCCAGATCCCTCAGGCCCAGTCGCAGGACACGTCGTCGGTGCTGGGCGACTCCCTCGACGTGTCCCTCGATCGGATCGGGGAGGGCGTGTCGAACACCGGTCGTCTCATCCTCGAGGGCGAATGGGATCTGGTCCTGGAGCGTCTCCTGAGCGGGATCACCAACCTGTTCATCGCCTCCGTACCGAACCTGATCTCGGCGGTCTTCGTCGGCATCTTCTTCTACATTCTCTACCGTGTGGTGGGAAGCGTGACCCGGCGCGTTCTCCGCCGCAGCCGTGGCGTCGATCGCGGCCTCGAGGCCATCGTCATGAAGACGTTCCGCGTCGTCGGGTGGGGCTTCATCCTCCTCCTGGTCCTGTCCCAGCTCGGCATCAACCTGTCCGCCCTCATCGCCGGGCTGGGGATCGCGGGCCTCGCGGTCGGATTCGCCGCCAAGGACTCGCTCGAGAACTTCATCTCCGGGCTCACGATCCTGCTGGATCGCCCGTTCAAGGTCGGCGACTGGGTGACCGTGGGAGGGTATTTCGGTCAGGTCTCCAACATCACCCTCCGATCCACGCGCATCGACACCCCCAACCGCCAGACGGTGGTCTTTCCCAGTCTCCAGATGGTGAATCAGCCGTTGGTGAACCATTCCTCCGGGGGTGCGCTCCGCGTCGACGTGGACTTCGGGATCGCCTACAAGGAGGACATCGAGGAGACCCGGGAGGTGGTCCTGTCCGTCCTGGACGGCTCCGACGATCGACTCACCGGCGATCTGGAGCCCCGGGTCGTGGTGACCGGGCTGAACGACTCGAGCGTCGACATGCAGCTGCGGCTCTTCATACGCGAGGCCGGCGACCAGGTGGCGGTCCGCCTGGACTACCTCGAGAAGATCCGGAACGCCCTCGGAGAGGCCGACATCGAGATCCCGTTCCCACACCTTCAGCTCTTCATCGACGAGGCCGAGGCCTTCCGGCAGACGCCCCTCCGGATCAGCCGGGTGGAGGAGGACTGACCCTGGCGGACACGACCCAGCGGTCGTCTCCGCGAGCCACGTCCAACCGGATCTCGCGCGGTCCCGTCGACGCGAAGAGGCCGACGCCCGGATCGACCAGGTTGCGGGGTGGGCCGGAGCGGTCGGCCGGCCAGACCCGGGCGGCATCGACGAAGATCGCGCCACCCGCCTCGAGGGGACCCAGTCGGAAGAAGCTCCGCCGAGCGTCCAGGGTCCCGTGCACAAGGTGGGGCCCGAAGCCGGCGCCCCCGACGGCTCCGTCGGACGCCAGCGGATGCCCACGGAGGAGACCTCGCCGCAGCTCCCCGGTGCCCGCACCGGGCCAGACGGTTCTGGGGGCCTCGGAGGTCGTGACGGAGAGGGCGGTCGTCGCGGAGATCCGGGACGCTTCGCCCAGCGCGGCGTCTCCGAAGATCTCCACCGTAGCCATCGCGAATCGGGCCACCGATCCGGCCCAGGTCGAGCCCGAGGCGCGTACGCCGGAGCCGTCCAGGGGGCTCCAGGCCGCGGTGAGGGTCGCGAAGCCGACTCGTCGGGCCGTGGAGGTCCCATCGGCGTCGGTCGCCGGCAGGCCGAGACGCCATCGCTCCATGCCCACGCCCAAGCCCAGGGCCAAGGTCTCGGCGACCCAGTCGTCGAGCTGGAAGCCACCGCGGATCCGCTCCTCGACCTCCGTCCACCCGGGATCGGACGAAGAGCGATGTCGTTCCCGCCGCCAGTCCAGGCTCACTCCGACGATGCCGGGGAGATGTTCGGACGCCGTGGCGAAGGTCGCGCCGGCCCGGCGTTGAGCTCGGTTCCATCCCACGTGGAGGGCCAGCCGGTCACCCCCCGAGAAGAGGGGGCCCGCCTCGAGCGCGATGGTCTCGTCGGCGATGGCCCGGGCGGCGATGGCGATGCCGTCGGCAGGACCGGGCCACGGGCTGCGCTGAGCGACGAAGCCCTGGACCACGACCGATCCGTCGGGCAAGGGTCGATAGTCCACCCGGCTCGTCTCCACCGCAGGGACGGCCTGGAGTCGGCGGCGGGCCAGGCGGAGAGCGTCGGGAGTGAGGAGGGTACGAGGTCGAAGGCCGAGTCGCGCCGCGAGCACGTGGTGGCGCACGTCCTCCGCTCCCCGAACGTCCACCAGGTCGATGACGGGGTCGGAGAGGGCGTTCCAGTGACGGAGGGCCTCCAGTGGGTCACCCCCCGTGTAAGCGGCGGTGGCGAGGATGCGCCGCGCGAGGCCGCCGTGCCGCCCCCCGTCGCCAGCCAGCGGACGTGCGAGGCGCCGGGCGCCTTCGGGCTGCCCGGACCGGAGGAGCGTCATTGCCGAATCCAGCGTGGGGGGGACGGGCGAAGCACCTCCCGACTCGGCCGGCGGCGGCCGCGGCGAGCCACGGGTGGGACGCCGCGAGCTGCGGACCCCGCCGGGGGATGGAGGCCCGGCGGTCTCCACCGTCCGCGACGGTCGGGCGGCGAGGGCGAGGAAGTTGGATCCCTCCCATCGAGCGACGAGATCGCGACGGGCGAGGCGCCGGGCAGGTCCGAAGTTGGGGTCGTGAATCCAGGCCGTCTCCGGATCCGCACCCACCAGGACCACGTAGTGGAGGGCCGGCTCGCCCCCGGTGAGGAGGAGAATGGGAGGGATCCCTCGCGACACCATGCGGAAGGCGGCCTCGGGATCTCCGGTGGAGACGTGGACGTCGTAGCCGTTGCGACGCAACTCGTCCCGGAGGTCGCCGGCCGCGATGCCTCCCTGATGCTGGCGGACCAGGTGGGCATAGTCGTCTCCGTAGACGCGGCGGGTGCCCCAATACCGCTCCACCATCGCGGCCGCGGCGCCGCCGCAGAGCAGGGGCGTCTGACCTATGAACGGGACCCGCTCCGGTCCCACGGCGGGTGGGGCGGCCTGAGCCGTGAGGATGGACGACGGCCCTCCGAGGGCGAGGAGCCCCCAGAGGGCCGCGAGTCCGCTTCGGGTCAAGCGACCAGAATCAGGATGAGGACCAGCAGAATGATGATCACGGTCGTGGAGGTGATCACGAACGTGTCACCGCCCACCTGGGCCAGATCCTCCTGCACGCCGCGGACACGATCCGCCAACTCCGACGTGGACTCGTCGTCCAGCGTGGCCACCCGGTCCTGGAGTCCCTCCGGATCGACGCCGTGGCCCGTCGCCACGTCCCGGACGTCCTCGCGGTCGAGGAAATCGAGAATCATCTGCCGGTCCACGTCGGCGGCGGTCGGTGAGACGACCATGCTCCTCAGCTCCCTCTCCAGGTCTTCCGGACTCTCTGCTTGAGCCCGGAGCTGGCCGGGCAGGAGAACGGATGCGGTGAGGAGAAGCGCGGCGACGATGCGTTGCATGATGGATCTCCATTGAAGATGATGGACTGCTCGCCCGGCCCTCCCGTCTCGCAACAGGTATGCCGCCGGGGGGTACGGCGCCTGTCTCAGCGGATCTTCATCCGCTCCCTGAGCTCCTCCCTCTGCTTCTGGAGCCGGGCCTCCACGGCTTCGCGCAGGAGGGTGCCCAGCTCGGCGACGTCCTGATCCTGTCCGTCGACCTCCACGGTGAAGTCCTCCGGATCGTCATCGTAGAGGTCGGCGAGCTTCGTGCGCGCCTCTTCAGCCTTCGAGAGAGCGAAGATCGCCTTCTGGAGCCAGCGCGACTCGCTCCGGATGATCCGGCGTGCGCGGTTCTCCCGTCTCTTCTCTTTCGTCGTTGCCATTCGTGTGGTGCCTCCGATTCGTGAAGCCAGGCGTGGCTCGAGGGATACAGAACATTAACACGTCCGGGAGATGTCCGGACGGCCGAGCGATCCCTACGCCAGCTCTTCGGCACGCTCCAGATCGAGGCGCGCGCGATCGACGGCTTCCTTGTACTCGATCCACGTGGAACGCAGCATATCCCTCGCCTCCGGCCAGTCCGATTCGTCCGCGGTCTCCGCCTGCGCCAGCACGGTTTCGAGCTCGGAGCCCTTCTCAGCCGCCGACTTCTTGGCCCGCTCGACGCGGATCTGAAGCTCCGTGTCGTTCCTGCGCAGGGTCTTCCTCATCAGGTCGGCCATCTCGGCGTCCAACGCTTCCATCCGGTTGCGGATTCTCGTGACGACTTCTTCCCGGCTTCCCTCCAAAGGGGGCATGACATCCATCATCCAATTCCTCGGCCTGTAGTCGTAAGTCCTCGATGGTCCCGCGCTCGGGCAAACGCGCCGAGCTCGGGTCGGGGTGACGCCCCCGCTCGCTCCGATGCCCGGCGGCGTTCGCTCCGGAGCCCGGCGGCGCTCGTTCCGGAGCCCGGCGGCGTGCGCGCGGGACCCGTCTGCCTCGCGGGCCTCAGCCGCGCTCTGGTCCGGGCCATTCGGCGGGCCTCCGAGGCGGAGTCCTCCACGTGCAGGGGGTGCAAGCACCGTTCCCGGGTTTCCCACGCCGTGACCTCTGTCCGGACCGGGGGCCTCCCCTCTCTCCGGCCGCACCCGTTTCACTCTCGCGCAATGTGGTACGCTTTCGCGCCCTGCGCCTCTCCATGGGATGGGGCCCCGTCGGGGGCGTCGCGGCTCTTCCTGGACGCGGCATCGACGTTGCGTCCCTCGCGACACCGGCCGCTGGCCGCGATCACGAAGGCGCAGGAGATCGACGCGTCCCGGCGGCGGGCAGCCGCATGGACGGCGGCCCCATTAAATTCCAGATACTCGCCCACGGCGAATCACCCACCGATCAGGAGGATTCTCGATGCTCGATTCCGAGCAACTCGTCGAGCTCTACCGGCGTCATCGCAAGGATTCCGTGCTGAGCATCTATCTCGACGCCGATCAGCATGACTTCGCCGAGCGGGGTAAGTGGCGTATCGCACTGAAGTCCGCCGTCGCGGACGAGCGTGCCAAGGCGCACGACGATGAGCGCTTCGACCAGGCCCTCGAGCATCTTCAGCACACACTCGACGAGAACGATGGCGGATTTCTCTCGGGGCGGGGATGGGTCGGCTTCGCGACCGCGGACGGTCTCCTCCACAGCGAGAGCTTGCCCGTTCCGATGCCGAACCTGGTCCGATGGGAGGATGGCCTCCGGGTCGCCCCGTACGCGAGGGCCCTGAAGCAGTCGAGACCCGTCGTGGCGGTCGTGATCGACAGCCGACGAGCCCGGCTGCTGCGATACAAGGTGGGTCTTCTGGCCCAACGGGATGTCCTGGAGGCTGACACCTATCTCGGGGATCTCACGGACGTGCATGTCGCCAAGGTCGCCAGCACGCACTCGGGAATCCGGGGGAAGACCGGAACGGACGCCGCCCAGAACTTCCTGGACATCGAGCGCGACCGACTCGTGGTGCGCGTGGCCGAGGAGGTACGGAAGGAGGTGGGAGCCGACGGCCTTCTGGTCGTCGGTGGTGCGGAGCGCACGGTGGACGCCCTGAAGAAGGAGCTGGGCGACTTCGCGGCGGACCGGCGCGAGATCCTGCCGTCTCTGAACTTCGACATGTCCGACTCCGACCTGCGGAAGAAGGTCGAAGATACCGCCTCCGAGATCTCCCAGCGCCTGCAGGGGGAGATCCTCGGTCGGGTGGTGGACGAAGCACGCTCGGAAGGAGCCGGTTGTCTGGGCGAAGAAGACACGGAGCGAGCTCTCCTGGAAGGACGAGTGGACACGCTCCTCATCTCCGACTCGTTCCGGGAACGCAGCCCGGACCGGGCCGACCACTTCGAGGGCGCGGCGTTCGAGCACGGTGCCAAGGTGATCGAAGTCGCGAGAGACGCCGGCGAGAGACTCCAGGAGGCGGGAGGCGGCGTGGGGGCGCTCTTGCGCTATCGCATCAGGAGCTGAGGGGCGGCACCGGAACTTTTCCGGGGCCCGAGCGTAGGACTTGCGTCTTCATATGCCGCCGCGTCACAGACTGAGGGGAGGATCGTCATTTCTCAGAAGGGATCGAAGAATTCGAAGAGCAAGCAGGCCCGCTCGCCCGAGATGAAACGGGTCACGGGCGAGCTGGCGGCCCTCGCGGTCGCTCGCATCAAGCAAGAAGGTCGCCTGAAGGTCCGCCAGCGCGAACAGTTGCGCAGGGCCATCGCAAGGGCGGGTGAGACGCTCGGATGGGCGGCGACGGCGCCGTTCAAGAGCGACCCCATCGCCGAGCTGAGCAAGGAGGTGGGGAACCTGGCGAAACGAGGCGCTCGCAGGATGAAGCGCAGCGTCCGACAGGAGCTCGACGAGAAGGAATCGGAGATCAAGGAGCTGAAGAAAGTCGTCAAGAAGGTCGAGAAGCTGGCCGAGGATCCCGACTCCCTGCCCGCCGAGATCACCTATCAGCACACGGCTCGTCACGCGTCGCAGGGCCTGGTCACCAAGACCGAGACCTTGGAGCTGGAGAACGAGGAAGACGCGAAGAAGGCCGCGAAGAAGATGAAGAAGCGCATCAAGCGCTGGACGAAGTATCGGGATCAGATGCTGGAGGAGCTCGAGCAGGAGCGCCAGTACCTCCGGGCGACGACGCGTAATCTCTCCGAGTTCGTCGACACCTCCCGCCCGGTGCTTGGAGAGGTCCTGGCCACGATGCACTGAACGGGCACTCCGTCCCGTACGGGGCCATGACGGGGCCGACGCCTTGCCGAGGCGTCGGCCCCGTCGTTCTTCTTCGTTGCGGCCGGATGGAACGCGGTTTGCAACTCGTCGGGGTGAGAACGAGCACTTCCCGCAACGTCCGAGGTACGAGATGTCGGTAGCCAAAGTCATCGAGATCAGCGCACGCTCCCCGGAGTCCTTCGAGGACGCCATCGAGAAGGGTATCGCGAAAGCCGCGACCACCGTGGACAACATCCGGGGCGCGTGGGTCAAGGAGTTCAACGTCGACGTGGAAGACGGACGGGTAGCCGCCTACCGTGTCGACATGAAGGTGACCTTCGTCCTGAACTGACGCGCTCGTCGGCGCCAGCGGCCCATGGTCGTGCGGGGCGTGGAGGTTTCGGATCCCGACAAGGTCTTCTTTCCGGAGTCGGGTGTCACCAAGGGTGACGTCGCCGAATACTACGGGCGGATCGCCGAGACCATGCTTCCGCACGTCCGGGGCCGTTGCGTATCCATGCATCGCTGGCCCGACGGCATCGAGGGTGAGGATTTCTATCAGAAGGAAGCCCCCGACTACTTCCCGGATTGGATTCGCACCGAGACCGTGCCCAGGAAGCGTGGGGGGTCGGTGCGCCACGTCGTCATCGACGATGCCCGGACGCTGGTCTATCTGGCGGACCAGGCCTGTCTGACCCCGCACGTCTGGCTCTCCCGGGCGGAGGCGCCGGCGGAGCCGGATCGGCTGGTCTTCGATCTCGATCCGCCCCAGGGAGACGACGGGCACGGCGAGGATGTCCGATGGGCCGCCCGCCGGCTGAACGACCTGCTGCGAGAGCTGGGTCTCGATCCCTCGGTCATGACCTCGGGCTCCCGGGGCTTCCACATCCACGTCGCGCTCATCGACGTCGCCGACTTCGAGGTGAGCCGGAGCTTTGCCCGGGACGTCTCCCACCTGCTGGCCGAGCGCCACCCGGAGCGGCTCACCGTCGCCCAGCGAAAGCAGAAGCGTGGATCGAGGATCTTCCTGGATTATCTGAGAAACGGATACGCTCAGACCAGCGTCCCGCCCTACTCCGTGAGGGCCAGGAGCGGCGCTCCCGTGGCGATGCCCATCGATTGGGACGAGCTCTCGGGTGTCGAGCCGCGAAGCTACGACGTTCGCAATGTCTTCCGTCGCATGGGTCAGAAGACGGACTCCTGGGAGCAGTTGGATGAGACGGGGCGCGGCCTCGACGAGGCTCGGGAGGGACTGGACGAGCTCGCGGCCGAGGAGGAGGGGTGAGCAGGGAAGAGCCGCTGAAGGAGTACCTGGAGAAGAGGGACTTCGAGCGCACTCCGGAACCCGAGGGTGGCGGGGAGGACCATCCGCGCGCTGCCCCCATCTTCGTGATTCAGGAGCACGACGCCAGCACCCATCACTTCGACGTGCGGCTCCAGGTCGGTGACGTCCTGCGGTCGTGGGCCGTGCCGAAAGGGCCGTCGACGGATCCCTCCGAAAAGCGCCTGGCCGTTCCCACCGAGGACCACCCCCTGGAGTATGCCGAGTTCGAGGGCGTGATCCCGGAGGACGAGTACGGAGGAGGCCGGGTGATCGTGTGGGACGCGGGGCGGTACACCAATCTGAAGAGCGACGAGGACGGCACTCCGGTTCCGGTGGAGGATCAGCTCGACGACGGCCATGCCACCGTCTGGCTGCACGGTGAGAAGATTCGTGGGGGATACGCCTTCGTTCGCACCGACATGGGGGACGAGGAGCGCTGGCTCATGGTGAAGATGGACGACGAGGAGGCCGACGCTCGTCGCAAGCCGGTGAGCACCGAGCCCGAATCGGTGATCTCTGGGCGTACCCTCGGCGAGGTATCCGGGGAACGCGAGGAGTCCAGGGAGGACGAGGCCTGAGATCAGGCCTTCCTCGCGCCCGTCGTCAACGCTCCCAGTCGGGCGCGAACTCCGGCTCGATGAGTCGCAGTCCCTCGTCGAGAGCCGAGATCTCCTCCATCTCGTCCTCGTCGAGGCGGAAGTCGAAGATCTCCAGATTGGCTCGTCGGTGGCGGTGGCTCGACGAGCGCGGAATCGCGGCGACCTTCGGCTGCTGGAGGAGCCATCGGAGCGCCACCTGGGCGGCCGACTTCCCGTGCGCCTCGCCGATCCTCCGCAACGTCTCGTCCTCGGTGACGCGCCCCTGGGCCACCGGAGAATACGCCGTGAGGATCAGATCCTCCTCCTGCGCCATCGCCACGAGCTCGTCCTGGGCGAGGAAGGGATGGTACTCCACCTGGTTGCAGATGACCGGGGCCTCCTCCAGCGCGCGACGCAGCAGGGTAGGCGTGAAGTTGGATACGCCGATGTGTCTCACCTTGCCCTCATCCTGGAGCTGGACCATCGCGGAGAGCGCGTCATCGATGACCGAGTCCTCGTCCGGCCAATGAATCAGGAGCAGGTCCACATAGTCCGTGCCCAGGCGTTCGAGGCTTTTGTGGGCGCTTCGCAGGCAGTCGGATCGGTCCAGGTGCTCCCACCATACCTTGGTCGTGATCCAGACCTCGTCCCGATCCACGGCGCTTCTCCGGATTCCGACCCCTACCGCCTCTTCGTTCTGATAGGCCTCGGCGGTATCGATGTGACGGTATCCCAGCGCCAATGCGTCCCGGACGGCCTCGACGCATTCGCGACCCTCCAACTGCCAGGTGCCGAGCCCGATGGCGGGCATCCGCGCGCCTCGGGCCTCGACGTGTGTCCGGGGTCCTTCCGGAGGGGACGCGAGCCTCCCTTCGGCGGGAGTCACGGCGACTCCTCGTGAGGGACGTCCGGCAGCTCCGGATCGACGAAGGAGGCGGTCTCGCCCCAGGTACCTTCGAAGACCAGGTCGCCGAGGGGCTTGCGCGAGCGCTCACTGACCTCCGACTTCCGGCGACCGGGATCGTCGAGCTGCTCCGGATCACCTAGATGACCCAGAGCGACGCCGGCTACGACCTCGAAACGTTCCGGCACGTCGAACGCTTCACGGGCTCCCTCCGGATCGATGCCGGCCATCTGGTGGACGTAGAGCCCCATCTCGGTGGCCTGGTTCAGGAGATTGCCCATGGCCAGTCCCACGTCGTGGAATGCGTGGCGGTTCTCTCTTCCGTTCCGCTCGAATACGCGTTTGGCCACGGTGAGCATGAGGACGGGCGCGTTCCGGGCCCATTCCCTGTTGCCCTCATCGAGGCATCCGAGGAGCCGCTCGAACCGCTCCCGGTCGTCCTTCAACGCCACGATGAATCGCCAGGGCTGCTCGTTGTAGCTGGACGGAGCCCACCGCGCGGCTTCGAGCAATGTCCGGAGCTCCTCTCCCGTCACTGGCCGGTCGGAGAAGGATCTGGGGCTCCAGCGCTCCCGGATGGACTCGTCCAGGGGTACGTCCGTGGGCGCGCGCTTCCTCTTCCGCACCTCGTCCTTGTCGGGCGGATGCGCTTCCTGCGTGGGCTCGACGGTGCTGCGGCTCATGGTTCTCCCTTTTCGGGTCGTCGGTTGCGAGCCACCCGAATCGTCATGGCTCGCGCTCTGGACGCAGCGGTCCATCCACCGCGACGCCTTCATGCCGCGCAAGAGCCATTCCGGCCCCCATGCCGTGCGGATCCGCCGCTGTGGACCCTTGCCGGCGGATTCAGATTCCGACGGTCTGAAAGCACCGATCCGCGTCGAGACGCGCGCGCCGCCTTCGTCGTGGCCCCTCCGACCTTCTTGACCTCGTGGTCCGGTCATCCGAGACTCGCGTTGTCCGTCTTCCCGATGACCCGGTCTCCCCATGGAGTTGGCCCTGGACTGTCCCAACTGCGCCGCCGGGATGGAGCATCTCGCGCTAGAGGGCGTGTACGCTGCGGCGCTCGAGATCGACCTGTGCTTCGCCTGCCACGTCCTGTGGTTCGACAAGCGGGAGAGCATCCATCTGACCGCGTCCGGCGTCCTGGAACTCTTCCGGGTCCTCCACGAGCATCGGGAGGACCCGCGACACGCCCTGGATCGACGAAGCCGCTGTCCACGGTGCCAGCGCCGCCTCTCCATCAGGCACGATATCGGAAAGGGGGGGCGCTTCTCGTACTATGCCTGTCCGTCGGGACACGGTCGGCTCACTCCGTTTTCCGAGTTCCTGAAGGAAAAGGAGTTCGTCCGGGAGCTGAACGCGGCGGAGCGCCATCGGCTCCGGGTCGAGGTGAAGGAGGTTCAGTGCTCGCGGTGCGGAGCACCGGTGGAGGTGGGGGGCAGCTTCGCATGTGACCACTGCGGCTCGCCGCTCACCGTGCTCGACGCCGAGGCCGTGGAGCGGACCCTGCGAGCGCTGTCGGCGGAGAGGGAGCAGGAATCGGGGAACCCCGAGGACGACGAGATGCGAGCGCGCGCTCTGGCCTCCATGGAGGCGATGCGAAGTCGCGGCGACGACCCCTTCGGCCGCTTCGGGCCGGGGGTACGACGCCGGGACGGGCTTTCTCCCTTCGATCTCCTGACGGCGTCCATCGGGTTCCTCTTCGGGGACTCCTGAACGGCCCGTCCTTTTGGGGCCGACCGTTCCGCGGTCGCGCCTGTTGGCGCAAGCGCGACGCACCTACCGGGCCCCGAGGGCGGGTCCTGCGGGACGCCTATCCCCCGGTGTCGTTCCACCGTCTGCCCAGCTCATGCCCGATGGCGAAGACGGCGACGTCCACGATGGCATTGGGCAGCGTCTCGGGACCACTCGTGTCGAAGAGCTCCTGTCCCAACTCCCTGGACTCCAGCACGTACTCGGCCACTTCGTAGAGGGCGGCCAGGGGCAGCGTGGCCCGCAGAGGGGCGTTCACGAGACCGGAGGCGAGACCCGAAGCGAAATGCACGATCGTCCAGGGATCGAGGACCGCACGATTCTGCTCGGCCTTCTTCGTCGCGAGGATGTTCAAGCGGAGGCTCCAGAGCCCGAGGAGGGTGGACCCCGCTGGAGTGGCGGTGGTCTGCTTCGAGAAGAGGCGGGCTACGCGGGCTCGTAGCTGTGCGTCCGCATGATGGAGCCGTCCAGGCGATGGATCACGAGCTCGCTCGGCGCGGCCTGCTGGGCGGCGTCGCGGGCGGCGTCCACGGCTTCCTCCTTGGTGGAGAAGCGCTCCAGGGGCTCTTCCCTGCCGTCCGCCGTGACGAGCCATTCCGAGTCACGGGCGAGGACGTGAAGCGTCGCACGTCCCTCCTTGTCTCGGCGAAGATAGGCCACCGCCGCCGCAATCCCCGCAAGGCCGGCGACACCCGCCGCGGCGACGCCGGCGACCTTCGCCTTCGACGGGCCGTTCTTCTTGCCGAGCGTCTTCTTTACCCTCTTCTCGACCTGCTTAGCGCTCTTCTTGGCCTTCTTCTCCGCGGCCTTGGCCTTCTTGCCGACGGCCTCGGCGCCTTTCTTCACCTGCTTCTCGATCTTCTTGGAGACGGGCTTGGCGGCCATGTGTCTATCCTCGGTCGGCGATGGGACGAATGGTGCTCGCTGGACGGTTCGGTTGCAGACTCCTGTCGACAAGAAAGTTAAGCAAGAAGCATGCGACCGGGGGCGTGGATGGAACGAGCTCTAGCGGAGTGTATCCGATGTTTCGATGACATTCGCGCGGCGATGCATCGACGGGGACTTCGTCGGAACTCCTTGAAATAGCGGTGCTATTCCCGCGTCGTTCCTCCTCGTCCGCGCCGCGCCTCGCTACGCTCGGTGTTCACGAAACATCGGATACACTCCGCTAGTCGTCTCCGCGCTCCACCGCCCGGCGGGCCACCGCGTCTCCGATGGCCAGGGCGGCCGTGGCGGCCGGACTCGGCGCGTTGAGGACGTGCACGGCCCGAGGCCCGTCGATCCAGAGGAAGTCGTGCACGAAGCTTCCGTCGGGGAGAACGGCCTGGGCCCGGACGCCGGAGGGGCCGGCCTGGAGGTCCCCGGAACGGATCTCGGGGACCATGCGACGGAGAGCGCGGAGGAAGCGTCTGCGATCCACGGACTGGCCGAGCTCGCGCAGGACCGTTCGCGGATGCCGGAGGCCGAAGCGCCAGAAGCCTTCGTACGACAGAACGTCGGCGAGATCGCGAAGATCGAAGGTGGTCAGCGCGTAGCCCTCGCGGGCGAAGGCCAGGACGGCATTGGGACCGGCGTCGACCCCCCCACCGATCCTCCGGGTGAAATGGACGCCGAGGAAAGGGAAGCCGGGCTCGGGCAGTGGATAGATCAGGTGTCGCACCAGATGCTCGCGGTGGGCTCGGAGGCGATGGTATTCACCGCGGAAGGGGATGATGCGGCAGGGGGGAGGAGTCCCGGCCATACACGCCACGCGGTCCGAGTGGAGCCCGGCGCAGTTCACGAGGATCCGCGTCGCGAACTCCCCCGCCGTCGTCACGATGCGCCAACCTCCCCGCTCCCTGTGCAGCTCAAGCACTTCCGCGCCGGTCACGATCTCGCACCCGCCGGTACGCAACTCCTCCGCGAGGGCGGCGCAGACACCACCGAAGTCCGCGATCCCCTCCTCGGGCACGTGGATGGCGGCCCGGCACTCCACGTGCGGTTCGATCTCCGTCGCCTCGGCCGGATCGAGTCGGCGAAGCCCCTTCAGCCCGTTCTGACGTCCCCGGGACAACATCGCGTCCAGTCGGGGAAGCTCGTCGTCGCTGGTGGCCACCACGAGCTTCCCGCAGATCTCGTGCGCGATCCTGTGGGCCCGACAGAACTCTGTCATACGCCGGATGCCCTCCCGGGAGCGTCGGGCCTTTTCCGATCCAGGGCGATACTGGAGGCCGGCGTGGAGGACCCCGCTGTTGTGCGAGCTCTGATGCTGGGCGAGGGTGGTCTCCTTCTCCAGCAGACGCATCGGCCCCTCGTTCCTGCCCAGGAGCGCGCGGGCCGTGGCGAGGCCCACGATGCCTCCGCCCACGACGGTGAAGCCCGCCGACGAAAAAGCCCCCCGGGGCCGTTCGCCCCGGGAGGCTTCCTCCGACCGGCTCACCGGACGGTCGCCCTCGGCGTGCGCGACCGGTGGCGCCTCAGCGCACCACCGCGCTGCCCCGCCGGAGGGTGGCTCTGAGTGTCTCGCTCCGCTCCTGAACCGCCTCGACCATGGCGTTGCGCACGGTCTCGATATCGAAGGCGTTCCCCTCGATGTCGACCTTCAGCGGGGGGAGCGTCCCGGTGAGGGCATCCTCCAGCTTCGTGCGGTCGTCTTCCGCCTTCGATAGTGCGAACAAGGCCTTCTGGAGCCACCGCGACTCGCTTTCCATCAGTCGCCGTTCGTGGGTTCCGAGCTGGGCCTGTACGGGCTCCGACATCGTTGAGTTCTCCAAAACTTGGGTTGTGCGAGGCAAGACGGTCGTCATACACCGGCAGGGGGTCAGGGTTCGCTCGCGGCCCCGACCCCGACGCCGGGATCCAGATGTACGTCGAGCTGGGGATATGCGATGGTGATCCCGGCCTCCTTCAACGCGAACCAGATGGCCTTGTTGAGCTCCGACCGGATCTGGGGACCGAACCATGGATCCGCGGTCCAGATGGAGACTTCCCACACCACGGAGGAGTCGCCGAAGTCCATGAGGTGGACCACGGGATCCCGTGCCGGATCGCGCTTGTCGAGGCGTCGGGCGACCTTCGTCAATACGTCCTCGACCTGCGTCATGTCCGAGGCGTAGGAGACACCGACTCGCGATCGGATCCGATGCACGGGATCCGTCAGGGTCAGGTTCTTGACGGTGGACTGGACCAGGATCGAGTTGGGGATGATGATCTCCTCGTCCTCGCGGGTCCTCGCGACGGTGGCTCGGGCGCCCATCCGCACGATGCGGACCATCGTGCCCTCCACCTCGAGGATGTCCGTCTCCTTGATGGAGCGTTCTCCGAGGAGGATGATTCCCGATACGAAGTTCTGGAGGATGTTCTGGAGCGCGAAGCCGATGGCTACCGCCGCGACGGCGCCGGCGGCGAACACGGTAGCGATGCTGATGCCTATGGCCTGCAGCGCCACGGCGAAGCCCAAGATGAGAACGCCGTAGTGAAGGAGTCGACGGGAGGTGGCCAGCGTGCCCTCGGTCGCGATGCCTCCTCGCGTCAGGATTCGCGTGAGGATCCGCTGGAATACGCGGGAGAACCAGACGCTCAACAGGAGGATGACGAAGAAGGTCAGCACCGATGCGCCGGTGATCTCCGTTCCTCCGACCTCGACGAGCCTGAAGTCCAGCACGTTCCGGATGGCCGAGCCGATCTCCTGCAGGGTCATGGCGAGGCGAGGGGCAGAGGGTTGGGGAGGTCGTCCGCGCGGCGAGACGCAGCGAAGATCCATTCGGTGGGGACCTTTCGCAACTGCCGGGCGCGCGCCGGTCACGCTGGCGTGACTCGCCCCGGGAAGGCATCGTGAGCGCGTCGGATTCCACTCGACCGGGTCCGATCTGGTGGAGCCCCCCCTCGGGAGGTT
>JAWVZK010000053.1:0-15759 GCA_033722275.1 Longimicrobiales bacterium | reverse complement strand
GGCGATGCTCCCGCTGGTGGTCGCCGGCGACCCCACGGCCCTCTCGGTCTTCCTGGCCGAGGGCCTGAAGGCGGAGTCCACGGGCAAGGGCACGTCGGCGGCGGAGATGTCGACCACCGGCGTCTGGGGGGCGCGGGATCCGGCGGAGGGGACCGCGGAGCGTGGGCGGACCATGACCGAGTCGTACGTCGACGCGTCGGTGGCCTTCGTCCGGCGCTGGAACGCGCTTCGGCCGCCGGGGACGCCCTGAGCATGTCCCCGGCTGTCCCGGTGCGGACGGCGTGGAGGTGACCGACCGGCGCTACGTCCGGATCTCCCAGTAGGTCTCGATCTCCACGGCCATGCCGCCGGGGAGGGAGCCCATACCTACCGCCGCACGCGTCCCCTTCCCGGCTTCCTCCCCGAACACCTCCACCATGAAGTCGCTGAAGCCGTTGATCACCTGCGGTTGCCGGGTGAAGTCCGGCACGGCGTTCACCATACCGAACGTCCGGACCAGCCGCGCCACCCGGTCCAGAGAGCCCAGCGCCCCGCGCACCGTGGCGAGGATGTTCATTCCCACCGCCCGGGCGGCCGCCCGGCCTTCCTCGAGGCTGAGATCCCCACCGACCTTGCCCTGGTGGCCCGGGGAGCCGTCGGGGCCCCGTGGGGTGTGACCGGCGACGTAGAGAAGGTTCCCCACCTGCACCGCAGGGACGTAGGTGGCCACCGGGCGCGGTGCCACGGGAAGCTCGATGCCGAGCTCGCGCAGGCGACCCTCCGGGCTGACCTGCCGACCCTCTGGGGCCGGTTCTCCCATGACCGGGGCTCCCTCGACGGCGGAGAGGGGCACGGCGACCCCGAAGGCCGCGGCGGCGGATCCTTCGAGGAAGTGGCGACGGGTCGTGCGTGAGCCCATGGGGTCCTCCGTTCAGGAGTGAGTGTAGGCAGGATTCTACGCTCTCGGGCCCCCGCGGGCAGCCCTGCGCCGGCTCGAGGAGCTCAGTCTCCCGGGAGGTCCGCCTGTCCTGGCGTCTCGTCCTCCCGCAGCAGGTCCGTCTCTTCGAGAAACCTCAGGATGCGGTCCCGGATCTCGGGCCACACGGGCGCACAGTCGTTGTGCCTGCAGGGGATCGGCGTGATCTGCAGGTCCTCCCTCGCTTGGGCGATGCGCTCCGCGTGACCGAAGCCCAGGACGTCGTCCTCACGACCGTGCATGAGGAGGACCGGCCCGTCGAAGGCCTCCACGGCGGTGACGTTGTCGAAGCGGTCGCGGACGAGGATGCCGGGCACGAGCATGGATCGGGCAACATCCATGGTCGAGCTGAAGGTCGATTGGAGGATCAAGGCGGCCACCGGCCGCTCGGTGGCGAGGTCGGCTGCCGCTCCTCCGCCCATGGAGATGCCGTAGGCGACGATCCTGTCCGGATCCACCTCGGTCCGTTCCGCCATGCGATCGAAGGCTTCACGGAAGGTGGAGCGGATCGATCTCCTGGTGGACCTTCCCTCCGAGAAGCCGTAGCCCGGGAACTCGACGGCGAGGGTATGCACCCCGTGAGCGGCCAGATCGGCCATATCCCGTGCCCTGACCTCGATGAACTCCGCGTTGCCATGGGCGTGGATGATCAACGGTCGCGACCCCTCGCCGGCGGCCTCGAAGAGCCACGCTTCGACGCGACCGGCTTCGGTGTCGAGCCAGATCTGCTCCACGCCCTGGGGCGGCGTCGGCTCGGCCCGGGGCGAGGGCATGAAGGCTCCCGGGAAGGCGATCCACCGCTGAACGAGGAACAGTACGAGGCCGAGTCCCAGGGCGGATGCGAGGACCACCCGCGACAGGGCTAGAAGGTCGGTTGTCCATCCATTCATTCGTGGCGCTCTCGTTCCTGCGGCGGACCGACGACGAAGCCCCCGCCGGAGGAATCCGGCGGGGGCTTCGTCACGTCACGAGGCCGGTTGGGTCCTCGCGCGCGGTTCAGTCGGCTGCCACGGTCGTCAGCTCGGTGTCCTCTTCGGAGGGAGTCTCGACTGCGGCCCCGGTGGCCGGCTGCTGCACCGGAATGGCCTTCTGCCAGTCGGTGCGGTTGGCGGCCGTCGATTCGGCGCCGTGAGGGATGGCCGGCTTGATGAAGCGCTTACCCATCAGTTCGAGCTGGGCGAGCTCGATCTCGCTGAGCTGCGGGTACCGGTGTGCCATGAAATCCATTGTATCGTCCAGCCAATCCACCCGATCGTCCATGTGCGCTTCCAGGACGTCGCAGCGGATGACGTGGCTGAAGAGCTCGTCACGAGCCCGGTCGAGTAGAGTCGTCTTGTGCTTGGAACCCATACGTCTCCTTGGTGGGGAAAGGGGGAAGGAGGCCGAATAGCCTCCCACTGAGTATCGCGGATGTAGCCATCTTGTAAAGGGTTAGGACATACCCTCCTCCAGCTCCTCTTCCACCTCCTCCTCGACTTCAGGGGGGACGGCCTGCCGCTCTTCGGGTACGATGAAGCGCAGGCAGATGGGGACGAGGAGGGTGGTCACGATGGCCACGATCACCACCGAGGAGAAGAGGGCGTCCACGATGCCGGGGGTCGGCTCGGGTCGTTCGAAGAGGCCGGCCTCCAGCGCCACGTCTGCGATGATGAGCTCGACCGCCCCCCGCGAGCTCATGGCCATGCCCACCGCGAGAGACGCTCGCCCGGGCATGCCGCTCAGATACGCCGGGACCCCCGCGCCCAGGAGCTTGGTGGCGAAGGCTGCTGCGATCAGGAGGCCGAGGAAGAGCGGAGCCGTGCCGACGGCATCCACTTGGAGGTGCAGGCCGATGGAGGCGAAGAAGAGGGGGCCGAGGAAGCCGGAGGTCACCCCGGAGACGCGCTCCCGAACCGACGAGTACGTTCCCTCGTCGACGGTCCGACGCATGAAGAAGAGCCCCGCCATGAAGGCGCCCAGGATGAAGTGGAGCCCGAGCCTCTCCGCCAGCACGGCAAAGGCGAAGCCGACGATGAGGAGGAGGGTGAAGTCGAACTCGTCGGAGCGGAGGCGGTCGATGAGCGGGGCGAGTCGCGGTAGCAGGTAGACCCCGACGGTCACGGTGACGACGAAGAAGACCACCACGCCGAGGAAGAGCTGGAGCATGCCCGCGGTGTCGGGAAGCTCCCCGGTGTTGATGAGGGCGACGAGGACGGCGAGGATCACGAGGCTGAGCACGTCGTCGAAGACCGCCGCCGAGACGATGATCCTGCCCGCACGGGTGTCGAGCTGTCCCAGGTCCATGAGGACGCGGACGGCCACCGGCACGGCGGTGATGGCCAACGCCGTGCCGACGAAGGCCGCTTGAGCGATCTTGACGGAGGAGTCGGGGAGGAACCACCACGCCAGGGCGAAGCCGGCGGTCAGGGGCAGCAGGAGACCGCTCACCGCGATCACGATGGAGCGCGCCGACGCCTCCACGATGTCCTTGGGGCGCATCTCCAGGCCCGCCAGAAGCATCAGGAAGAAGACCCCCAGGTCCGTCAGCGCCTGGAAGATCTCGTTCTCGCCCAGCTCGGCCAGGAAGGGAATCGCCGAGGGCCACTGCCGGATGACGATTCCCAGGAGGATCCCGGAGGTGAGCTCTCCCACGAGCGCCGGCTGCTTCAGGCGGACGGCGAGCTCCCCGAAGATCCGGGTCACCAGCAGAAGAATGAGGAGGATGTAGAGGAGATGCATGGGCGATGATCAGAATCGCAGGGCCGCCGTCAGAGAGATCACGACCCAGGTATAGGTCAGGTCCGTCGTGAGCGGCCCCACCCTCGCATACAGGACGGGCTGGGCGAACGGGAGGATGGGAAACTTTTCCGCGGCCCATCCCAGCCGACGGTCATAGCCATGGACGAGCCCGGCGCGGAAGCCGAGCATGCCCGCCACGGGGCCCGCCGACCGGGAGACCCACGTCCGTTCGACGCCCAAGGTGTACGCCCGAGGGCCGTGGGTGGTCCGAAACGTTCCGCCGTAGAAGCCGTCGTAGATGAGCGCCAGGGTCTTGTCGTTCTGCCATCCATCCTTCTCGCGGTTGATGTGGGTCGTCCACATGCCCCAGATGAGACGATTCTCCTCCGAGGTCGTCGACCAGACGTTCCACCAGCGGCGCTCGTCCTGCGTCCCGGCGGCCGCGCCGGCCGTCTGCTGGGATGCCTGGGCTCCGGCGGGAGCGGGCAGGGAGAACGCGAGGAGCAGGACGCCTGCGGTCAGCGCCGTGGATCGCGGCGCTCGACCCGGAGGAACCGTGGAGGCGCTTCGGGGAGCGTCGGGGCGGGGGCCGTTCACGAGGAGCGCTCGGCACCTCCGGCGGGAGCGTAGTCGACTCGATGCAGCCATGGAGGGGCAGGAAATCCTTCTGCGTGTGGAGGGAGTAGGACCCCAATATTGTGCGCAGATCTGTCCCGAGAGGAAGCGGAGAAGCGATGCGCGCATGGATGTTGAGAAGGACCGGCCCCCCCGAGGTCCTGGAGCTCACCGACGTCTCCGCGCCGGCCCCCGGCCCCGGCGAGGTATGTGTCCGTGTGGATGCCATCGGTATCAACTACGCCGAGGTTCTCTCGCGGAAGGGCCTGTACGGATGGGCGCCGGACCGGCCGTACGTGCCGGGGATGGAGGCGACTGGGGTCATCGTCGCGGTAGGGCCCGGAGTGCCCGAGACCCGGATGGGAGAGAGCGTGCTGTGTGGCATGAAGCACGGGGCCTACGCCGAACGGGTCGTCGTCCCGACGGCCCGGGCGCTCCCCACCCTGCCGGGCTTCTCGCTGGCCGAGAGCGCCGCCTTCGGCGTCAACTTCATGACCGCATGGATCTCCCTGATGGAGATGGCGCGTCTACGTCCGGAGGACCGGATCGGCGTCACGGCCGCCGCCGGAGGTGTGGGGACGGCCGCCGTCCAGATCGCCGCCGCCTTCGGATGCTACGTCGTGGGTATGGCGGGAAGCGCCGCGAAGCTGGAGCGGGTGAGCGCCCTCGGAGCAGACGCCACGGTCGACTATCTGGCCTCCACCTTCCCCGACGAGCTGGGGCAGGTCACCGACAACGGCCGACTCGACGTGGTGCTGGAAGTCGTCGGAGGCGACGTCTATCAGGCCTGCCTGGGGCACCTGGACGCGTTCGGCCGGCTGGTCGTGGCCGGATACGCAGGGCTCGACTATCGCTGGTGGGACCCGTGGTCCTGGTGGAAGGCTTGGAGAGGCGCACCCCGTCTCGACATCCGGGAGGCCGCCGAGGCCTCCATCGGCGTATCGGCCACACACATCGGGTACCTGCTCCCGGACGAGGATCGACTCGCCCGCGTGTGGCGCGACCTGACCACCTTCACGGTCGAGCACGGCTTGCGTCCCGTGGTGGGACGGACGTACGGCTTCGAAGAGCTTCCCGACGCCCACCGCTTCATGGAGTCGCGACAGAGCGTGGGCAAGCTGGTGGTTCTTACCGGTGGTCCGCAGGAGGCCGATCCTTCCGGTCGGGGCTCATGACCGGGGGAGAGCCGGCGCCATACCGTCTCCGCCGAGGGAGAGGTCGTCGCTGTCGAGCACGTCGCCGGCGAGGATGTTCGCACGGCCGTCGATGCTCAGATCCCACGTGCGGCGGTGGACGATGTTGTAGCCCCGGGCCACGAACCCTGGCTGACGCTTGACCCGGGCCAGATTGCCGGAGTAGCCGTGGGCGTCGACGAAGAGGTTCGCGAAGATGCGATGGCCGCGCCTCGGGGCGCCGCGGGAACCCGGATAGTCGGCGAAGCACACGCGCCGGCGCGGCTCGTGCCGTGCATAGAAGGCCTTCCGCGCCCCCCTCCCCGTCAGGCAAAGGAGAAAGCGGCCGCGGAGCTCCGCCGCCGTGGGCCACCCGGTGGAGCGGGCACCCCGCACCAGATCGGTGTGCGCGTCCATGACGTCGCCTGGTCTGTAGAGGCGTCCCTCGCCGAAGTGGTGGATGAGGAGGTCGTCGATGGCCGCCGCGAAGCCGGAGTGGGAGAGCGGCGCGTTCTTCAGGTCGAGGTGGATGGTCACCACCGGATGCTTGCGGTTCGCGGGGTCGTCCGCCCAGGCGGCGATGCCTTCGAGAACCGAGCCCAGATCCGGTCCGTCCCCGCCGAGGCCGTGCTGGACGCTCCACCGGTATGCGTCGGACGCCTGGACGAGATCCAGCTCGAGACCGCGACAGGGCTCCACGAGACCGGCCCTTGCCCTCGAGCTGCTCGATGACCGACGCATGGCGATCGATGGAGTTGTGGGCCGCCTTGAACGCGATCCGGTCGTACGGCAGGTCGTCGACGTCGCTCACGAACCTGTCGAGCCTCGGGTGGTCTCTTCCCGGGTCGCGCTACCCGATCCGTGGAGCGCGCCGGCGGGCGATGCCGCGGCCGTCCCTTTGCTGCACCGCCCCGTGGACGGTAACGTGGCTGGTCGCTCGGCCATCGGAGACCCCCTATGAACCATGTGCGCCTTCTCGCCGTCGCCGTAGCCCTCAGCGCCTGCTCGGGACCGGGCGCGGAGGGGGGCGGCCGGGACGAGCGTCCCAACGTTCTTCTCATCGTCGCCGACGACCTGGCGTACGCCGATCTGGGAAGCTATGGCGGAGACGTCCGAACGCCCAACCTCGACAGGCTCGCCGAGCGCGGAGTGCGCTTCAGCCAGTTCCACACGGCTCCGATGTGCGCGCCGACCCGCGCCATGCTGCTCAGCGGCAACGACAACCACGTCGCGGGTATGGGCATCCAGGGCGGCGCCGGTGGGCCCTTCGAGGGACGGCCCGAATATCAAGGGCACCTGTCCGACCGCGTGATCCCGTTCCCCCGGCTCCTTGCCGACGCGGGCTATCACACGTACTCGGTGGGCAAGTGGCACCTGGGAACGTCCGAGGACCATACGCCCACCAGCGCGGGCTTCGAGCGCTCGTTCCAGCTGCTGCAGGGAGCCGGGGACCATTTCAGCGACATCGCCCTCTCCCCTCGCGACAGCGTGTCGACGTACTGGGTCGACGGGCGATACGGGTCCTGGCCCCAAGGCGCGTACTCCACCGAGCACTATACCGACCGCCTCATCGCGTTCATCGAGGAAGGACGGGAGGACCAGCGCCCGTTCTTCGCCTTTGCCGCATACACCTCGCCGCACTGGCCCCTCCAGGTGCCCGACGAGTATCTGGACCTGTACCGCGGTCGTTACGACATGGGCTACGACCGGCTCCGGGAGATGCGCTTCGAGTCGCTGAAGGCGGCGGGCATCGTCCCGAGGGGCTGGGAGCTGCCGCCACGACTCGACTGGATCACCCCGTGGCAGGAGCTCTCACCCGAAGAGCAGAGGACCGAGTCCCGGAAGATGGAGCTCTATGCGGCGATGGTGGAGAACCTCGACCACCATGTCGGACGACTGCTCGGCTTCCTGGAGGACGAGGAGCTCCTCGACAACACGGTCGTCGTGTTCATGTCCGACAACGGGGCGGCGGCGGAGGACTTCTACAACGTCGGCCCTTTCGTCGATTGGCTGCGGAGGAACTACGACAACAGCTACGAGACGATGGGCACCCGGTCCTCCTACGTATCCTACGGACCTCAATGGGCCGAGGCCGGGTCGGCTCCCTACCACGGGCACAAGACCTACGCCCATGAAGGAGGAGTCGTCGCGCCCATGATCGTCGCCGGTCCGGGGATCGAGGGGGCCGGCTCCATCCAGCGGGCCTTCGTGGGGGTGAGCGACATCGCGCCGTCGGTGCTCGAAATCGCAGGCGTGACCTATCCGGGGGAGCGGGGCATGGCAGAGACACGGCCCATGACAGGCACGAGCATGATGCCGCTGCTCCGAGGCGAGACCGACCGGATCCATCCGCCGGACGAGCTCCTCGCCCTCTCCCACGGCCAACACGCGTATGTGCGCCTGGGAGACTGGAAGCTCGCCTCCGACGATCAGTACAGGGGAGACGGTACCTTCGCGCTGTACGACCTGGCCCGCGACCCCGGGGAGACCACGGACGTATCGGGGCGCTACCCCGACAAGCGCTCCGAGCTTCTGGATTCGTTGGAGGCTTTTCGTGCCCGCGTGGGTGTGGTGATTCCCGAACGGCAATGAGCTCCCCGATCCGACGGGAAACCCACCGGGGTCGACGTCCGTAGGGCCTGCCGACGCCGGGCAGGTCGACCTCGGAGGGCAGGCGAGCACATGGACGCGTTCATCACCGATCTCAGATACGCTGGTCGAGGCCTGCTCAAGAACCCGGGTGTCACGGGCATCGCCGTGGTGGCTCTGGCTCTCGGGATCGGACTGACGGCGATGATGTTCTCCATCGTCTATGGCGCGCTCCACCGCGGGCTGCCCTTCGAGGATGGCGACCGGATCATGCACCTGGAGCGGGCCAATCCCTCCGAGGACATCCAGTCGATGAGCGTCTCGATCCACGACTACCGGGATTGGAGGGAGCGGCAACGCTCCTTCGACCATCTCGCCGCGTCGTACACCGGCACCGTGAACATCCGCGGGACGGAGCGGGCGGAGCGCTTCGACGGCGCCTTCATGACCGCCAACGCCTTCGACGTCCTCGGCGTCCATCCGATCCTCGGGCGGTCCTTCAGGGACGAGGAGGAGCAGGTCGGAGCGCCTCAAGTGGTGATTCTCGGATACCGCGTGTGGCAGGAGCGCTACGGCGGTGCGCCCGACGTGCTGGGTCAGACGGTCACCGTCAACGGCGAGACCGGCGAGGTCATCGGCGTCATGCCCGAGGGCTTCGAGTTTCCCTTCCTCCAGGAGGTATGGGTCCCCTTGCGTCTCGATCACCTGGAGCTCGAGCGGGGCACCGGCACGGGACTCGACGTCTTCGGGGACCTGGCCGAGGGCTTGACCATCGACGACGCCATGGCCGAGTTCAGCGGGATCGCCAGCCAGCTCGCCGCGGAGTACCCGGAGACCAATGAGGGGGTCGAGGCCGTGGTGAAGCCGTATACCGAGGAGTTCATCGGAGACGAGCCCCGCAGCCTCCTCTACACGATGCTCTTCACCGTCGTGCTGGTGCTCGTCATCGCGTGCGCCAATGTCGCCAACCTACTCCTGGCCCGCGCGGCGGTCCGCACCCGGGACCTGGCCATCCGGAGCGCCATGGGAGCCGATCGGTGGCGAGTGATCCGTCAGATGCTCTCGGAGGCGGTGGTGCTGGCGGTGGTCGGCGGGATCCTGGGCACGGGCGTCGCCTGGATCGGCATCGACATCTTCGACCGGGCCGTGGCGCCGACGGATCCACCGTTCTGGCTCGAGTTCAGGCTGGATCTCCCCATCCTGCTCTTCGTCCTGGGGATCACGGCCCTGGCGGCCCTGGTGGCGGGGATCATCCCGGCGCTGAAGGCGTCGGGTGCCGATCTCAACGCCGTGCTCAAGGACGAGTCCCGGGGGTCCTCGGGCATGCGTATCGGTCGCTTGAGCCGCGGGCTCGTCATCGGCGAGATCGCGATGTCCATGGGTCTCCTCGTGGCGTCGGGGCTGATGCTGAAGAGCATCGTCATCCTCAACAACCAGGAGTACGTCGTTCCGACGGAGAATGTCTTCACGGCTCGGATCGCGGCTTTCGAGGAGCGCTTTCCCGACCCGGAGTCTCGCCTGCGCTTCTGGGAGGACGTCGAGGACCGGGTCGCGGCGATCCCGTCGGTCCGGGCGGCGGCCCTCACGAGCAACCTTCCCCTCACCGGAGCCTTCGGGGCGCGCTTCTCCCTCGACGGAGAGACCTACGAAGCCGATCGCGACCTGCCCGTCGCCCGGTACTCGGCGGTCACACCCGACTTCCAGGAGACCTTCGACATCGATGTCGTACAGGGACGCTGGCTCGAGAGGACGGATGGCATGGACGCTCCGAAGGTCGTCGTCGTCAACGAGCAGTTCGTCGACCGCTACGTGCCCGACGGACAGGCTCTCGGCCGCCGGATCCGCCTGGGTGGGCCGGAATCGGAGACCGAGTGGAAGGAGATCGTCGGCGTCGTGCCGAACCATCGGATGGAGGGGCTCGGCAACAACGATCCGGAGCAGCGGGAGGCCCCCGGCTTCTACGTTCCGCTGGCCCAGCACGACCTGCGCTTCGTATCCATCGTCGCCCGGGTCGACGCCAATCCCCTCCAGCTCTCCACCGCCGTCCGCGACGCGGTCTTCTCGGCCGATCCCGACACTCCCATCTACTTCGTCCAGACGCTCGAAGAGGCGATGGCTTCGAACACCTGGTTCTATCGGATCTTCGGCAACCTCTTCATGGCCTTCGGCCTCGCCGCCCTATTCCTCGCCTCGGTGGGGCTCTACGGAGTCATGTCGTTCAGCGTGAGCCACCGCGTGGGGGAGATGGGCGTCCGGATGGCGCTGGGAGCTCAGGCTCGTCAGGTCGTCGGGCTGGTGCTGAGGCAGGTCCTCGGCCAGATCGCCCTCGGGCTCGCCTTCGGGTCGGTCCTGGCCTTCCTCCTGGCCAGGACCCTCACGCTGATCCTCTACCAGGTGCAGCCGTGGGATCCCGCGACCTTCGCCGGTGTCCTGCTGACCCTCATCGCCACGGGCCTGGGAGCGTCGGCGATACCGGCCCTGCGCGCCACCAGGGTGGACCCCATGGTCGCGCTCCACACCGACTAGTGGAGTGTATCCGACGTTTCGTGAACACCGAGCGTGCCGAGGCGCGGCGCGGACGAGGAGGAACGACGCGGGAATGGCACCGCTATTTCAAGGAGTTCCGACGAAGTCCCCGTCGATGCATCGCCGCGCGAATGTCATCCAAACATCGGATACACTCCATTAGGGGCTCCTCGGAACCGCCGAGGACGTAGCGGAGGGCCGGGGCCGCTTCCCGTGGGCGGCGATGCGAGGGCCGCCATCACATCGCCAGGCTCAGCACGAGGAATCCCAGGCCATACGTCAGGATCATGGTCACCCCTTCGATGCCGATCTTCGCCGGACCCGTCTTCTGTCGGTACAGGAGACCGCCGAGGAAGGTGACGTTGAGGAGGATGGTCAGCGCGATGAGGAAGATCTCCCGGTCTCCGACGCCGGATCCGTGGTAGATGGAGCCCGGGAGGAACGCGAGGTCGGCGGCCGCCACGAAGAGCACGTCGAAGAAGTTGCCGCCCACGATGTCGCTGACGGCCAGGGTCAGGGCCCCCTCTCGCACGGCGGCCATGCTGGTGACGAGCTCCGGGAGGGAGGTGGCGACGCCCATGAAGAGCCCCCCGATCACGACTTCCGCAAAGCCGGTCATCGCCACCAGATTCTCGGCCGACTCGGCCACGGCGGCCCCGCTCGTGGCGGTGACGACCGCGAGGAGCAGCACGCCCGTGATCAACTTCGGCAGGCTCTGCGTCTGGTACTCGGGATCGGGCACGTCCTCCACGGTCTCGTCGGTGGGACGGGGGCGCCACATGGGCTCTTCCTGCGTACGGAGGACCAGCCAGAAGGCGCTGGCGGCTGCTCCGAAGAGGAGGAGCGTCGTGGGGTGGACGTGCCCGATGGTGACGTCGGGTCCCGCGATGCCCGTCAGGGGAAGGGTGACGAGAAGAACGAGAACCGTCGCCTGCATGAGATTCGCCGCGGATGCGGCGGCGTGCTCCAGGTTGGCTTTTCGGTAGGCCAGATCGGCGATGGGAAGGGCGACGGTCTGGACCGCGATCCCACCCATCGCGTTGCTGATGGCCAGAGCGGGATGGCCGTCGAGGGCGGCCACCACGGAAGCGACGAGTCCCGGAAGGGCGGTGATGAAGCCGAGGAAGACGACTCCGGTGATCGCTTCTCCGAGTCCGCTACGATCCGCGAGACGATCGGCCAGGTTGGCCAGCTTGGTCCCGGCTGCCCCGATGACCAACGCCTCGAAGGCGAACAGGGTCGCCTCGGCTCCGAGGGGGAGCGTCCACTCGAACATTGTGCTGGTCCTCCTCTTTGGAGTGCTCTCGCGGCATCGTGGCGCTGATCTCCCCGGCCGACGGCGGCCCGTCCAACGGAGGCGACCGCCCCCGCAACGGTCCGGCCCTTGGTCCGGCTCGCGTCAGCTGGCCTGGGTGACGCCCACCTGGGCCAGGACGATGAGCAGGACGCGCTGCACCCCCACGGGCCCGTCGACATTGCGGTACCCCTCGTCGAGGGAGTGGGCGCCGAAGCCGTGACCGCCGCCCCCCACGGTGATGGCGGGGATGCCCATGGAGATGGGGATGTTCGCGTCGGTGGAGGAGCGGCGGAACTCGGGCTCCATTCCCAGGGCGCGGGTGACCGCCGCGGCCTGCTGGACGAAGGCATGGTTCTCGGCGATCTCCCCCGAGGGACGGTCGCCGATCATCTCCACGTCCACCGTCAGAGGCTCTCCCCGCGTACGAATCTCGTTCTCCTCGGCCATCGCCCGCTGGACGGCCCCCTGCAGGATGTCGTCGATGGCTTCCAGAGTCTCCACCCCGTGGGAACGCATGTCGATCTCCATCCACGATTCGAAGGGGACCGAGTTCACGGAGGTGCCGCCTCCGACGCGACCCACGTTGTAGCTGGTGCGGAGGGGGACCGTCCGTACGAAGGCGTCGGCGCCGTCCTGGAAGTGGCGGATGGCCCGACCCATGGCGTGCGCGGGATTGGCCAGGCCGAAGGCGCCCCAGGAGTGCCCTCCCGGGCCCTGGAAGGTGATGCGGTAGCGGTGGGACCCCAGGCCCATGTGGGTGATGCCGCTGGCGCCGGTCCCGTCCACCGAGACGAAGGCGTCGATGTCCGGCCCACCCTCGCGGAACAGGTGCTTCATCCCGCGAAGGTCACCGAGACCTTCCTCTCCGACGTTGCCGATGAAGAGGATGTCGCCTTCCGTCCGTATGTCCGCCTCGTTCAGGGCGCGGAGCACCGCCAGGACGGTGGCCAGGCCACGCGTGTCGTCGGCGATCCCCGGCGCGAAGAGGGTGTCTCCGCGCTCCCGGATGGTCACGTCCGTCCCCGGTGGGAAGACCGTGTCCAGGTGGCCGGCCAGAGCCAGGACCTCGCCGTCCGCGGTTCCGCGCCGTAGCCCGATGACGTTCCCCTCCTCGTCGACCCAGGCGCTGTCCACGCCGATCTCGCGCAGCATGTCGAGGAATCGCGCTCCCCGCTCCTCCTCCATGAAAGGGGGTGCCGGGATCTGGGTGAGCTCCCGGAGGTCCGCCATGGTCTGGTCGTCGGTCTCTTCGATGTGCTCCAGGGCCTCGCGCACGGCGGGATGGCTCATGAGGCGGCGGATCTGATCGTCGTAGTCGGGGGTCGCCTGCGCGTGGGCGACGGTGGCGCCCGGGGCGACCAGGGTCACGGGGAAGAGGAAGAGGAGCAGAGATCGGAGAAGGTCTGGATTGGGCATCGCTGCTTCGGATGGGAGGATGAGCGGTCGATACGGGAAGAAGGTGCGCCGTCGATGGCGTCGAGGCGACGGCTGCCACGCGGCAGACGGTCCCGACGTCTTCGACGACAGCGGCTCGGGCCACGATGGGAATGTAGGCGTCCGGCGCCGTCGAGGGATCCCCGACTTGTCGCCGATCTCCGGCCTTCCTACCGTGCGGTCCCATCGTCGGAAGCGCCGACCGTGGATCCGGTGGGAGGCCGGGTCTCGCCGAGCCGCGAAGAGCCGGTGGAGCGGAGTCATACGGGGACATCAATCGAGGAGCAGATCCATGCGCAGTACCCACATCGCCGTCGCCGCCGTGCTGACGACCCTGGCCGTTCACGTCGCTCCCGGCTGGGCTCAGACGCCGAAGGCCATGATGGCCTCCTACATCGATCGCAACGCCGATCGTTACGAGGAGGTGGCCCAGGACATCTGGGAGCTGGCCGAAGTCGGGTACATGGAGCACGAATCCTCCGAGATGCTCCAGGGGGTGCTGCGGGGCGAGGGCTTCGAGGTCGCCTCGGGGGTAGCGGGGATGCCGACCGGCTTCGTGGCGTCCTGGGGCGGCGGCGGGCCCGTCATCGGGATCCTGGCCGAATTCGACGCGCTCCCGGGCATCAACCAGAGCCGGTCGCCGGAGCGGGACCCCATCCCAGGCAAGATCGCCGGGCACGCGTGCGGTCATCACCTCTTCGGCACGGGCTCGGTGGCGGCGGCCATCGCGGTGAAGCGGTGGCTGGAGCGCTCGGGGCAAGAAGGAACCGTCCGCCTCTACGGCACGCCGGCCGAGGAGGGAGGCGCCGGAAAGGTGTACATGGTGCGTGAGGGACTCTTCGACGACGTCGACGCCGTCCTCCATTGGCATGCGTCTTCCGAAAACAGCGCCAGCGCGACCTCCTCCCTGGCGAACAAGTCGGCCAAGTTCCGGTTCCATGGCCAGTCCTCCCACGCCGCCGGCGCTCCGTGGAGGGGCCGCTCCGCCCTGGACGGCGTCGAAGCGATGAACGACATGGTCAACATGCTGCGAGAGCACGCCGAGCCCGCGTCGCGCATCCACTATGTGATCACCAGCGGTGGCTCCGCGCCCAACGTCGTTCCCGATTTCGCCGAGGTCTACTACTACGTGCGTCACCCGGACTCCGAGGAGGCCCGGGCCCTTTTCGACCGGGTGGTGAGGACGGCGGAGGGAGCCGCGCTGGGAACGGAGACGCGGATGGAGTACGAGGTGATCCACGGAATCTACGCGCTCCTGCCGAACGAAGCCCTGGCCCGGACGATGTACGAGAACCTCGTCGACGTCGGGGGCGTCGAGTACGACGCAGAGGAGCGTCGCTTCGCCGAGGCCGTCCACGCGACCTTCCCCGAGGACGCGCCGCCCATCGAGAGCGCGGGAGAGATCCAGCCCTTCGAGGTGCGCGAGGTGGGGTCCGGGGGATCCACCGACGTGGGAGACGTGAGCTGGATGGTCCCCACAGCCGGGCTCAGGACCGCCACCTGGGTGCCCGGTACGTCGGCCCACTCCTGGCAGGCGGTGGCCGCGGGGGACACGGACATCGGGACCAAGGGCATGATCAACGCCGCCAAGGTCCTGGCGTTCACGGCCCATGACCTCTTCACGCAGCCGGAGCTCGTGGAGGCCGTTCAGGAGGAGTTCCATCGCCGGCGCGGCCCGGACTACACCTACGAGCCTCTCCTGGGGGACCGGGATCCTCCCCTGGACTACCGGGCCAGCGTCGTGGGAGGGAACGACCGATGAAGGTGCTCCATGTCGGTGCCACGGGCACCATCGGAGAGGCGGTGGCCGAGGCGCTGGAGGAGGCTGGCCACCAGGTGGTCCGAGTCGGTCACTCCTCGGGGGAGTACACGGTGGATCTGGCGGACAAGGCGTCCATCGAGGCGCTGTATCATGCCGTCGGTCCGGTGGACGCCGTCGTCTGCACCGCGGGTGTGGCGGAGTTCGGACCCGTGGACGAGCTCGAGGACGAAGCCTACGAGAAGAGTCTGGGCAACAAGCTCATGGGGCAGGTGAACCTGGTGCGCCTGGGTCTCGATCGGGTGGCGGACGGTGGCTCCTTCACACTGACGTCCGGGACGCTCACCACTGACCCGGACCCGGGGACGGCGGCCGTGGCCATGGTGGGCGGAGCCGTCGAAGCCTTCGGGCGGGCAGCGGCCCTCGACCTGGAGGGGCGTCATCGTCTCAACGTGGTCAGCCCCGGCGGGGTCGCGGAGACGCGTGAGAGGATGGGCATGGACCCCGAACCGGGCATCTGGGCCTCGGATCTGGCCGCGTACTACGTGGAATGGCTCACCCGCGACGAGAGCGGAAAGGTGGTCGAGGCCACGGAGCCCAGGGCGGACTGACGCCTCGGCCGGGGACCATCCGCCCGGGGGTCTTCCCCGGACATCCCCGGGAGGTCGCCCCGGACCATCCTCTGGAGGTCGCC
>JAWVZK010000052.1:0-15794 GCA_033722275.1 Longimicrobiales bacterium | reverse complement strand
GGGACGACCAGGTTCGAGGGGCGGCGGACGCCGGGCCCCGTGACGGTCATCACCCGCTCGATGAGGGGATAGCCCGTCTCGAAGACCTCGGCGATGGCCGCGATGGAGCCCACGTTCTGGACCACGGCGCCCACGTGCATGGGGAGCTTGCCCGACGGCACCTCTCGTCCCGTCACCACCTCGATGAGCATCTTCTCGGCGCCCTGGGGATACTTCACCGTCAAGGGCATCACCGAGACGTGCAGGTCCCGTGGGAGCGTACGCTCCAATGCCTCGATGGCGTCGGGCTTGTTCTTCTCCACCCCGATGACCGCCCGATCCACCCCCAGGCACTGCATCATGATGCGTGTCCCGAAGTGCACGCGCTCCGGGTACTCCACCATGGTCCGATGATCGGTCGTCAGGTACGGCTCGCACTCGGCGCCGTTCACCAGGAGCCACTCGATGGGAAGATCGTCGGGGGGAGAGAGCTTCACGTGGGTGGGAAAGGCGGCGCCGCCCAGGCCGACGACACCCGCCTGCTGCACGGCTGCGCGGACCGACTCCGCAGAGAGCCCCTCCCAACGTGGTACGATTCGGGGTCGGGGGATCTGCGGGCTGAAGGGCTCCACATCCAGGATCACCGTCTCCGCCATGGTCCCGTCGGGATGAGGCCACCAGTCCACGTCCGCCACCGTCCCCGCCGCCGAGGCGTGGATGGGAACGGATACGAAGCCGTCGGCCTCGGCGACCTTGTCCCCCCGCTCCACGCGATCGCCGGGGCTCACGAGACACCGGGCCGGCTTTCCGGCGTGCTGCCGGAGCGGGAGGGCGATGCGATCCGGGAAAGGCATGCGGCGGATGGAGACCGACCTCGTGAGCTCCTTCGAGTCCGGGGGATGGACCCCGTGACGAAAGGTGATCCCGAATCCCTTCACCCGACCCTCCCCGCCCTCAGTTGAAGGGCTCGGCCCGGGCGATCCACTTCTCCAGATCCTTCTCTTTGGGGTTCAGCGGATCTCCAGGATGGATGATGCCCGCGGGACAGAGCTCGGCCGCCTGGACCAGCTCGGCGAAGGTGCCGGCCAGCGGATCCTTGATGTAGGCCTGCTTGTTCTCGTCGTACGCGAACATCCGCCCGTTGAGGTTCGTGCACTCGTTGCAGGACGTGCAGCGGGCCGTCTCGATCCACGGCTCCGTGAGGAAGGCTTCATCCTCCTCGTCGCCCTCGGCGCCGTCGGCTTCTCCATTCGACGGTGCGGGAGCATCCTGCACCTCCGTGGCGCCCCCCTCCTCGACCGGACCCCCCGTCGCGCCCGCGCCGGAGGCGCCTTCTGCGTTCGGGGGCTCGGCGACGGCAACTTCGCCGGCCTGTCCGGGCGTCCCCCCAGCCGTTCCACCCGATCCGTTGGAGCCACTCCACCCCTCGGACAACGGACCGATGGGCTCGAGACCCGGCGCCCGCTCGGCCTCCTGCAGCAGCTCGGAGACCGTCACGTCGCCACCTCGGTGGGCCAGGAGCCCCTCGGCCATCCGGCGGGCCACGATCCGTGGGTACGTGGCCCTCAGCTCCGCGAGCTTCGCCTCGTACTCCGTCTTCAGGGCGTCCAAACGTGCGTCGAGCTCGGCCTCGAGCTCGGCCTCCACCGCGCCGTGCACCGCCTCGGGGACGTCCAGGCCGGCGATCTCCCGGAGCTGGTGCCAGAAGCTCAACCGGTCCTCGGCCAGCGTCACCATCTGGGTGGAGACCTGGAGTCGCTCCAGCCGTTTCTCGTCGTCCAGCGTCCATATGAAAGGGCGCTTCCCCTGGCGGTCTCCTCCGTCGAGCGCCATGAACTCGTGGAACGGGAGCATGTCGTCGTTCCAATCCTCCGGTGGGACCTTCTCGAAGTTCTTCCGGAATCGGACCTCGGTGGCGGCCCAGTCCGCCGTGGTCACGGGAAGCTCCATGGTCGCGGGCTCTCCGTCGTCGTCCACGTACTCCAGCGTGTAGGAGGGCCAGATCTCCTGGATGTCCGGGTTGCCCACCAGCGAGAGGCAGTCCGAGAGATCGGGTCCCGCGTCGGGATCGTACGTGAGGAACGGAAAGGCCCTCGACTCCAGGGCGAGCTTCGCGGCGCGAGGCGCCCACTCGTCGGCCAGACCGTGCTCCACGGGGCACGGCGTATACACGTTGAGCACCGCCGGCCGACGGGAGCCCAGCGCTTTGATGACGCCGCCGACGAGGTGGGAAGCGGAGGCCTGCGAGGACTGATGAACAAACACGCCTCTGTGGGCCATGGCGATGAAGGCCAGCTCCTTGCGGACCTCCGTCTTCCCGTGTTGCGCTTTGCCCCAAGCGGACATGTCGGCCACCTGACCGGTGAAGCCGCTCGTGCACGCCTGGCCGCCCGTATTGGAGTAGACCTGGGTGTCCAGCACCATCACCGTGAGGGGCTTTCCGCTGGCCATGAGCCGGCTCAGGTTCTGGAAGCCGATGTCGAGCATGGCCCCGTCGCCGCCGATGGTGAGGATGGGCGGGCAGAGCTTGAACTCGTCGTCGGTGAACTGCTTCCAGTCGAACGCCTCGGCGAAGGGCTCGAACTCGTCCTGCCGGTACGAGCCGTCGACGATGGCTCGGGCCCTTCGCACGGCCAGGAACGCGTCGCCCATCTTCCGCATGTGTCCCTCGAAGATCCCCAGAGCGATGGAGGGCGCGTCCTGGAAGAGGTGGTTCACCCAGGGGAAGGGATACGGATTGTACGGATACGTGCTGCCCCACACCGACGAGCAGCCGGTGGAGTTCGAGATGCCCAGCGAGACCCGGCCCTTTCCGCTGGGTCCCTGGGTGTAGAGCCAGACGAGATCGTCGAGCTCCTTCTTCGCCCGGGTGATCCGACGCAGCTCCGTCTTCTTCTCCTCGGAGAGGTCGACGTCAGCGTGGTCGCCGGGCTGGACGGCCACCTCGTCGAGGTCGGCCTCCGACGCCACGATCTCCCGGGCCATGCCGTCGAGCTCGTCGGACAGGCGGTCGACCTCGTGGACGAACGCGTCGACGCGTGGCTGCATCAGCGCCTCGATGGTGGAGACCACCAGATGCACGGCCGTCTTCTCGCCGCATCCCATGCAGGCTCCGTCACCACCGGCCATGGAGCGGTAGTTGTCCTTCTTCAGCAACAACGACGACAGCACCCCGATGCCCTCGTCCAGGTCGCGGATGTTGAGATATCGATCCTCGGTGTCGGGGAGGCGCTCCCAGAGGGTCCAGTTCCGTCGGAGGCGGTCGACGATCTCCTCGTCCTGCTTGACGGTGACGAGCGCTTCCTCGGGGCAGACCTCGACACAGATGTTGCAGCCCTTGCACGCCTCTGGGTTCACCGTGATGGAGAGCAGCCCGCCCGTGCCCTTCTCCTTCGATTCCGGCAGATCGAAGAAGGGCACGGTCTTGGCCAGGGGGAATTCGTCGAGGACGGGGTAGACCCGCGACCACTCCTGCTCCAGGCGGGCCCGCCGGTCGGGGTCCCACCCCAGCTTGTCGACGACGTTGGCGAACGCCGTGGACGCCACCTCGCCGAAGGTGTGGAAGGGGACGCCCTTCAGGATCTTGCGAGATTCCCGGGCGAGGTGCTTCGTGACGCGGCTCACGTGGTCCAGCGGTCTTCCGTTGGCGGCGTGGCGCACCGCGGTCTCGTACAGGTCCTCCACGGACGTGACCAGTCCGGGGATCGCCGCGTCGGGACACTGGATCCAGCACTGGCTGCATCCGGTGCATCGCTCGGCGACGAAGTCGGGCACCTCGAAGCGGATGCCCGTCATGTCGCGGATGGAGCTGGACGCGGCGGGCATGGCGCTTACCGCGGCGTACGGATCGGCGATGGTGTCCTGGCCGATGGCGCATACCGAGCACACCTGCTCGTAGAACCGGCCGGGGTTGGCCAGCCCCTCTTCGGCGTCCGGAGCGGAGAGCATCGAGGGAATCGGCGCCACCGGCGCCTCGCTCGCCTCCGCCTCACGGACGTCGGCGTCGGTGGGGATCTCCACCACCTCCTCCCACCCCCGCCGGATGACCCGGAGGTTGTCCTCCACCACCTGCTCCCCCCGGTGGCCGAACTTCCTCTCGGTCTGCGCCCTGATCCCCTGGAAGAGGCGCTCCTCGTCCATTCCTTCTCGCGCCACCAGGGGAGCGCAGCGGAAGAAGGCCCCCATGAAGGCGGCACCCTGCATCCGGTAGCGCAGCTCCGGATCGGAGGCTTCGCTGGAGGCGATGCCGAAGGCGTCCAGAGCGTACACTCGGATCCCCCTCTCCCGAATCGCGCTCCGTGCGTCCGCGGGGATGGAGGCCCACACCTTCTCGGGCTCGTCGTGGCTCTGGATGACGAAGACGCCCCCTTCCTCCATCCCCGCCAGGGGATCGGAGTGGGCGAAGACGTTCCCGTCGGGTGAGAGAGCGACGTTCACGTGCTTGAGCTCGGCATTGAGCTTGATGGGCTCGTGCGCGAGCACCGAGTAGAACGTGGTGGGCTGCCCCTTCTTCTCCGACCCGTACTTCGGATTCGCCTTCACGTGCATCCCGAAGAGCTCGAAGGCCGTCATCGTGAGGTTCTTGCCCATGGTGATGGCGCCCCATCCACCGACCGAGTGGATGCGGATCGCCGTCGAGCCTTCCGGAAGCAGGTTCAGTTCACCGGCGGAGGACAGAGCCAGGGTCTCCAGCTCGGGGTACTCTTCCAGGAGTCGCTCCTGCCAGATGCGGAGCTTGGGAAGTCGAGTCTCCTTGCGGATGAAGTCGATGCCGAGGTAGAACTGCCTGCGGCCCTCCCCCTCGGGGAGCATGTTCTCCACCGCGGCAACGATGTCGCCCGCCTGGAGGTCGCGGCTTCCGAAGCCGAACCCCGCCGAGTGGAAGTCGGGCACGTCCTCGGCCCCGAGCTCCGCGAGGCCGGGGAACGGAAGTCGACGGCCCCCATCGCCGGCGGCGCGATCCTCCTGCGCACGCTCCTCGGCGCGTCTGCGGCGGTGTCCGCCCAGCCAGCCCCGAGACTCGGCTCCCGCCCGCGCCCGAGCGTTCTCCATCCCCTTGGTCATCGCCGCGCGGATCTCCCGCAGGAGAGGCGCATCCACGGCCAGGGGTTGATCGCACCGTTCGAAGACGGTCACCGCCTTCCTGCCGGAAAGGAGCCGAGTGACCAGATCCGCGGGAAAGGGCCGGAACATGGTGACGTTCAGCACGCCCACCTTCAGCCCCCGCTCTCGGCGCAGGTGGTCGGCGACGAGCTCCAGATTCGGAACCACCGAGCCCTGCCCCACCAGGACCCACTCGGCATCGTCCATCCGGTGGCCGGAGGCCCGGGCGTAGCGTCGTCCCGTTCGCTCGGCCCATTCCTCCATCGCCCGGTCGGTGAGCGCCGCCACGTGATCGAAGTAGAACGGCCGCTGCGCGGCCACGCCCTGCGCATAGGCGTCCTGATTCTGCACCGTCCCCAGCATCGCGGGATAGTCGACGCTGAAGAGCTCGGGAATGCGACGGCGCCGGGGCCCGAAGGAGAGTCTCTGCGCCGGCGTGGGACAGTCGATATCGTCCGCAGGATCCCCGAGGTACTCGCGGATCAGCTCGGGTTCCGGCAATCGTACCGACTCCAGGACGTGGCTGGTGAGGAAGCCGTCCTGGGCGTTGAGCCCCGGCGTCAGCGCCAGCTCGGCCACACGATGCGCGATGAGCGCGAAATCTCCCGCTTCCTGGACGTTCTTGGCGAAGAGCTGGAAGAAGCCCGTATCGTCCACGGCGTGATAGTCGTCGTGCCCGGCATGGACGTTCAGCGCGTGCTTCGTCATGGCCCGTGCTGCCACGTTCAGGACGTAGGTCAGCCGCTTCCCCGTGGCCGCGTACAACGACTCGTGCATGTAGGCGATGCCCTGCCCGCTGGAGAAGTTCGTCGCCCGCAACCCCGACATGCTCATCCCGGCAGTCACGGCGGCAGCGGCATGCTCGCCCTCCGGCTCGAAGAAACGGAGCCGGCGCCCGAAGACGTTGGTCTTGCCCTTCGCCACGGCGTCGGCCCACCCCTCGCCCATCTGCGTCGACGGGGTGATGGGATAGGCGCCGGCGGCCTCGCTGGCATGGGTCTCGGCGTGGACCACCGCCCCGGTGCCGTCGGTAGCCATGGGCAGCCCGGGAAAGCGGGCGGCACTCGTCGTTCCGTCGTCCTTCTCGCTCATCACGTCCTCTTCCGCTTCATGACGCCCTGCTCCAACGCTTGGACACCAGCTCCGGGAACTGCTGCTCCTCGAGCCATACGATGGCCCCCGTCGGGCAGCGCGCCACGACCTCGGGATTCTCCAGCTCGATGCGGTCGTAGTCGACGACGGCGAGGCCGTCGACCATCTCGATGAGTCCGTCGGCGGCGTCGGCGGCGCACCGACCGCAGGCGTTGCACGCCACCGAGCAGACCGCTTCCGCGGCTTCGCCCGCCAGTAGGTTCCTGCACTGGACCACGAGATGGTGGTCCACGGGCATCAGGACGAAGAGATCCAGGGGACACGCCTCGACACAGTCGCCGCAGGCGGTGCACAACTCCGGCTCCACGACCGGCAGCCCGGTCGCGCTCATCTCGATGGCGGCGAAGTCGCACGAAACCGCGCAGTCGGCGTACCCGAGGCAACCCCACGGACAAGCTTTGCCACCCCCGGTCACCGCCACCGCCGCGGCGCAGCTCTCGATCCCATGGTACGTGGCCCGATACGGCGCCACGTCCCGGCCACCCGCGCAGAGCAGTCGTGCGACTCGCCGATCGGCGCTCCCGGCCGCGACGCCCAGGTAGCCGGCCACCTCGTCCCGCTCCTCGGGTCCCATGACCGTGCATTCGGCGGGGACGGCGCTCCCTCCGATGACGGCCTGGGCGAAGGCGCGACAGCCGGCTCGCCCGCACGCGCCGCAGTCGGCCCCCGGCAGAAGGTCCCGGACCGCGTCGATCCGGGGGTCCTCCCAGACGTGGAACCGTCGGTTCACCACGGAGATGGCCAAGCCGAAGACCGTCGCGACGCCACCCAGGATGGCGACCGAGACCAGGACGTCCGCGAGGGCGATCACGACGGCCCTACCCCTCCTCCGCCGCTGCGTCGGGCCGCTCCCCGTCCTCGGGGATCCGGCTCAGGAGCCACGCCGCCAGCCGGTCCGCCGGATCGGGCTCGGCCGACCCGCCGTCGGCCGCCTCGGTCGCTTCTTGCACTCCGGGAGAGGACACGCCGTCGGCGCCCGACGAGCGGGAGGTCTCCGGCGAACCGCCTCCTCGCGCGGGGGCGAGCGGGGCCGTGGCCAGCATCCGCAGGTGCTCCAGCTCCTCGAGCCAGGCGGGCGGACGTCGTCCGCGGCCGACGTCCGGCTCCGACGGAAGCTGGGAGACCGAGAGCCGGGCCCAGGACGTGTCGCCGGCGTCGGGGTCGTGCACGAACCACGCCTGACCGGGTCGCTCCTCGTCGAAGAGAAGAGCCACCGCCGGGTGCTCGGTCCGGGCGAGGAGCCCAAGCTCCTCGGGATCCGCCGTCTGGAGAACGAACGTGCCCGGGGTGATGAGCCGGGAGAGCGGCGCAGGCGTCGTGGGGCCTTCCGCCACCAGGAGGAGGACCAGGTTCCCGTCCAGGAACTCGCCCAGCCCCGCGGGGAGGCAGTCGTCTCCACGGACCCTCACCACCAGAGGGGGCGCCAGCTGCCGCTCCGCCCGATTCCAGAGCCGGAAGGGAAGCGGTCCCAGGAGGTGGCCGTGCTCGGACTCGTCGAAGGTCCCGGCCCTCGCCATCTCCACGGCACGGGCGGCGCCGTAGGCCCGTCCGAAGCGTGCGAGGGCCTGCTTCACCACGTCCCGGAGATCGCCGCCGGGCTCCACCGACACCTGGTGTCCCCTGGGGGTCGCGACGAACTCGCCGAGGACCCTCTCGGCCCGACCGAGCACGTCGATGGCCTCCACGGTGAGAGGCTCGTCCGCCACGCCCAGGAGCTGGGCGAAGCGCTCCGGATCGATACGCCCCACGGCGAACGGTCCGAGCTCGATGAGCGCCTGCTCCCCCTTGAAGCTTCCCGCGCCGACACCGCGGACGATCTCGTCGGAGACCTCCTGCTCGGCCGTGGCCACGGCCTCCCGGAAGGCGTCGATCCGCGCCTGCAGGGCATCCACGGCTCGCGCCGTCAGCGCCTCGGCGCCCGTCGGCCGTCCGCTTCCTTCCTCAGACCGCATAGCGTTCGAACTCCGTCTCCAGGAGGTCGATCTTCTCCCGGGGTGAGTGCTTCGGCGTGGATCGCGTCTCCTCGTATCGCGGGCGGCTCTCGTCCTTGAAGAAGAGGCCAATCCGGATGGAGGATCCGTCCTGCGCCAGGGACCGGGCTCCAGCAAGATCCGAAGGGTCGTGCCGGATCTTGCGGTCGTAGATGGCGTCCAGGGACTCCACGCGGATGCCCCCGGGCCCTTCGAGAATCTCCACGAGGTCCGTCTGCCGCACCGCATCGCCGAAGATGTCGGCGGTGAAATGCGGACATCGCTGGAGGATCCGGACGAAGGCGAAGCCTGGATGCTCGTACGCCGCCTCGAGCGTGGCGAAGAGGTGAGCGGGGATCCATTCCGCCGTCTGGGCGACGAAGGAGGCGTTGGTGAAGCCCAGGGTCGCTTCCAAGGGGTTCATGGCCGGGAGATAGCTGCCCCGCGGCTGGGTGTTGCTCCGGTACCCCTGGGGCGTCGTGGGTGAGGTCTGCTTCTTGGTGAGCCCGTAGATCTCGTTGTCCAGCAGGAGGGCGACCATGTCGACGTTGTAGCGGACCGCGTCGACCCAGTGGCCCGCGCCGATGGAGAGGCAGTCTCCGTCGCCCATGACCACGAAGACGTCCAGCTCGGGACGCGTGAGCTTCACCCCCGTGGCTATGGTCAGGGCTCGACCGTGGATGCCGTGGAATCCATACGTCTTCATGTAGTGCGGGAAGCGGCTCGAGCACCCGATGCCCGAGACGAACACGGTGCCCTCGGGCGTCAGCTGCTTCTCAGCGAGGAGTCGCTGGGAGGCGGCCAAGACGGAGTGGTCCCCGCATCCCGAGCACCAGCGGGCGACCGGTCCCTGGTAGTCCACCATGTCGAAGATCCGGTCGTCGTCGTGGGCCGCGTGGAGCAGCCCGCAGCTTTCGCTGATCATGCCCTACCTCCTCGAGGCATGTGCTCGCGGATCGCGGCGAGGATCCTGCCCGGTCGGAGAGGCTCGCCCAGGACCCGGGTCCAGCAGTCCACGTCCACCAGCGTGCTCGCACGAAGGAGCCACGCCAACTGCCCTCTTCGGCGATTCTGCTCCGTGATGAAAGGGTCTCCGGGCTTGTCCGAGTAGTTGATCTCCACCGTCATCACCTTCCGGAATCGCTCGAAGATGTCCTTCAAGCCGGGAGGCAGGGGCGAGAGGAACGTCAGGTGGAGGGAGGAGACGCTCAGCCCCTCCCCTCGGGCCCGTTCCACGGCCTCGTCGATGGCGCCCTTCGTGCTCCCCCATCCCACGATGAGCAGGTCGCCGCTCGGATCTCCCTTCACGTCGGGCGTCCGGAGCGTGCTCTGGAAGGCGGCGATCTTCCGGCTTCGCATGGTGCTGGCCCGCTCATTCACCGCCGAGTCGTACGCGACCTTCGACCCTTCGTCGTGGGCCAGGCCGGTGACCGTGTGCTCACCGCCGAGCTGGCCCGGGATGAAGCGACGCGAAATCCCTGTGGCCGGATCCCAGTCGTAGGGACGCAGGCCTTGCGGAATGGGCCGCTGATCCGGCGCCACCGGCTGCCACGCGGGCGAGGCGGTAGGCCGGGGGTAGGGGGCGACGCCGGTGGCGAGATTGGCGTCGGAGAGGACGATGACCACGGTCCTCAGCGCTTCGGCGACGCGCCGCGCTGTCGTCATGACGTGGAAGCACTCCTCGATGGTGGCTGGCGCCACCACGACGTGTGGAGCGTCGCCGGGCTGGCCGAAGATGGCCGCCAGGAGATCCGATTGCTCCACCTTCGTCGGAAGCCCCGTGCTCGGGCCACCCCGCTGGACGTCGACGACGACCAAGGGGATCTCGGTCATGATGGCCAGCCCCAGGAACTCGGTCTTCAGCGCCAGGCCCGGGCCCGACGTGATGGTGAACGCGCACTTGCCCGCGTACGACGCGCCGATCGCCACCCCGGCGGCGGCGATCTCGTCCTCCGCCTGGTGCACAACGCCGCCGAAGGTCTCGAAGATCTCTCCCAGCATGTGGGACACCGAGGTCGCCGGCGTGATGGGGTACATGGAAGCGAGCTCCAGTCCGGCCGCCACGGCTCCCAGCGCCACCGCCTCGTTCCCGTTCATCACCACCATGGGTCGGTCGGACTCCATGGTGGGGATCTCGTAGCGGAAGTCGAGATTCTCCGCGGCCCACGCGTAGCCCAGCTCCAGGAGGTCGTGGTTCCTCTCGGTCACTTCCGGCGACTTCTTCCGGAAGGCCTGGGCGATCTGGTCCCGACACAGCTCGAGATCCCGGTCGTAGATCCAAGCCAGCATCCCCAGGACGAACATGTTCTTCCCCCGCCGGGGGTTGTCGACGACGGTGAGACATTCGTCCTCCATGGGGACCTCGACGATCCGGTAGTCCCGGCCGGCGAGCTCCTCCATGGCGGCCTTCCACTGGGTCCGGATCTCCTCGTCCGGATGGGTCGCCCACATGCTCTCGATGAGGATCGTGGCGTCCTCGGCGAGGGCGTTCAGTCGATGGCGACCCAGGAGGGCCTGCTCGTTGAAGGCCACCACCAGGTTGGTCTCGTCGCCCCAGTTGGTGACGGCCTCGCTTCCGAGACGGATCCGGATGCCCGAGGCTCCCGCCGGATTCCTCGGCGGAGGCTCCACCTCGGCCGGGATGATCTCGACCGTCCAGACTCCATTGCCCATCTTCGCCGACACGGCGCCGAAGATCGTGCCGCACTTCTGGGCGCCCTCGCCCGAGTCCGAGACGATCTCGACGGACTTGTCGGTGACCGTGTACGTCGTGACGTCGTGTCCCGTCGGCGTCGATCCGCCGACGGTAGGAAGCTTCACCGCCATCCTCCCCCCTGATGAGGGTCGGTTCTTTCATCTCGGCCGGCTGCGTCGCGTGGAGCCTCCGGCCGATGGCCCACTTCAAGCTACGGGCGGGTCCGCGTGGAGGATGTCGGGAATGCGAAGGGGCGTTCGGTGGGAATCTGCGGTGCGGAGAGTGGGGAAAGTCCCTACCGGACGCGGGGCTCGTCGCCTCCTCGCACCATCTCCTCGATCTTCCCCACCAGGGTATCGTCCCCGGCTCGACTCGCGCCGAACAGACCGTCCTGGGTCTCCGAGGCGTCCATGGTCTCGATGACACTGTGGAGGTTGATCCAGCGGTCGAAGCGCTCGCTGGCCCGCACCACCGAGTAGAAGAGGCGCGGGCGGCTCCCCCGACCGGCGAAGAAGTCGAGAACGATGGCGCCCACAGAGAGCCAGATGGCCACGAAGTCCTTCATGCCGTCGAGGAAGAGCTTCAGCTGGAAGATGGCGAAATCGCGGAGGGTGACCCCCCTCGACGCGACGGTCATGGGCTGTGCTCGTTCTTTGCTCATCGCTGGAATCCATCGTTCGATCGAGAAGCTCGCTTCGACCCGTGGCCCCGACAGGACCTCGATCCGGGTCCGGGAAGAGCCCTACGTGCGGAGTCGGATCTGAGGTTCACCCGGCGTTCCGACGGACACGACACGCCCCGGGCACGGGCGTCCCGATCCGACGCCGGTGCGCCGCCCGTGGGCCGCGTTGCCCGAGCCGCCCCATGCGTCGACGCGAAGAGGCTCTCGAGGCGGTCGAAGGTCAGAACGCTCGGAGTACAGGTGCGCACGTCTGGCGAACACCTCACCTCGGACTCTGGCGATCCACCGACGCGAGGATCATGATGGAGGGCGGACGTCGCGGATCGGACCCGGCGAGGGCCCGGACCGTCGGCTACACAGCAGGCACGGATCCCGAGGAGCGACCTCCTGCAGGAACGAATCCCCCAAGACGCCGTAGGAAGGAATTCCGCCGCGTCATCCCGAATCCCGTTCGAATGAGACGACTCTCCTGCGCCGGTCTCGTCTCGGTCTGCGTCCTCTGCGCCGTCGCCATCACGGCGTGCGAGGACACCGGCCCGGGAGACGCACGTGCCGGAGCGCCGTCGGACGCGTCCGACGCAGGACCGGCGGGGCCCGAGCTCATGGCCCAGGAAGCACCACCCGCCGTGGGTCGCCCCGTGACCGGTGGAGGCATGGGTCCCCGGATGGATCCCGACGAGACCCCGGGCCGCTGGCCCTTCTACTGGACGCGCGCCGTCTACTCCGGGGGTCGGGGCTGGTACGGTCGAGGGGGCGCGTGGGCCACCGACTATCCCAAGGGAGACCGCCAGTTTCTCATCGTCCTCAAACGCCTCGTCCGGCTCGACGCGTACGATTGGGAGAACGCCGTCCACCTCGCGGACCCGGACCTCCGCCGCTTCCCCATCATCTACGGGGTGGAGGTCGGGAACATGCGGCTCACCGAGGAGGAGGTGGAGGGTCTGCGGGGCTACCTCGAGGCCGGGGGCTTCATGATCGTCGACGATTTCTGGGGCAGCCGCGAGTGGGCGATCTTCGAGTGGAACATGAAGCGCGTCTTCCCCGACCGCCCCATCGTGGAGCTGGATCTGAGCCACGAGCTGTTCTCGACCTTCTACGACATCGAAGAGCTCAAGCAGGTCCCCAACATACGGAACGCGCGGTGGGGATACCGCACGCACGAGCGCGACGGATTCACGCCCCATGTCCGGGGGATCACGGACGAGGAAGGCCGCCTCATGGTGGTCATCAACTGGAACACCGACCTGGGCGATGCGTGGGAGTGGGCCGAGGATCCCGGCTATCCTCTCGAGTATTCCACCTTCGCGTACGAGCTCGGGGCCAACATGATCGTCTACGGACTGACACGCTGAGAGAGCCATGACCGTCTTCGGAAGGGGGTGTTGAGACGTCATGGACGCTGTCTTCGAGTTCCTCTTCAAGTTCCGGCCTCTGGTCTTCGAGCAGGGGGAGTTCGCCTTTGCGGCGCCCACCTCCTTCCGCCTCTGGCTCGGCGTCCTGGGCATCGCCGGCGCCTCGGCCGTGGCGACGTACACCATCGCCCGGGGGCGGAGCACGGTGGCGGATCGCGGCGTCATGGCGGGCATCCGTGTCGCGCTTCTGACCGTTCTCGTCTTCTGCCTCATGCAGCCGGTGCTGGTTCTGTCCACCGTGGTGCCGCAGCAGAATTTCGTCGGCATCCTCGTCGACGACTCGCGGAGCATGGGTCTGGAGAATCGGGACGGCTCCGTGCGCAGCGACTTCGTCGCCGAGGCCTTCACTCCGGAGGAGAGTGAGCTCCTCGAGTCTCTCTCCGAGCGCTTCGTCCTCCGCTTCTTCCGGTTCTCCGGCGGCGCCGGTCGCATCGACGGTCTGGGGGAGCTCGGCTTCGACGGCACGGGCACGGACATCGGCGGCGCTCTGGATCTGGCCCGAGAGGAGCTGGCGGGGGTACCCCTTTCCGGCTTGATCCTGGTATCCGACGGCGCGGACACCGAGAATCGTCCCCTCACCGAGTCCCTCGTCCCCCTCCAGGCTGCGGGCGTGCCCGTCTTCACCGTGGGGGTTGGAGACGAGGTCATCGAACCCGACATCGAGCTGGGCAGGGTCGAGCTCCCTCGCACCGTCCTGGAAGGCTCCACCCTCATGGTGGATCTGGTGGTGACGCAGAACGGCTTCGGGCAGCGGAGCGTCCCCCTCGTCGTCGAGGACGAGAGCCGGATCCTCGCCGAGGAGACGGTGGAGCTGGGTCCCGACGGCGAGCCGGTGGTGGCCAGGGTGGCCTTCCAACTCGAGGACGCCGGGTCCCGGCGCGTCGATTTCTCCATCCCCACCCAGGCCGGGGAGCGGGTGGACCGGAACAACCGTCGGAGCGCCTGGGTGGAGGTCCGCGGGGCGAGCGACAAGATCCTCTTCTTCGAAGGGGAGCCCCGCTACGAGGTCAAGTTCATCCGGCGGGCCGTCTGGGACGACGAGAATCTCCAGGTCGTCCTCCTCCAGCGGACCGCCGAGAGCAAATTCCTCCGCCTGTCGGTGAGCGACAGCACCGAGCTCCAGTTCGGCTTTCCCACGACCCGGGAGGAGCTCTACCAGTACCGTGGGATGATCCTCGGGAGCGTCGAGGCTTCGTTCTTCACCCACGACCAGCTCCAGATGATCGCCGATTTCGCCTCGGAACGGGGTGGGGGGCTCCTCTTCCTGGGTGGCCAGAGCGCCTTCGCCGAGGGCGGCTGGGCGGGGACGCCCGTGGAGGAGGTCATGCCCGTCGTGCTGGGGGAGGCCGCCTCGAGCCCGCGGGGGTATTTCAACGAGGTGAAGGCCGAGCCTACCCCCGCCGGTCTGGCGCACCCGACGGTTCAGTTGGACGCCTCCCTCGACTCCGTGGGAGAGCGCTGGGAGCGGCTGCCTCCCGTGACGCTGGTGAACCGGCTCGTGGAGATCAAGCCGGGCGCCACGACCCTCCTGCGGGGGGTCCACGTGGACGGGACGTCTCCGGACCAGATCCTCCTCGCGTTCCAGCGGTACGGGAGGGGGAAGGCCATCGCCCTCACGACGCAGGACTCCTGGCTCTGGCAGATGCACGCCGACGTCCCTCTCGAAGACCAGAGCCACGAAGCCCTCTGGCAGCAGATGCTCCGGTGGCTCGTGGACGGCGTCCCCGACCCGGTGACCGTGTCCACCGACCAGGAGCGGGTCGAGCCCGGTGAGAGCGTCCGCCTGGTCGCCAACGTCAGCGACTCCACCTTCATCGAGGTCAACGACGCTTCGGTGACGGCCACCGTCGTCAGCCCCACCGGGCAGGTGGACGAGCTCCCCATCCAGTGGACCGTGGAGCGGGACGGGGAGTACGCCGTGGAGCTCCGTCCCGCCGAGTACGGCGACTACGAGATCGAGGTCGCGGCCGAGCGCGAGGGTGTGCCCCTGGGCTCGGCGCGCATCTACCTCCACGCCGCGGAGAGCGACGAGGAGTATTACGACTCGGCGAGACGCACCTTCCTCCTGCGCCGGGTGGCGGAGGAGACCGGTGGGCGGTTCTACACGCCCGAGACCGTGGGGGCCCTCCCGGAGGACATCACCGTGTCCGGCGCAGGAGTCACGCTCGTCGAGGAGCACGACCTCTGGGACATGCCGGCCATCTTCCTGCTCGTGCTCCTCCTCATGGGGGCCGAGTGGGGCTACCGGCGCATCCGGGGCATGGTGTGATGGCCGACGGGATCCGGGCGGCGAGAGTCGTCATGGTCGCCCTCGCCGTCGCCGTGGCGCTCCCCGCGGGCACCGTCCAAGGCCAGGGGCGGACGCATGCGCTCATCGTCTCCGGTCTCGGCGGAGCGCCCGAGTACAGCCAGAGCTTTCAGACCGAGGCCACGCTGATCCACGACGCGCTCATCGAGCGCCACGGACTGGCCGAGGAGAATGTCACCTGGCTGGCGGAGCGGGTGGAGGCGGACCCGGGCCGCATCGCCATGCGCTCGACTCGGGCGAACGTCCTCCAGGTCCTCGGCGAGATCGCCCAACGGGCCGAGCCCATGGACCGCCTTTTCGTCGTCCTCATCGGCCACGGTACGGTGGGGCGGGAGGAGCCCCAGCTGAACCTCCCGGGCCCCGACCTCGTTCCGTCGGACCTAGATCAGGGCCTCGACGCTTTCCCGACCCAGACGCTGGCCTTGGTGCACACGGGGACAGCCAGCGGTGGCTTCATCGCGCCCCTCTCCGGGCCCAACCGGATCCTGGTGGC
>JAWVZK010000051.1:0-15834 GCA_033722275.1 Longimicrobiales bacterium | reverse complement strand
TTCAAGATCTCCGGTCAGTACATGAGCGGAGAGGAGTGGATCTACTTCGATCCCGCCGAGCTCGCCGCCGACTCCACGGCCGACGCGAATCCGGCCCGCTGCCAGGCCGATCGCCAGGCTCGTGGACTGACGCCGGAGGAAGCCGAGTTGGCGTGCAGTCGAATCGCGCAGCGCGACTTCGATCTGGAGCGGTGGAGCATCGAGGCCCGCGCCGACTGGCGGTTCGCCGAGGATGGGACGGTCATCGCCACCTATGGGCGGAACAGTTCGTCGGGTATCGAGCTGACGGGACTCGGCGCCGGGCAGACCAACGACTGGGTCTACGACTTCTTCCAGGCGCGGATGACGAAGGGCCGGCTGTTCGCCCAGGGCTACTACAACGGAAGCAGCTCGGGCGACTCCTTCCTCCTGCGGGACGGCGTGACCCTGGTGGACGAGTCCTCCCTCGTGGTGGGTCAGCTCCAGCACGGATTCGACATCGCCGAGGGTCGTCAGGACTTCACCTACGGCATCGACTATTTCGGCACCAATCCGGCGTCCGCCGGCAGGATCTACGGCTCCTACGAAGATCGCGACGAGATGGACGAGTGGGGCGTCTACCTCCAGTCGGAGACGGCCATCAGCCCCCGCCTCGACCTGATCCTGGCGGGTCGCGTCGACGACCACTCGGTCCTGGCCGACCAGGTCTTTTCGCCCCGGGCGGCCCTCGTCTTCAAGCCCGACTCCACCAGCGGCATCCGCTTGAGCTACAACCGCGCCTTCTCGACGCCCACGGCCTTGAACTTCTTCCTCGACATTTCCGGGGGATTCGCCCCGGCGCCCCTGGGTGGCCTCGGATTCACGACCCGCGCCTTCGGCTCGGGCACCGACGGTTGGTCCGTCCGGGGGCCCGACGGGACGTTCGAGTGGATGCGGTCGCCGTTCACGCCCTCGGCGCTCGGTGGCCCCGGGCAGCTGCTGCCAGCGGACATGCCCACGCTGTGGAACTTCTATGTCGGAGTTCTCGAGGCGCAGGGACTTCCGGGTCCGCAGGCGGCCTTTCTGAGGGCCAACCCCCCGACGGAAGAGCAGGTGACCCGACTGGCCCTCGACGTCAACGACAACAGCGTGGAGCCGCTCGCGTCTCTTTCCATTCCCAGACTTCCGGCCACCAGGGAGTCGAACACGGAGACCTTCGAGATCGGCTACACGGGAGTGATCAACAACCGTGTTGCCATTGCCGCGGACGTGTATCGGACGACCAAGAACGATTTCGTCTCGCCGCTTCGGGCGGAGACTCCTCTGATCTTCTTGGATCCGGAAGACATCGAGGCGTACCTCACCCCCTTCGTCGGACCCGATCAGGCGGCGGCCCTCGCCGTCCAGGTACCGCTGGGTGTCGTCTCCTCGGAGGATGTCGGGGCCCAGGCCGCCGACATCATCGTCTCCTACCGGAACGTCGGCGACATCACCCTCTACGGGGGGGACCTCTCTCTCCAGGCGTTCCTCACGGACCGCTGGACGGTGGGCGGGAGCTACTCCTTCGTCAGTGACGACGTATTCCCCATCGCCGACGGGGCCCCGATCGCGCTGAACGCGCCTCAGCACAAGGGATCCGTGAACCTGGCGTACCGGACGCCACGGCTCAACGCGTCGACGCGACTCCGCTTCAACTCGGAGTTCGAAGCGTTCTCGGCGGACTTCGCCGGCGTGGTGCAGGCCGCGGCGATCGTGGATCTCACGGCGGGGTATCGGATCCCGAACACGGCGGCCACCGTCCAGCTCTCCGTCAGCAATCTCTTCGGGAACCTCCTGGAGAACGAGGCCGGGGATCGCTTCGAGCCGTACCGCTCGTTCGTCGGTGCCCCCGAGATCGGACGCTTCACCATGCTGGCCGTCCGGTACGACCTCTTCTAGGGGCTTCGGGCGAAACGTACGGAGGGAACAGGAGCCACGGTGAGCGACGAGAACGGAGGCCGGGGCGCGGAGGCGACGAAGGTCACCCTCCGCTGCACCTTCTGCGGCACGCTGAACAAGGTGGATCTCCGCCGTGCCGCCGACCGCCCCACGTGTGGGGAGTGCAGCAAGCCCATGCTCCTCGACCGGCCCGTGAAGGTCACGGAGGAGGACTTCGAGCGCACGGTCCTGAGGTCCGAGGCTCCGGTCCTGGTGGACTTCTACGCCGACTGGTGCGCGCCGTGCAAGATGGTGGCGCCCCTCATCGACGAGATCGCCCACGATCAGGTGGGGAAGATGCTCGTGGCCAAGGTGGACACCGACCGGGCCCAGCAGGTCGCCATGAAGTACGGCATCCGGAGCATCCCCACGCTCATCGTCTTCCGCGATGGCGAAGAGGTGGAGCGGAGCATGGGCTTCGAGCCCGAGCGGGTCCGGGGCCTCGTGGACAAGGTCCTGGCTTGAGCAAGCGGGAGCGTCAGGAGCAGATTCTCGACGTCATCCGCACCCATCGGATATCCAGCCAGGAGTCGCTGAGGGAGATCCTCCTGGAGCGCGGTACGGACGTGACGCAGGCGACGCTCTCCAGAGACGTGCGCGAGCTCCGTCTCGTGAAGGTGCCCGGCGCCGACGGCGTGGGCTACTACTCCGTCCCTGAAGAGTGGGAGAGCACGCCCTCTCTGGAGAGCCTCCTGCCGACCCTCTTCCACAGCGCCGACGGCGTCGACAACCTGCTGGTGGTACGCACCCTCAAGGGAGCGGCCCAAGCCGTCGCGGCCGGCATCGATTGGGAGGAGTGGCCCGAGGTCCTGGGAACCCTGGCCGGCGACGACACGATCCTCATCATCCTCCGCGACGCCGGGAAGCTCTCGGTCATCCGGCAGCGGCTCGAGGCCATGGCGTCGCACGACTGAGGCTCCGGAGGACGGCGAGGTCCGGGCGGCGAGCCCTGGACGGCAAGGCCCGGGCGGCCGATCCGCCGCCGCCGGGCTCGGAGGTCCGGCCTCTGGGGGGGCGGACGAAGCCGGTGGAGACCTCGCACGACGACAGGGTGTTGACTAATGCAAAGTATATGAATATTTATCCAGCGTTGCACGATGACAGGTCCGACACCGGAACCCGATTCGAAAAGGGACCCGGGGGTAGGAGTTCGGGGCATTGGGCCCTCCGGCGCTTCGGCGGGAAGCGACCGGGCTTCTCACCCCCGGGCCTCTTTTTTTGCCAGGGGATCACGCCATGACCGACGACGGCAAGGCGCTCTGGGGAGGACGCTTCGAGGAAGGGATGGCCCCGGACATGGTGCCCCTGAACCTGAGCCTCGACGTGGACCAGCGTCTCTGGCGCGAGGACGTGGAGGGAAGCGTCGCGTGGGCGAAGGCCATCGGTCGGGCCGGTGTGCTTGACGAGGATGAGGTGGAGGCCATCGTCCAGGGGCTCGCCGCCGTGGCGGAGCGCATCGAGCGGGAGGGTCTCTCCGACGCCCCGGAGGAGGACATCCACTCCGTGGTCGAGCGCATGCTGGGGGACGAGGTCGGCGACCTCGCGGGCAAGCTCCATACGGGCCGCTCCCGGAACGACCAGTCGTCCACGGGCGTCCGGATCTACGGGATGCGGTCCCTGGACCGTGTCCGCGGGCTGGTCCTGGATCTCTGTGACGCGCTCCACGTCCTGGCTCGACGGGGAGAGGAGATGATCATGCCCGGATACACGCACCTCCAGCAGGCGCAGCCCGTCCGCGCGGCACAGTGGCTCCTGAGCCACCTCTTCCCCTTCCTCCGGGACGTCGAGCGGCTCCGGGCGGCCCGCGAGGCGGCCGCGGTCCTTCCTCTCGGCTCGGGGGCCATCGCCGGGTGCCCGTTCCCCGTCGACAGGGAGGCGATGGCCCGGGAGCTCGGCTTCGAACGCGTGAGCGACAACTCGGTGGACGCCGTGTCGGACCGGGACTGGATCGCCGACACCGCCTATGCGGGAGCCATGATCGGGGTCCACCTCTCCCGGCTCTCGGAGGATCTGGTGCTCTTCTCCAGCACGGAGCTCGCCTTCATCCGGCTCTCCGACGGCTACAGCACCGGCTCCAGCCTCATGCCTCAGAAGCGCAATCCCGATGTCGCGGAGCTGGCCCGCGGCAAGTCGGGACGACTGGTGGGGAATCTCGTCTCCCTCCTGACCCTTCTGAAGGGACTGCCCACCAGCTACAACCGGGATCTCCAGGAAGACAAGAGGCCCCTCTTCGACACGCTGGACACGCTGTCCCTGACGCTCCCGGCCCTGGCCGGAGCCTTGGCCACCGCCGAGCTGCGCCCCGAGCGGATGGAGGCGGTGATGGACACACAGATCCTCGCCACCGATCTGGCCGATTATCTCGTTCTCCGCGGCGTCCCCTTTCGACGCAGCCACGAGATCGTGGGCCGACTCGTGCGCCGTGCGGAGGAGCGCCGCCGACCCCTCGCCGAGCTGTCTCTCGCCGACTTCCGTGCGGAGAGCGACGTCTTCGACGAGGATGTCTTCGGTGTCTTCGACTGGACGGCGTCGGTGGAGGCCCGGGAGGCGCGGGGAGGCACGTCCCTCCGGTCGGTCCGGGGCCAGCTCGAGGACGCCCGGCGACGGATCGACGAGGCGCGAGCCCGCCTGGACTGACGTCGTCCGACGGCGCGCCCTGCGCCGGCGTGCGGTCCGACGGTCCCCGTGGTCCTCCAAGGCTCCGACGCCGACCCGCCTGCCACGGACCGGGGGCGGGTTACGCCGTGGCCGGCGCCGCCACGGTCTCGGCTCCGTCTCCGGCCATCGTGCGTCCCGCCGCGGCCGCGAAGGGCCGCAGCGCCGCCATGAGATCTCCGAACTCGGGAAAGTCCAGCGACTGCTCGCCGTCGGACGTGGCCGTCTCGGGATCGGGATGGACCTCCACGAGGAGGCCGTCGGCGCCCGCGGCCACGGCGGCCAGGGAGAGCGGCGTGACGAGGGACCGGCGACCACCGGCGTGGGAAGGATCGGCGATCACGGGAAGGTGCGTCTCCTGCTTCAAGACCGGGATGGCCGCGAGATCGAAGGTGTTCCTCGTGGAGGTCCCGAAGGTACGGATGCCACGCTCACACAGGGCCACCTTGGGATTGCCCTGGCTGATGACGTATTCCGCAGCCAGGAGCAGATCCCGGACCGTCGCCGACATCCCCCGCTTCAGGAGGACGGGGCGTTGGAGTCGTCCCACCTCGGTGAGGAGCGGGAAGTTCTGCATGTTCCGGGCGCCGATCTGAAGCATGTCGGCGTAGGAGGCCACGAGCTCCACCTGCCGCGTGTCCATCACCTCGGTGACGATGGGGAGCCCCGTCTCCTCTCTGACCTCCGCGAGGATCTTCAGCCCCTCCTCCCCCAGGCCCTGAAAGGAGTACGGCGAGCTCCTCGGCTTGAAGGCCCCTCCTCGGAGTCCCCGCGCCCCCGCCGCCCGGACCGCTTCGGCGGTCCGCTGGAGCATCTCCCGCCCTTCCACGGAGCACGGTCCCGCGATGGTGACGATCTCGGAGCCTCCGAGCTCGACGTCTCCGAACCCGATCCGCGTGGGCGCCGCCGCGAAGTCCCGCGACGCGAGCTTGTACGGCTTCAGGACGGGATGCACGGCCTCCACGCCGGGGATGGAGAGGAGAGGCACGCTCTGCAGTCGATCCTCGTCGCCGACGCAGCCGATGATGGTGCGGTGGTCTCCGGTGGAGACATGGGTCCGCAGACCCAGCGACTCGACCCGCTCTCGGATGTGGTCGAGCTCGTCGGCGGTGACGTCCTTGCGGGTGACGATGATCATGGCAGGATCCTTTCCTCGAGGTGTGCGGGCACGAAAAAAGGCCCCCGACTGAAGTCGGGAGCCTCCGGGCCGCGTTGTTCTTCGATCGATCAGTCGATCGGCGCACGCCGCCACGGAACGCCCCCCGGGAGGGCGTACCAATAATGGGCGGGGATCGCGCACCGAACGTTCATGGCCCAAGGATGGCGCCTGGCCTGACCCTCTGTCAACCGGCCCTCATTTGGTGGCCCTGTTCGCCTTGGATAGATTTCCGGGCGACGTTCGATCTCATCGATCCTCCGGCACCCGGGGAGCGTAGTGCGCCCAGACGAGCTCAAGCACGCGGCGGCGAGAAAGGCGCTCACGTACGTGGAGAGCGGGATGGCGGTGGGTCTGGGAACCGGAAGCACGGTGCGCCATCTCGTGGACCTCCTCGCGGATGCCCTCGACGAGGGAAGCCTGTCGGACATCGTGGCGGTCCCCACGTCCGTACAGACCGAGGAGCACGCCCGGGAGCGGCGCATCCGACTGGTGGAGCTCGGCGATCAGCCGACGCTCAACCTCACCATCGACGGGGCCGACGAGGTGGATCCGAATCTCGATCTGGTGAAGGGTCTGGGTGGCGCCCTTCTGCGGGAGAAGATCGTGGCGCAGGCGTCTCGACGCCTCGTCATCATCATCGACGAATCGAAGCTGGTGGAAAGGCTGGGCACCAAGGCCCCCCTTCCGGTGGAAGTGGTGGATTGGGCCGTGGAACACCAGGCGCGCTTCTTGGAGTCCACCGGAGCCGTGGTGACGCTGCGGACCGGGGAGGACGGCGCACCCCTCCGGAGCGACAACGGAAACGTCTTCCTCGACTGCGCGTTCCCTGAAGGCATCGGCGATCCGGCGGGCCTGGACGAGACCCTCCGATGCCGCGCCGGCGTCGTGGAGAGCGGGCTCTTCCTGGGGATGGCCGACGAGATCGTGGTGGCCGCGGTGGACGGCACCCGTAGCCTGCGGAGAGGCGGGTGAAGCTGGCGCCGTCCATCCTGTCCAGCGATTTCGGGCGGCTGGCGGAGGAGATCGCGGTGATCGACGATGCCGGGGCCGACTGGATCCATGTGGACGTGATGGACGGTCATTTCGTGCCGAACCTCACCATCGGTCCCCTCATCGTCGAAGCAGCGCGGCGCGCCACCGACCTCCCCTTGGACGTGCACCTGATGATCGAAGCTCCGGATCGGTATCTGGACGAGTTCGCCGACGCCGGTGCCGACGTGCTGACGGTGCACCAGGAGGCATGTCCGCACCTGCATCGCACGGTCCAGCGGATCAAGGAGCTGGAGGTGCGGGCCGGGGTCGCCCTCAATCCCGCCACCCCTCTCGCCGCCATCGGGGAGGTCCTCCCGTATCTCGATCTTCTCCTGGTCATGTCGGTGAATCCCGGATTCGGTGGGCAGTCCTACATCGCCACCAGCACCCGCAAGATCAAGCGCGCACGGGCGCTCATCGACGCCGCGGACCTGCAGGTCGAGCTCGAGGTGGATGGCGGCATCGGGCCCGGCAATGCCCGCATGGTCGTGGAGGCCGGGGCGACCGTCCTGGTGGCCGGATCGGCGGTGTTCGGACATCCCGACGGCGCTCGGGTCGGCGTGCGCGCCATCCGGGAGCGCGCACGGGTCTGAAATCATGGCCTTCCACGGGCCCTAGATATAGACTGCAAAGGACGCCCGTCTCCTCGTCCTGAAGGCTTCTCGACCGCCTGAAACCCGCAAGACATGACGCAAACCGAAGTCATCGATCCCCAGGCGCTCGAGCGCCTCAGGGAGTGGGGTGGCGAGAAGCTCGCCGCTCAGATGGTCCGTCTCTTCCTCAAGAACTCGGGGACGCGGATGGACCAGATCAGGAACGGAGTGGGCAACGGCGATCCCGAGGAGACCGAGCGCGGAGCCCACTCCTTGAAGTCGAGCGCCGCAAACATCGGAGCCGACGCCCTGCGGATCCTGGCCACGCGGATCGAGGCCGCCGCCCTGGAAGGGCAGCTGGAGAAGATGCAGGAGCTGCTTCCACCCCTCGAAGGCGCCTACGCCAGCGTCATGGTCGCGCTGGAGTCGCTGGAGAAAGACATGCCCCGAGAGATCTCCCATGAGTCATAGAGTCGCCGTCGTAGAGGACAATCCCGACAACCGGATGCTCGTGGAGGCCCTCCTCGAGGACCGTTACGATCTCTCCGAGTACGAGACGGGGAAGGAAGCCGTCGAAGGCCTGCCCGACGACGTCCCGGACGTGATCCTCCTCGACATCTCGCTGCCGGAGATGGACGGAACGGAGGTGCTCGAGTGGCTCCGCGGCCACGAACGCCTCAAGCACGTACCGGTGGTCGCCCTCACGGCCCACGCCATGGCCGGTGACCGGGAGAAGTACCTGTCCCTCGGCTTCAACGAGTACGTGACCAAGCCCATCGTCGACGAGGACGTGCTCATCGATGCGATCGAGCGTTGCCTGAACCAGACGGTCTGAACCCCGTACACCACTCGCCCGACGGTCGGACCGCCGACGACTACGTAACCCTCGCCGGCGGCTCCACCGAGGACGAGCTCGCCGGTCCCGACCGGGGGCGCGAGCACTCCGCGCTCTACGCGGTCATCTTCCTCATCCTCGTGGGCGGCGCGATGCTGGTCCACGAGGCGCCCCCTCTGCCCACGGGGCCCGGCACCCACACCATGATGGAGACGGTGGCCACGCTGCTGGCCTTTCTGGTGGGCGCGCTGGCTTTCGTGCGCTACTACAGCCGCAAGCAGGTCACCTTCCTTCTCATAGGCTGCGGCTTTCTGGGGGCCGCCATCCTCGACCTGAACCACGTCGTGGGGACCATTCCGGCCATCCTGGATGCCCGGGTCGCCGCCGATCCCAGGATCGAGCACGATTCCATGTACGCCTGGACGTGGACGGCCGGGCGCGTCTACCTCTCTCTCTTCCTCTTCGTGAGCCTTCTGGCGTGGCGCCAGGAGGTTCGAGAGGGCAGGGAAGACATGATCCCGGAGCCTTCGGTCTACGCCACCGCGCTCCTCCTGACCGTCATCAACCTCCTCTTCTTCGACTACGTGCCGCTGACGTCACTCCAGAACCCCGAGTGGATCGTCAGTCGGCCGGCGGAGCTCATCCCCACGGCCTTCTTCGCGCTCGCCTTCGCCGGCTTCTACCGGAAGGGGAGCTGGAGACGGGATCAGTTCGAGCACTGGATGCTCGTGTCCCTCCTCATCAGCGCCTTGACCCACGGGGCGTACATGGCGTTCTCGGAGCTTCGCTTCGACGCCCCGTTCGATCTCGCGCACCTGCTCAAGATCACCAGCTACGTGGCCATCCTCACCGGCCTCCTCACGAGCGTGTACGCCACGTTCACCCGCGAGGCCGCGGTGTTGGAGGCCCTGACGCGGTCCAACGACGCCCTGGCGCGCGAGGTGGAGTTCCGATCCAAGACCGAGGAGGCGGTCAAGGAGAGCAGCGAGCGGCTCCAGCGCTTCCTGGACAACGCCAACGACCTCATCCAGAGCGTCGGACCCGAGGGACGTTTCCTCTACGTGAACAGCTCGTGGAAGCGTGCTCTGGGATACTCCGACGAGGACCTGGACCGGATGGGGGTGTTCGACATCGTTCATCCGGATCATCGCGAAGCCTTCGAGCAGGAGTTCAGACGCGTCCTCGACGGAGGTGAGCCGCGACGGTTCAACGTGGAGTACCTGGCTGCCGACGGGCGCGTCGTGATCCTGTCGGGGAGCTCTCAGGCCCAGTACATCGGCGACAAGGCCGTGGCCACACAGAGCATCCTCCGGGACGTCACCGAGCAGCGCATGGCCGAACGCCGCCTGGACGAGTCCCAGCGCAACCTGGAGGCCCTCGTGGAGAACACGGGCGACTCCATCTGGTCCGTGGACCGTGACCATCGGCTCATCACCTTGAACTCGGCCTTCTCTCTCGCCATGGAGGCCCGGACGGGACGGGAGCCGAGGGCGGGGATGCAGCCCGAGGAGGTCTTCCCCTCCGAAGACGTATCGTGGTACCGGGAGCTCTACGACCAGACGCTGGCGGGAGAGCGGAACGTGGCGGTCCGGACCGACGAGGTCGACGGCCAGACACGATACTTCGAGCTCTATGCCAACCCCATCCAGTCGGTGGACGGGGTCTCCGGTGCCGTCTTCTTCGGAAAGGACGTCACCCAGCGGGAGCGCGCCGAAGAGGCCCTCCGGATCGCGAAGGAGGAGGCCGAAGCGGCGAACAAGGCGAAAAGCGACTTCCTGGCCAACATGAGCCACGAGCTGCGGACGCCGCTGAACTCCGTCATCGGCTTCACCAACATCCTCCTCAAGAACAAGGGAGGACGGCTCAACCAGAAGGACCTCGGGTTCCTGGAGCGCGTCCTCTCCAACGGGAAGCACCTTCTGGCGCTCATCAACGAGGTTCTCGACCTGGCCAAGGTCGAGGCGGGCCGGATGGAGCTCATCATCGAGGAGGTGGACCTGGGCGATCTCTGCGTGGAGACGGTCCAGCAGCTCGAAGGACAGGCGAAGGCGAAGGAGGGAGACGTCTCGCTGGTCGCCGACGTCCCCGAGTCCGTGAAGGAGGTCGAGACCGACTCGGCCAAGCTCAAGCAGGTCATCATCAACCTGGTGGGGAACGCCCTCAAGTTCACCCATGAGGGCTCCGTGACCGTGCGCCTGGAGGTCGCGTCCGACGGTCGGACGCCGGTGGCCATCGCCGTCGCGGACACCGGGATCGGGATTCCGGACGACCGCCTGGAGGCCATCTTCGAGGCCTTCCAGCAGGCCGAGGCGGGGACGTCCAGGAAGTACGGAGGCACGGGCCTGGGGCTCGCGCTCTCCCGCTCCATCTGCCTCCTCATGGGCTACGATCTCATCGTCGAGTCGGAGGTGGGTAAGGGATCGACGTTCACCATCGTGATGGGAGAGCGGGCCACACGGACGCCGCGGCCCCGAGGACCCGCGGCGACACGACCCGGGCAGGAGGAGGCGAGGGCGGATCTCGAGGTCAGAGGCGAGGCTCCCGTCCCCGTCGGCGTCGACGTCGGCCCGGACGGAAGGGGAGAGGGGACGACCGGCGGCGACGACCCCGCGAGCACCGCCTCCGGGAGCGGCGACGGTGCCCTCGTCGGGGATGCGACCGTCCGTGTGGATGCCGGGAGCGACCCGCGATCCGAGCCCGACTTCCCCCAGCGAGACGCCGCCGACGGCGACGGCGAAGGAGCCACCGGCGACGGATGGAGCCACTTCAAGGTCCTGGTGGTGGACGACGAGTACGACTCACGGGTCCTGATCCAGCACTACCTCCAGGAGTTCGGGTGCCAGGTCTTCACGGCGGCCAGCGGCTCCGAGGGGCTCGAGCTGGCCCGAAAGCACCGTCCCGACCTGATCACCGTCGATCTCCTGATGCCGGGTCTCACCGGTTGGGAGGTGCTCAAGATCCTCAAGCAGGATCCGGAGCTCAGAGCGATTCCCGTGGTCGTCGTGAGCCTGCTCGACATGGAGGGACGCGGCAAGCTCCTGGGAGCGGTGGACATGGTGGCCAAGCCCTTCGAGCGAGAAGACCTCCTGCGCGTCCTCTGGCGCAATCTCGGACGGCGGCGGGGTGGACGGGTGCTCCTCGTGGTTCCTGACGAGGAGCGGAGCGAACGTCTGGGGGCGGTGGTCCGTGCCCGGGGGTTCCGCGCGACGAGAAGGACCGAGGGGGACATCGTCCAGATCCTGGGCCAGGAGGCGCCGGACGCGGTGGTCCTGGACATGGATCTGCCGGGGCACCAGGCGCTGTCCTCTCTCCTCGAGCTTCGGGAGGATCGGGTGCACACCGGCCTCCCCGTCCTGGTCCTGACCCACGACGGGATGACCGAGAAGGAGCGCGAGATCGTCCGGGAGCTGGCCACGCTCCACGCACCGGGCGAGAGTCCGGACGCGGCCCTGGCCAACATGCTGGAGATCTCGTTCCCCGTGGATCTCCAAGAGGTCGATGGGTGATCGGCCACCGGGCCTTCCATGGACCTCCTGCGCTTCCTCCACGGTCTCGTCCCGCCTCCGGGTGTCGCTCCCAGAGCGGCGCTGCTCGCCCTGGTCGTCGGCGTCGCCGGATCGATCTGGGTGTCGGTCCTGCGGGACGGGGGGATGCGGGTGGCGTACACCCGGAAGATCTTCCATTTCGTGATCTTCACGGCCGCCGCCGTCGTCCACGCCCTCTGGGACCTCCCGGGCACGGTCGTGTTCGGGACGGTCATCGCCGCGATGGTCGTGGCGGCCCTCGTCCGCGGTGAGGGACACCCCTTCTACGAGGCATTGGCGCGGGAGCGTGACCGTCCTCATCGATCTCTCTTCATTCTGGTCCCACTCTTGACCACGGCGGTGGGTGGGCTGCTCTCGGCCCTCCTGGCAGGACCGTACGCCATCGTGGGTTATCTGGCCGCCGGGTGGGGAGATGCCGTGGGAGAGCCCGTCGGCGCCCGGTGGGGGAGGAGGCCCTATCCGGTCCCCTCTCTGGCCGGTGTGGCCGCCACGCGGACGGTGGAGGGGTCCGCCGCGGTCTTCCTGGTATCCACGGTGGCCGTGGCCGCGGGTCTCGCCGCCATCGGCACGGAAGCGGCCCTGTGGTGGGCGGCTCCGGTGTGCGGCGTCACGGCGGCGGCGGTGGAGGCCGTGAGCCATCACGGGCTCGACAACCTCACGGTCCAGCTGGTGCCTTCGCTCGTCGCGCTCTTTCTGCTGGCCTGAGGCCTGCGACGATCCCCGCGAAACATCGTTACCTTTTTTCGCTGCCTTTCCCGCCTCAACGATCGACCCATCGCGATGCGTTTCACATTCCAAACGGAGATCCCGGACCACACCCCGGAGGAGGTCTTCGACTGGCACGAGCGTCCGGGAGCCTTCGAGCGGCTCACCCCACCGTGGGGCGACGTCGAGGTGCTCCACCGGTCCGGCGGGATCAAGGACGGTGGGACGGTCAGTCTGAAGATCCAACGAGGCCCCACCAGCTTCCGCTGGGACCTGCGGCATCGGGACTATCGGTACGGCCGCCAGTTCCGTGACGAGCAGGTGAAGGGACCCATGAAGAGCTGGGTGCACACCCACCTCTTCGAACCCTCCGGCAACGGTGGAACCGTCGTCCGGGACGAGATCGAGCTCGAGCCGCCCCTGGGACCGGCGGGGGAAGTCCTGGCGCCCGCCCTGATCAAGGGGGAGCTGGAGCGGCTCTTCAAGTTCCGGTATCAGCGGCTTTTCACGGATCTTGCCCGTCACGCGGACTTCGCCGCAGAGCGACGCCTGTCGGTGGCGATCACCGGCGCGTCGGGCCTCGTCGGCTCCAGCCTGACCCACTTCCTCACCACGGGAGGGCACGAGGTCATCCACCTGGTGCGGGACAGCCGAGAGGTCGGCGACGGGAAGGTGTTCTGGAACCCCACGGGAGCCGTCATCGACGAGAAGGGACTCCTCGGCGTGGACGCGGTGGTCCATCTGGCGGGCGAACCCATCGCCTCGGGGCGGTGGACCGAGGAGAAGAGGGGGGCGATCAAGCAGAGTCGCATTCAGGGGACCGAGCTCATCGCCCGGACCCTGGCGACGATGCGCAACGGGCCGAAGGTCCTCCTGTCCGCCTCGGCCGTGGGCTTCTATGGCGACCGCGGCTCCGAGACCCTCACCGAGTCGGCCGGCTCCGGCAGGGGATTCCTGGCCGAGGTCTGTCGGGCGTGGGAGGGAGCCACGCGATCCGCCGAACGGGCGGGACTCCGTGTGGCGAAGTTCCGGGGCGGCCTCGTCCTGTCCCCCAAGGGCGGGGCGCTGGGCCAGATGCTTCTGCCCTTCAAGATGGGCGTGGGGGGCCGACTCGGCTCGGGCAAGCAATACGTCAGCTGGATCGATCTGGACGATCATCTCGCACTGCTGCATCACGCCCTCTACGACGAGTCCGTGCGGGGGCCGGTGAACGCCACCGCCCCCGGACCGGTCACCAACTCCACCTTCACGTCGGCGCTGGGCCGGGCCCTCGGGCGACCCACCGTGATCCCGGTACCGGGCTTCGCGGTGAAGGCCCTCTTCGGCGATCTGGGCAAGGAGGCGCTGCTGTGGGGGCAGCGTGCGATCCCCGCGAAAGCCACCGAGGCCGGGTTCGACTTTTTCTACGAGTCGGTGGAGGACTCGCTTCGCTTCCAGCTGGGACGGGTGGAGGACTGACCGGCCGGAGTCCGACCGCGGCCCGGGGCCCCTTCAGTGGTGCCGGGCCCGGCCTCGCCGACTGACGCGGCCTTGCCTCGGCCTCGGCGCCTGACCCGGCCTCGGTGGCCTGACCGGTCTCGGCGCCCGACCCGGCCTCGGCGCCTGACCCCGCTTTCGGTACCGGGCGGGGCTTCTGTGCCTCGAACTCAGCGGAGGAGCGGGACGATCCGGCCCTCCAGGGCCGGGTCCAGGGCTACCGAGGCCGGCTCCTCCCAGTCCCACTGATCGTCGAGGCCCAGGTCGTCGGCGATGCAGCCGTAGGTGGTCTCCGCGCTGAGGAGCACGCCGGGGACGCCCGCCCCGGGGTGGGTTCCGGCTCCCACCAGGTAGAGCCCGTCCACGTCCTCACTTCGGTTCTGCGGGCGGAACCAGGCGGTCTGCAGGAGCTTGGGCTCGATGGCGAAGGCGTTTCCCCAGGTCGCGTTCAGCTCGGTCTCGAAGTCATCCGGGGTGAAGACGTGGAGCACTTCGGTGGCTTCGCGGAGGTCGTCGAGCCCCCATTCCTCCAGGTAGTCGACGATCCGGTCGGCGAAGCGCGGGCCCGTCTCGGACCAGTCGATCCCGGACTGGTTGTTGGCCACCGGAATCAGCACGTACATGCTCTCACACCCCGGCGGCGCCATGGACGGGTCCGTCCTCGTCGGCGCGTGCAGATACATCGAGAAGTCGTCGGGGAGGACCTTCGCCTCGAAGATGTCGTCGAGGAGCCCCTTGTAGCGCTCGGTGAGGATCAGGGTGTGATGCTCGAGCTGGGGGTATTGACGCCTGGTGCCGATGTACAGCAGGACACAGCTCATGCTCCATCGCTGGCGCGAGAGCTTCCTGTCGTTCCAATGCCGACGATGCTCCGCGCCCACGAGGCTGCCGTAGGTGTGCCCGGGGTCGGCGTTGCTGGCCACCACGTCGGCGGCGTAGGTGCCGCGCTTCGTGGTCACCCCCACGGCACGTCCCTCTTCGACGACGATCCTGGTGGCTTCGGCGTCGGTCTCGATGCGACCCCCGAGCTCCTCGAAAAGCGTGCCGAGGGCCTCCACCACCGAGTACATCCCGCCCCGTGTGAACCAGACGCCTCCCTCCCGTTCCAGGTAGGGGATCATCATGTAGATGGAGGGTGTCTTGAACGGATTGCCCCCGACGAAGAGGGGGTGGAAGGAGAAGATGAAGCGATGCCGGAAATCCCGGAAGAAGCGGTTGACGAAGGTCGTGACCGGTACGAAGGCGCCGAGCTTCATGACCGTGGGCATGAAGCGCACCATGGATCCCACGGTGTCGAAGGGCTTCGAGCCCAACCGATCGCCGATGATGGCGTCGTAGATAGGCCGTGTCGTGGCCAGGAACCGGTCCAGGTTCGACGCGTCCTGCTCGTCGAAGCGGGCCATCTGCTCACGCATCCGTTCCGCGTCGCCCACGTAGTCGATGTGGCTGCCGTCGTGGAAGTAGATGCGATAGAACGGATCCAGCGGCACCAGGTCCACGTAGTCGGTGAGGCGCCGGCCTCCCGCTCGGAAGACCGAATCGATGATCTCCGGCGCGGTGATGAGGCTCGGACCCATGTCGAAGACGTAGCCGGAGTCCTCGAGCCGGTACGCGCGACCTCCGATCCGCTCCCGCTTCTCCAGGAGCGTGACCTGGAGGCCCGCGGCCTGCAGCCGAACCGCCAGGGCGAGGCCCCCGAAGCCACTGCCGATCACCACCGCCCGCCGGCTCACGACGACCTCCGGGCGTGGAGGATGCCCGCGCCGGCGAGGAGCACCTTGCGGGTGACCGAGGTATAGGCCCGCTCCGTGAGGTTGTCGTAGCCGTTCCGGCGGATCTCCCGATGAATGCCGCGGTAGGCGGAGGCCGCCGCCGCCACGGGTCTGCGGAAGAAGGCCG
>JAWVZK010000050.1:0-15955 GCA_033722275.1 Longimicrobiales bacterium | reverse complement strand
CGGCCGCGTCCGGGCCGGCCAGATCGTGAGCCGGCTCACCACGGAGATCGAGCAGCTCCGGGTCCTGGTGACGAAGGAGATGTCGAAGATGATCTCCTCCGTCTTCGAGTTCATCGTGGCGCTGGCGGCCATGCTCCTCATCTCGTGGAAACTGACCCTGGCGGCCTTCGTGGTGATCCCGGCGGCCATGGGGATCTGGGGACCTCTGGTGAACGTGCTCCGACGGCGGGACCGTCGGGTCCTGCACCTGGGCGGGGAGGTGAACGCCCACATCTTCGAGACGCTGTCGGGAATCCGGCTGGTGAAGTCGGCTTCGGCGGAGGAGCGGGAGCGGAAGCGCTTCCATCGTCTCACCTCCGATTACTTCCGCCAGTTCATGCGGGCCGAGCTGGCCCGGGCCCTGGCGGCGCCCATGACCGAGATGCTCGCTGCCGCCGGGACGGTGATTCTCCTCTGGTACGGGGCGCGCCTGGTCGTGGTCGGCGACATCACCGGAGCCCAGTTCGTGGGCTTCCTCGGCCTCTCCCTGAAGCTCTACGCCCCCGTGAAGAACGTGGCGAAGTTCCCGGCTACGGCCCAGCCGGGTCTGGTGGCGGCGGAGCGGGTCTTCGAGTTCCTCGACGCTCCCATCGAGATCGAGGAGGACCCCGACGCCGAGCGGCTCGAGGGCTTCCACGACGAGATCGTCTTCGACCGGGTGACGTTCGCCTACCGGGACGAGGATCGACCGGCTCTCCAGGACGTCTCCTTCACCGTGCCCAGGAGCTCGGTGCTGGCCCTGGTGGGACCCAGCGGTGCGGGAAAGAGCACGGTGGTGGACCTCCTGAGTCGCTTCTACGAGGTGTCGTCGGGGGCCATCCGCGTGGACGGCCACGACATCCGGACCGTGCGCATCGACGACCTGCGGGCGCTCATGGGGATCGTCTCCCAGGAGACGGTCCTCTTCCACGACACGGTGCGGGCCAACATCGCGTACGGCCGCCCCGACGCCAGCCAGGAGCAGGTGGAGGCCGCGTCGAGGGCGGCCCACGCCCATGGCTTCATCATGGAGATGCCCCAGGGCTACGAGACGGTGGTGGGGGAGCGGGGCGTGGAGCTCTCGGGCGGTCAGCGGCAGCGCATCTCCATCGCCCGGGCCCTCCTGCGCGACCCGCCCATCCTCATCTTCGACGAAGCCACCAGCGCCCTGGACACCGAAAGCGAGCGGCTCATCCAGGACGCCATCGAGCGTCTGCTGGAAGGTCGCACCGTCTTCGTCGTCGCCCACCGGCTCTCCACCGTCCAGCGGGCGGACCAGATCCTGGTGATGGAGGACGGCCGCATCGTGGAGCGCGGGGACCACGCGACGCTCATGGCGCGGAGCGGCCGGTACAAGCGCCTCTACGAGCTCCAGTTCGAGGGGGCTCCGGTGGCGACGCCTTCCTGATCCATGCCCGGACGCCGCGGGTCCAGGGTGCGCCGACGGGGCCCCCTCGTCGCCGAGGATCGTACGAGCTTGACCGGGCCCGGGATCCCGTGAGCCTGCGCGCGCTGAAGCACGGCCTCGAGTATGCCGCGTTTCGCCTCCTCGTGGCCGTCCTGCGGATCGTTCCCGAAGGGTTGGCGGTGCGCGGGGGAGCCCTCTTGGGCCTCTTCGTGGCGACGGTGCCGCGGATCCGGAGGAAGGACGTGGACCGGCACCTGGCCCAGGCCTTCCCCGACCGCGACCGGCGCTGGCGCGCCCGTGTGGCGCGTCGCAGCTACACGCATCTGGGGCGCGAGGCCGTGGTCCTCTTCCGCATGATCCGTTGGTCGGAGGACGAGATCCGTGCGCGGACCCGGACGGAGGGCGTCGATCAGGTCCACCGGGCGGTGGCGGAGGGGGAGGGTGTCGTCGTCCTGACGGGGCACCTGGGGAACTGGGAGGTCGCGGGCGCGGCGCTGGCCGCCCGGGGAATCCCTTTGGACGTCGTGGGAAAGGGGATGGCGAACCGACGCTTCGAGAGGGACCTTTTCGAGCTCCGGGAGCGGCTCGGGATGCACGTCATCGAAATGAGCGAGGCCCCGCGGGAGGTACTCCGGTCCCTGAGGGACGGCCGGGCCACGGCCGTCGTCGCCGACCAGAACATGCACCGCAACGGCATCTTCCTTCCCTTCTTCGAGCGGCTGGCCGCCACCGCGCGGGGGCCGGCCCTCTTCGCCCTCCGTGCCGGGGCTCCCGTCGTCTTCGGCTACTGCCTCCGGGAGCCGGGATGGCGCCAGCGGTACATGATCCGGGTGCGCCCGCTGGTGCACGAGGTCACCGGCGACCTCGAGGTCGATATCCGCAACCTCATGCTCGCCTACCACGCGGTCCTGGAGGACGCGGTCCGGGCAGCCCCGGAACAGTACTTCTGGCAGCACAGGCGCTGGAAGACACGTCCACCGGAGGAGGTGGATCCCCGGGCGTCGGAAGCCGCGTCCGGCGCGTAACCCGCGCGGAACGGCGTCCGGCCACCCCTCGGCACCGAGGTCACGAGGAACAGGAATCCTCGGGGCAGGTTAGTAGAGTCCGGACGCCAAGGCGTTCCGCACCGGCTCCGCATGCGGCCAGAGCCGGCTCCGAACCTCAGGCCGAAGCCCCCGCGATCCGTGATCTACGTCTGCATTCCCACGCACAACGAAGCCTCGACCATCGGCGTCCTCCTGTGGAAGATCAGGAACGTGCTGGGCGAGTTCGATCGCGATTACAGAATCGTGGTCCATGACGACGCGTCGACGGACGAGACGCCCGAGGTGCTCCAGCGGTATCGCCGCTCCGTGCCCCTCACCGTCCTCCGCTCGGACGAGCGCATCGGGTACGGGGCCTCCGTGGAGAGGCTCCTCCGGCACGTGAGGGAGGAGGCACCCTACCCCAAGCGGGATTGCGCCGTGGTCATCCAGGCCGATTTCACCGAGTCGCCTTCGGACATCGTCTCGCTGGTCAAGATCTTCGAGGGCGGCGCCGATATCGTCGCCGGCGTCCCCGAAGAGACCAGGGACGAAGGACGCAACGTGCGGCTCGTCCGCTGGGCAGCCCGCACGTTCCTGCGGAGGATCATGGGGGGCTCGCCGGTCTCCGATCCCCTCGCCGGTCTTCGGGTCTATCGCGTGATCGTCCTGAAGAAAGCCTTCCGAGAGCTGGAGGAGGGGCCCCTCATCCACTCCGAGGGCTGGGCGGCGAACGTCGAGCTCCTGGGCCGTTTGGCCCCCCACGCCCGACGGATCGCCGAAGCCCCTCTTCACATCCGTTACGACCTCCATGCGAGACCGTCGCGCTTCAAGCCGTGGAGGACGTTTCTCGAGCTCGCCAGACTCCCCACCTCGCTCTGGGCCGAGCCCGACGTGGAGGTCGCATGATCGCACGAACCGCCCCGGCGGCCGTCGTGGCCGTCATGATGTCTCTCCTCCTCGCCGGATCCACGTCGGGCCAACAGGGCGAGGGGTCCGACACCGTCCGTGACCGGACCTTCATCGTGGACTCTCTGCGCACGGCCTTCCCCCGGGCGGAGGTGCCTCCGGCGGTCTCGGAAGACTCCGTCGCCGTCGATCCCTTCGCCGCCCGAGCCCCCTTCGGTCCGGGTGAGCACCTCGTATACAAGGTGAAGGTCGGCGTCTTCGGCGTGGGAGAAGGCTACATGAGCGTGGTGGACATCGACGAGCACGAAGGGAATCCGGTGTACCACGTGGAGATGGGGCTCCAGGGCGGTCTCGGCCCCGCCAAGGTCGACGACCTCTACCAGACGTGGTTCGACGTGACCACGCTGCAGACCTGGCGCTACGTGCGAGACATCGACGAGGTCGGGTATCAGAGCTATCGTCACTGGCTGTTTCATCCCGACCGTATGCGGTGGGAGCGTCAGGACAACGACGAGGCCGGTGATCTCGGATCGGCCCTGCCTCTCGACGAGATCGCCTTCGTCTACTATCTGCGCACCTTGCCCCTGGAAGTGGGCAAGTCGTACACCCTGAGCCGATACTTCCAGGAAGACGGCAATCCGGTGATCATCAAGGTCCTCCGGAAGGATACGCGGAACACCGAAGGGGTGGACTACAACACCATCGTGATCTCGCCGGAGATCCAGACCGACGGCCTCTTCGGAAAGGGGGGCAAGGCCGAGATCCACGTCACCGACGACGAGCGGCGGATTCCGGTCTACGTCAAGTCGGACATCCCAGGGTTCCCGGGATCCCTCACCCTGCACCTCCGGTCGATCCAGGAGGGCTATCCTCTCCATCCGGACTCCAGAGCGGCCGCGCTGGAAGGCCGGGCGGCCCGGACCGACACCATCCAGCGGTGAGATCGGCCGCGGTTCGCCTCCCCGCCCCTCGAGCACCACACGGTTCGGTGAGGATGACGGGAGCGGCGCGTCCATGACGATCTCCCGATGGCGCTGACCATGCGCCAGCTGCGCCTTCGCACGGTGTGGCTGATCGTCATCCCCTTCTTCGTCTTCGCCCGTCCGACGGCGACGACGCTCGCCGCGGGCGGCGGGCTCGCCCTCCTGGGACTCTGGATCCGGGGATGGTCGGCCGGCACGATACACAAGGATCGGGAGCTCACGACCTCCGGGCCGTACGCCTTCACCCGGAATCCCCTTTACCTGGGGAGCTTCTTCATCGGGCTGGGGGTCGCCGTGGCGGGGGGACATTGGATCTGGCCCCTGGTCTTTCTCCTCTTCTACGCCACCGTATATACCCGCACGATGGCGGGCGAGGCCCGACATCTCGCCGAGCTTTTCCCGGAGCGCTACCCGGAGTATGCCGCCCGAGTCCCCGGGTTTCTCCCGCGTTTGACCCCGTATCGAGGTGGGAGCGACGCAGGGGGATTCCGCTGGGAGCAGTACCGCCGCAACCGTGAGTGGGAAGCGGCGTTGGGTGCCCTCGCCGCCTTCCTCGTCCTGGCGGTCAAGGTCTACTGGTCGTAGGCTGCCAGCGCCGCGGCCACGGCTTCGTCGAGGAAGTCCCCGACGACCCGGGCGCGACGATGGGCCGGGAAGGGCACGAGATCCTCGCCGGTGAGCACGGCTCCGGTCCAGCCTCCTGTATGCCAGCCGCCGGGAGCGGTCAGCGAAGGAAGCCGACTCGTCTCCGGAAGTGGCAAAAGCGACACGTACCAATGCCACGTCGCAAACCCCTTGCCCATGGGTGCGAGGCCGAGGCGGACGACCCTCTTCGGCGCGCGCGCCTCGCCGGCGGTCGGGGTGATCCGGGTGGCGATGTCGAAGTGATGAGGCCAGCACAGCACCCGGGAGGCCCCGGGCCGTTCGCCGAATCGGTCCTCGAGGAGCGCTGCCGCCGAACCGTAGAGGGCCGCGAGCGTGTCCATCTCCCGGGCCAGGCCCTGGGAAAAGGGGGCTTCGTCTCCGACGGGGTGCTCGGGGATCTCGTATCGGGGTGACGCGAGGAGGGGGAGCGGTCCTCCCATGTAGGTGGCCATGCCCAATCGGAGCCATTCGGCCGCCTCTCCCAGGGTGTGACCGGGGAGATGGAAGCTCGACAGCGCTTCGGAGGTCCGGTCCAGGATGAAGACGTCCATGGTGGTCGGCTTCAAGGCGAGCCGGAAGGGATACGTCCCCGCGAAAGGAGCCCCGACGAACGCGTCCAGCTCGGGAGCCCACGACATCGCCCGATGGCTGTCGTCCTGCCTCGACTCGGCGAAGGTCTGGCCGGCGGCGGCGAGGAGCTGGATCGCCCAGTGGAGCTCCAGCGAGGGTCCGGTGAGCTCCGCGGGGTCGATCATCCCCGCCCGCGCCCAGGGGCTCATCGACGGTCTGCGGAACACGGCGTCTCCTCACCTCGTCCCACGGCAGGTCGGCTGGAGGACGAAGATAGGCTAGACGTGAACGTAGCGCTCCATGGCGAGCGCCACCTTCTCGAGGACCGCCTCCACCGTGATCCTCTTCATGCCGTCCCGATACTCGGCCATGACGGGGTATTCTTCGCCAGGATACCTGGCATAGCCGTCGACGACCAGATCCTGGTACGCCCCGTAGGGCCCGGAGCGCTTCGGATTGGTGTATCCGAAGAGGCCCACCACCGGAGTCCGCAACGCACGACCGATGTGGAGGGGGCCGGTGTCGGGGGAGATGAGGAGTGCGCTCCCGTCGACGATCCACATGAGCCGGCGCAGATCGTCGCCCAGGGCCTTCACCGCGTTCGCGGTCGTGCGCGCCATGATCTCGTCTGCGATCCGCCGCTCGACCGACGACGGTCCACCGACGATCACCGGTCGGAGTCCGTGCTCTCGCTCCACGACCTCCAAGACCCTGGCGTATCCCTCCGCGTTCCAGTTCTTCTCCCTCTTGCTGGTGCCGACGACGACGGCACACGCCGGCTGGTCGAGGGTTGCGAAGAAGGACCGCTGGGCCCCCCGCTCCTCCTCGGTGAAGCCGAGCCTCCACGTCACGGGCCGGGGATCGATGCCCAGGTATTCCAAGAACTCGAAGTACTGGTCCTGGACATGCCGTTGACCCCTCGCGGGGATGCGTCGATCCGTGAACAGCCACTGCGCGTCCCGAGCCCGCCGGACGTCGAACCCGAGCTTCAGCGAGGCCGGGGCCAGGGCGGTGATGAGCCCGGCCTTGAAGTAGACCTGGAGGCCCAGCAGAAGGTCGAAGCGTCGGTCCCTCATGCCCTGCATCAGCTCGTGGAAGCCGGTCCAGGCCCTCCATCCTCGGCGCCGGCGGAAGAGAAGGAAGTCGTCGATGGCGGGATGATCCCGCACCATGACATGGGGAACGGGCTGGATCACCCACGTGATCCGTGTCTCGGGCCAATGCCGCTTCAGGGCGTTGGCGACGGGAAGGACGTGGACCGCGTCCCCGATGGCGGAGAGCATGACGATGCAGATCTCCCGGGGGGCTGGGCCGTGCCATCCCCCGGTGAGGTGGCTCGACCGTGGACCGCCTCCCTTCATCGTCCCGTCCCTCCCGCGTCTGCCGAGGGGGAGGAGGGGGCACGGAGCGCGGCGAGGACCTCCCGCTCGCCGAGGCGTTCACCGGTGGGTGTGCCGACCTTGATCACCGAGCGGGTGAGGCGCGCGCGCATCCGCTCCTTGGCGGCTTCCCAGCGACGTCGCCCGATACGGGCCCGGTCCAGATCCAGCACCCACGGCTGGGAGATCCGTCCCGACTCGAAGATCACGTTCATGGCGTTCAGGTCGACGTGGAAGACACCGGCGTCTCCCATCTCGTTCACGAGCGCGCCGGCTGCCGCCATGGCGTCGGTCCAGGCGCGGGACCCGTCGTGCTCGTGTAGGAGGGTGGCGAGCGTGCGTGCCTCGGGGACGACCTCGGTGACGAGATCGGCGCGGTAGTAGAGTCCGGCGGGATATACGACGCCGGCGAGGATCGCTGGGGTCCGTATGCCCCGGCTCCGGGCGGTGGTGGCGGCGTCCAGCTCCCGGAAGGGACGGGGACGCCCGAGCCGCAGGTAGCGATCCTCGAGACAGGAAGCCATGGCGCCCCCCCGTCGGTAATGTCGTACCGCCCACCGACGCCGGCCCTCGGGACCGACGTCGGGCGCCGGAATGGAGAAGACCGTCCCGCGACCGGCGAAGGTGCCGTGGTCGGGCTGCTCGCCGGCCCATTCGTGGAGCGTCTTTCCCCCGGAAAGGACGTCCTCGAGCCAGGCGTCCGCCGACCGGTGCACCACGGCTCGGGCGTCTGCCAACCGGCGCCTGCGATACCCGTCGGGCAAACTGCGATGTCGCGGATCGGCGTCGCCGGCCCTCATGCCTGCGACGCCTGCTCCTCCGGGACCTCCATGAGGTAGATACCCGGACCCTCCAGGGCCCGGCCCTTCACCCGGACGTGGAACGTGTACTGTCCCGCCCGAGGGAAGATCACGTCCTCCATGGGCATGATGAGCTGGCTCCGGGCCGGGGGCTGGTCGGGTGGAGCCTGGTGGACCTCGGTCTCACCCTCGACCGTGAGCGAGACGTTCCCTTCTTCGTCCTGGAGGTCGGCCTTGAAACGGTACCGGCCGTGGTCTTCCCGATTCCACTCCAGGACGAGGACGAGGACCAGCCGATCCTGCTTCGCCGGGAAACCCGGTGCCGCGAGATCGTGGTACACGCCGTGGAGGTCGATACGACCCGTGGAGGTGGCTCGAGCGTCGTCGCAGACGGCGGAGAAGCGGAGGCGCATGAGGCGATGCTGGGCGGTGGCTTGCGGGTGGTCGTTCGAGAAGCTGAAAGGTATCGGCCGGAGGAGGATCAGTCTTCGTGCGGGGACTCGGCGGAGCCCCAGCCTCCTCCGCCCGGCGATCGGACGCTCACGATGTCGGCCGCCCTCGCCTCGAAGGTGACCTTGCCGGGGAGGCGCTCCTCCCGCCCCTCCCGGATGAGGACGTTCTCACCCGGGGCGCCGTCCCGTCCTCCGCGCATCCCCGAAGGCCCGCGCACCCGTCGCTCGCAGAGCAGCGCCACGCGGGCGGGCCCCAGCAGCTGGAGATCCCTTCGCAGCCCGTCCCCGCCCCGGTACTGACCCTCACCACCCGAGCCGCGACGAATCTCGTATCGGGCGACGCGGAAGGGATAGGCATGCTCGAGGGCCTCGACCGGAGTGTTGAGCGAGTTGGACATGTGCACGTGGACGCCGCTGAGCCCCTCCCCTCCCGGGCCTGCGCCCATACCGCCTCCCACCGTCTCGTAGTACGCGAAGGGCTCGCCGGTCCTCGGGTCGATGCCTCCCACCGTGGTGTTGTTCATCGTGCCCTGCGAGAGGGCGGGCATCCGATGGGGAAGGGCGGCCGCGAAGGCGCGGAAGAGCACGTCGGTGATCCGCTGGCTGGTCTCTACGTTGCCCGCCGCGACGGACGAGGGCAGGGCCGCGTTGACGAGGCTTCGTGGGGGAAGTCGAAGCTCCACGGAGGACATGGAGCCTCCACCCGCGGGCAGGGGCTCGCCGAGAAGGTCCTCCACGACGCAGCGCACGACGTATCGTGTGGCGGAGGCGGTGATGGCGGCGACGGCGTTGATCCCCCCCGTTACCTGAGGGGAGGTGCCGTCGAAGTCGACGAGGAGTCGGGAGCCCCGGAGCCGGAGGATCGCCTTCACAGGAACCGGCCCCGAGCCGAAGCCGTCGTCCTCGAGGATGTCCTCGCCCGTGTACTCGCCGTCCGGGATCTGGTCGAGCCCGGCTTCGACGAGCCGGTCCGCGTAGGCGATGAGCTCGTCCATGGCGGCCAGGGTCGGCTCCAGCCCCCGTCGGCCCGCGATCTCCAACAGGCGGTTTCGACCCGTGTGCAGGGCGGCGAGCTGGGCATCGAGGTCCCCCGCGCGCTCTACCGGGGTGCGAACGTTGGCCAGGAGGGTCCGCCACAGATCCTCGTTGCGCTCTCCGCGTCGGTAGAGGCGGACGGGTGGGATGCGGAGTCCTTCCTCGAAGATCTCGCGAGCCAGGGGCATGGAGCCGGGTGTGGATCCTCCCACGTCACTGTGGTGGGCCCGCGAGGCGACGAAGCCCAACAGCCGTCCGGTGTCGTGCCGGACCGGAGAGATCAGCGTGATGTCGGGAAGGTGGGTCCCGCCCCGGAAGGGGTCGTTGAGGCAGACGACGTCTCCCGGATCGAGGTCCCCCAGCTCGGTGAGAGCGGCCTCGACGCTCATGGGCATCGCCCCCAGGTGGACGGGCATGTGATCGCCGAGAGAGACGGCCTCCGCCCGAGGGTTGAAAAGGGCGCAGGAGTAGTCCCTGCGCTCCTTGATGTTGGGCGAGAACGAGGCCCCCTTGAGCGCCGCACCCATTTCCTCCGCCAGCGCGGTGAAGAGGTGACGGAAGACCTCGAGCTCCACGGCTCCGGGCCGCTCGGTTGCAGTCAAGAAAGCTCCGGTTTCTCTGGACTGTTTCGAAGGTTAGGTTAGATCGCTGAAGCTAAGATCAGGACCGGAGACGCTGAAGGCGCCTCCGGACATCAACACTCTTGGAGGATGACTTGACGCACGAAAAGCTCCTGGATCGGGCGCGGGACGAGCTCTTCAGCCACGTCCACCGGTGCGGCGTCCTGCAGGCCGCCGAAGAAGACCAGCGCCACTGGATGGACGAGACCATAGACTACATCGGGGAAAGGTACCCCGATTTGACGGATGCGGATCTCCGGAACCTCCATGAGATCGGAATCCGTTTCTGCAAGCCCGCCATTGCCCATGGTTCGGCCTCGGCCAAGTCTCAGGAGGACGCGGCGGTCCGCTGAGTCTCGGAGCCCCACCCGGGGCGCTCAGGCCGCGAAGAGGGGCCGGCATCTTCGGGATGCCGGCCCCTCTTTCGTGCGGGTGGCGGAAAAACACCGCCTCTTCTATACTTCCGCCCACTTTTTTTCCGAATATCCGGGCGGGGTCGGGATCAACGCCCCGGACGGCGCTCGGAAACCGATCGAACAGGGGCCGGGACTTGGGTGACGCATTCGAGCTGGACAATCAGAAGCAGCTCCTTCAGCAGTACTATGCGGGCCAGCAGGTGGAATCGCCCAACGGCGGTTTCCTCATGCTTCTCGGGATCCGCAGCAACGAGGACGGGTCGGCCACGGCCATCTTCGAGTGCAACGCCTCCTCTCTGCGGTATGAGTTGACCGTTCCGAAGGCGACGCGCAGCGAGCGCAAGAAGGTCCGGGACGTGGTCAAGGAAGGCGGGGATCCAAACTGTCCGCGACATGGCCCGGGCACGCGACTCGTGCGTGCGGGCAAGGACCTCGTCTGTCCCGATTGCGGCATCGCCTACGCGAAGGTGTGAGCATTTTGTCTGGTACCACCTGTCGTGGTGCATTACGTTGTGACCAACGACCCATAGTGTCCTGCCGGCTGGTGGACGAGGGGGCCTGAACCAGATGCCGGAACGGTTCCTCAGCTCAGAGGAATACGACGAGCAGGCGCATAAGCTCTACGATGACGGCGACTACGACGGAGCCCTCGAGATGCTCAAAGAGGGTCTGTCGCTCTACCCGAACGCCGTCGAGCTCTCGGTGGGCCTCGGATACGCCCGTCTCGCTCGAGAGGAGTATGCCTGGGCGCGCCAGGCATTCGAGCGGGCGGTGGTGCTGGATCCGGCACACGAGGATGCCCTCGTCGGGCTCGGAGAGACCCTTCTCCGCTTCGGCGAGAGGGAGGAGGCCCTCCGCTGCTTCGACAGGGTGGCGGAGATGGGCTTCGACGAGGACCTCGAGCTCATGCTCACCATCGGCCGGGCCCTGTATCGGGCATCCATGTACGGGGAGTGCCGCGACGTCTTCGCGAAGGCTGCGGCAAGTCGCCCGGACAGCGCCGAAGCCGCCGCCTCCCTCGGCTATGCCCTCCACCGTCTCGGAGACGACGTGGGCGCCGGTCGGCAGATCCGGCGCGCTTTGCGGATCGACGCCGACCTCCACGAGGCTCGGGTCTACCTGGGCCATCTCTTGTACGACCGCGGGGACTGGGAAGGCGCCCTGCGGGAGCTCGAACGGGTGCCACCCCAGGAGCATTGGGATCCCCTCGCGGTATGGCGCCTGATGGAGTTGAAGCGCACCCTGTGGCATCTGGAGTCCGGAGATCCCAGGCTCGCTCCCTGGGAAGCCCGGCTCGGAGAGCTCGAGGACGTGGATGATCCCATCGACCGGCTCCTGGCCGAAGTGGAGGCCCGGATGGGTTCGGGGTACGACGCCGTGGACTTCGATCCGAGCCAGCTCGATCTGTTCGGCGAAAGGGAGGACGAGCGAAGCCGTACGATCCGTACGGCCGAGGGTCACCTCCTCCGCGGCGACTGGCACGAGATCGTGCGACAGATGCGGGACCAGGCGGGCTTCGCGCACGAGAGCGTGTCGGCCTACATGCGGCGTATGGCGGAGCGATGGCATGAGGAGGCGGGTGTGGACATTCCGTCCACCGATCCGGAAGCGTTTCTGAGCGCGGCCATGGAAGCGGGAATGATTCGACTGGAGTTGGAGGAGTAGCGGCGATGCCTGAACGAGTTCTGGAGCGCTTCCACAGGGCGCTCATCGAAGAGATCCAGACGCAGCGGCCGGAGTACCTGACTCAGCCGTTCACGGTGGCGGAGATCTACCAGAACCTTGTGCCGTATGGCTCGCACAGGGATCGCATCGGGGTGGAGATGAACGGGGACTACGAGGATGCCCTGCTTCGACTCCTCGCCGGTGAGGGCGACTACCTGATCCTGGACTCCGAGCCGGCCCTGAGGAGGCTCCGGGCCGAGCTGGAGACCAAGAGCCCGAATACCGGGGTGTATCGGGAGTATGCCGCCGTCGATGTCCGACTGAACCAGGCGCATCTGGATCTCTCCCAGGAGGCGCTGGACGACCTGAACGACCTGGCCGAGGAGCTGGAAGGGGAGGACTCGGTGGCCGTGAGTGAGCTGGCCCCCGCGGAGGGGAGCGCGTCGGCCCCGGGGAGTTCGGCCAGCGACGGCTCGGGCGACATCTTCAGCGAGTACGTCGCCCCCGACGGAGGTGTAGAGGACCCGGGATCCACGGAGGCGGCGGAGACGACGGAGTCGCCCTCCGGCTGGGGTGACGGAGGGAACGGAGGATCCAACAACGGAGGGGCGCCGGCGAGCCGTCGGGCTGCGCCCGAAGCTCCCGTGACGCCCTCGTCCCTGGCCCCGAAGAGGGAGCCTCTGGAGCCGGAGTTCGTCGTCTCGGAGGACGGCGACGAGGACGAGACCGGACGATCCGAGGCCAAGCCCGGAAGCGCCGAAGGCATCTGTATCTGGTGCCGGGCGGATCTGCCGGATCGTCCGGACGTGAACTACTGCCCGTACTGCGGCACCGATCTCCGCCTCGTGCCCTGCACGAGCTGCGGGGCGGAGGTGGAGCCGGGCTGGATGTTCTGCACCGCGTGCGGTACGGAGGTCGATGGGTGATCCACGACGCCGGGACCGGCGCCGTGGTGGTCTCCGGATTCTCGCTCTCGCCGCGGTCTTCTGGGCGTGCGCGTGCGATCGGACGCCACCCGACCCCCAGCTGGTTCCGGATGTCGTGCTCCAGACCGAGCTCGGGCTGACGGAGAACGATCGCGTCCACACGATCCGGGTTTCCACTGCGGACGTCGAGCGGGCCGATCCCCTGCAGTTGAATGTCCGGCCCGGCGATTACGTCCAGTTCGTCTCCGACGATCGCTTCGTCCACGAGGTGGTCTTCCCGCTGGACAGTCTTCCTCCTCCAAGACGGGCCTTCCTTTCGCGGACGGGCCAGAGCGCCTCGCCGCCTCTGCTCGAGCTCGGAGCACGCTTCGTCGTCTCCTTCGTGGGTGCTCCGGTGGGCCGGTATCCGTACCGTCTGGAGGGGAATCGTGGCCCGGGAGGAGGCGAGATCGTCGTGGCCGAGCCGGAGCGCTGACGCGTCTGGCGTACCCCCGTCGATTCCGGTACTCTGGCCACCGCTCTCGCCCCCTTTCCCGCTCGGAGCCGCGCATGCCTCGAATCGCCCTCATCCCAGGCGACGGAATCGGTGCGGAGGTGGTGCGCGAGGCTCACAAGGTCCTGAAATGCGTGTCGGATCTCGAGGGCCTGGGGTTGACCGCCGACCATTGGGATCTGGGAGCCGAGCGGTATCTCCGGGAAGGGACCACCATCTCCGACGAGGAGTTCGAGACGCTGCAGGAGGAGTACGACGCGGTTCTCCTGGGGGCCCTGGGCGATCCTCGCGTGCCGGGAAACGAGCATGCCAAGGACATCCTGCTGGGGATGCGCTTCCGCCTGGACCTGTATGTCAACTTCCGGCCGTGCAGACTCCTGTCCCAGGAGCTCTCGCCGCTGGCCCGGGACGTTCCGGAGCTCCAGCTCGACATCTTCCGGGAGAACACGGAGGGCGAGTACACCGGAATGGGTGGCGTCCTCCGGCGCGGAACCGCCGACGAGATCGCCGTGGAGGAGAACATCGCGACCCGCATGGGGGTCGAACGGATCATCCGGGCCGCCTTCGAATTCGCGGTCGAGCGGAATCGGCGTCGTGTCACGCTCGTGGACAAGTCCAACGTCATGCGGTACGTGGGCGATCTGTGGCGCCGCGTGTTCGCCGAGGTGGGCGTGGAGTACGACACCGTCGAACGTGACGCCATGTACGTGGACGCCATGGCCATGGATCTGGTCCGGCGCCCCGAGCGCTATCAGGTCCTGGTGACCTCGAACCTCTTCGGAGACGTCATCAGTGACCTGGCGGCCGAGATCACCGGCGGATTGGGTCTCGCCCCTTCCGCGAATCTCCACCCGGGTCGACACGCCCTCTTCGAGCCGGTCCACGGCTCGGCGCCCGACATCGCGGGCTCGGGAACGGCGAATCCTCTGGGGGCGATCCGATGCGTGGGTCTGATGGTGGCCCACCTGGGATGGGAGGATGCGGCGACGAGGGTGGAGGACGCGGCGCGCGCCTCGTTCCGTGAAGGATGCCGGACACCGGACCTGGGCGGCGATCGATCGACGACGGAGGTGGGGGACTGGATCGTCCGATATCTGCGACAGGAGGGAGCAAAGGATGCCTGATGTCCAGGGATTACGTCTGACGGAGCCGTTCCGCTGATCCCCCGTGACGTCCGCGGGATCGACGACCTCCTGGCCGAGATCGAGCGACAGGATCACGAGGTGTCCGATCTCTTCGAGAAGGTGTCGGATGCGGCCGCCTCATGGCGTCCCGATCCTGCTCGCTGGTCCATGACCGGTCATCTGACCCACCTCGGCATGGTCAACGAAGCGTACGTCGCTGCCGTCGAGGCTGCCGTGGACGCGGCTCGGATGACGGGGGCTCCCGAGTCGGACGGCCCCTATGCGCATCCCTGGATCGCGCGCCGCTTCGTGCGGATGCTGGAGCCGCCCCCGCGCTTCCGGGTCAAGACGATGCGTTCCATGGTCCCCGAGACCGGCGTGGAGCCTGCGGACGCCCTGCGACGCTTTCACGAGCTCCAGGCTCGACTCGCCGGGACCGCTCGCCGGGCCCGGGGACTCGATCTCGGGCGCGTGCGCTTCTCCTCGCCCTTCTTCCGGTTGTTGCGCCTGTCTCTCGGAACCGGCTTCGAGGTGGTTCTGGCCCACAACCGACGTCACGTCTGGCTCATACGGGAGCTCATGGCCTCGGAAGGCTTCCCGGGGTGAACCGCCACCGATCGAGGGGGTAGCTCCCACCCCGCACTCCGGTCATCTCACCGTACGAGGTTCCATGGCAACCCAGGGCCATTCCCGCGACGTCGTCGTCCTCTCCGGCAAGCGCACGGGATTCGGTACGTTCGGCGGCTCCCTCAGGGATTTCACGGCCACCGATCTCGGTGTCTTCAGCAGCAACGCGGCCCTGGAGGCCGCAGGTGTGGCTCCGGAGCAGGTGGATCACACCTTCTTCGGCAATGCCCTTCAGACGTCGTCCGACGCGATCTATCTGGCTCGGCACGTCGCTCTGCGGAGCGGCGTCCCTCAGGAGCGTCCCGCCCTGACCGTCAACCGTCTTTGCGGCTCGGGGTTCGAGGCCATCGTGCAGGGCGCCAAGGAGATCGTCCTCGGAGGGGCCCACGTCTGTCTGACGGGGGGAGCCGAATCCATGAGTCAGGCGCCCCACGTGATTCGCGGAGCCCGTTGGGGCAAGAAGCTCCGGCTCGGTCCGGCGGGGGAGCAATTCGAGGATCTCCTCTGGCAGGCCCTCCTGGACACCAACTGCGGTCTCACCATGGCGCAGACGGCGGAGGAGCTGGCCGAGCGGTACGGCGTGACCCGGGAGGAGGCGGACGAGGTCGCCCTCAGGTCCCAGCAGCGGGCCAAGGCGGCGTGGGACGCCGGCCGCTTCGACGCCGAGATCGCCGAGGTGGTCATCGAGACCCGGAAGGGAGAGACCGCGTATGCTTCCGACGAGCACATGCGACCGGATACGACCATGGAGGTGTTGAGCTCTCTCCGCCCGTATTTCAAGAAGGACGGGCTCGTCCCGGCTGGGAACGCCAGCGGGATCGGGGACGTATCGGCCAGCGCGGTGGTGGCCGGCGCCGACTGGG
>JAWVZK010000049.1:0-16060 GCA_033722275.1 Longimicrobiales bacterium | reverse complement strand
GGGTGGCCGCGACCGCGTCGCGGCCCTCGACGCCCCGTACGGTGGACACGAGTGAGGCGCGTTCCCCTGCCCGGCCTTCTGTCGACCTTTCCAAGCCGAAGCCCGACTTGACCTTACGGGAGCGACTCATTGCCATTGGAGGCAGCGTGGTGACGGCCAGTCTCCTGGGGATCGAGGCGGTGCGGGAGGCGCCATCCCCCGTCACTCTCGCCATCGCGCTCCTCGCCGCGGGTCTGGCCATCGTCGGCGTCCATGGGAAGGCACCCGACGTGTTGGCGAGGATTCTCGCCGCGCTCTCCGGCGACGCGCCATGAGTCCGCTTCGCCCCGATCATCGCCATCCCAGCGCCACGAGGTCGCCACCATGCGCGCCGTGACTTTCGACGTCACCGTCCCCAGCTACGTCATCGGCAAGACTCTTGGTAGGGTCACCGAGGCCGCCGTCTTCGGCGGATGGAGCGGTGTCCGCTACGGTGAGGTGGCGGAGCCCGATCTGCCGGGGAACGAATGGGTGAAGCTGGAGATCCTCAAGGCGGGGATCTGCGGATCGGACATCGGCAACCTGACGTTGAAGTCGAGCCCCGCCATGGAACCCTTCGGGTCCTTTCCAGCCGTGCTGGGCCACGAGATCCTGGCCCGCGTCACCCAGGTGGGTGATGCGGTGACCCGGGTGGAGCCGGGACAGCGGGTGGCGGTCGATCCCGGCGTGTCGTGCACGGTGAGGGGCTACACCGGTCACCAGCGATGCCCCTCGTGCCTCGAGGGGCTCCCGGCGACCTGCACGCGCGCCGGCGAGGAGGGCGAGACACGGATCGACGGTGAGCCCATCCAGCGGGGCATGACCATCGGATACCACGCGAGTCTGCCCGGGGGCTGGAGCGAGCGGATGATCGCCCACGAGAGCCAGCTCTTCCCCGTGGCCGACGAGATGTCCGATCATACCGCCGTGCTCATCGAGCCCCTGGCCGTCGGTATGCACGCCGCGCTGCGGTCCAGGCCGTTTCCGTCCGGCCCGGTCCTCGTTATCGGAAGCGGACCCATCGCCCTGGGCGTGGTGTGGGCGTTGCGGGTCGCAGGATACGAAGGCGAGACGGTCGCTCAGATGAAGCGGTCACACGAGCAGGAGCTGGCCAGGAAGCTCGGTGCGACGACGACGGTGAGGCCCGGTGACGAAGCCAGGGAGGCCCTGGTAGCCACCGGTGCCCGAGCGTACATGCCCCTCGTCGGAGATGAGGTCTTTGCCGGCGGCGGGTTCCCGCTGATCTTCGACTGCGTCGGGAGCGAGCAGACGATCAAGCAGGGACTGCGGTACGCCTCGGTGCGCGGGCGCATCGTCCTGCTCGGCTGCGCTGCCGAGATCCCCAAGCTCGATCTCACCTTCGTATGGGCCAACGAGCTCGCCATCAAGGGCTATCAGTGTTACGGGGACGATCCGTGGAGAGGCGGAATAGAACATACGTTCCAGATCACCCACGACATGCTGTTGGAGACGGGTGCTCCGGTGGAGGGAATGGTGACGCACGTCTTTCCTCTCGGCGAGTACAGGAATGCGCTCTCCACTGCGGCCAACCACCGCAAGACGGGGTCGATGAAGGTGCTGTTGGACCCGAAGGCGGAATGAGAGGCTCCGGAGAACGTTGAAGCCGGTGGTCCTCCCGTGAGCGCGCCGGCCCGGGGTTCGGGGCCCCGAGTCATCGTCGTCGGCGCGGGAGTCGTAGGTCTGTCCTGCGCCTACTATCTCGCTCGGGGGGGCGCCGACGTCCTGGTGCTCGAGCGGGACGAGGTAGGGGCGGGCGCCTCCTCGGGGAATGCCGGCACGGTTTCCGCCGGCCATCCGCCCTTGAATCGTCCCGGGAGGGTCGCGGCCGCCCTGCGGCAGATGGTCGATCCGACCAGCCCGCTCTATGTGAAGCCGCGATGGGATCCCGAGCTCTGGCGGTGGCTCTACGGCTTCGCCCGCCACTGCACCGACGCCCACGTGGAGCACGCGATGCGAGTCATGGCACCCCTCGGCAAGGATGCCCTGAGTCTGTTCGGAGGCCTCGTGGACGACGAGGGCATCGAATGCGAGTACCGGCCCATGGGGTACTTCGACGTGTGTGCCACAGAGGAGGGCCTGGCTAACGCCCGCCATGAGGCGGCCCTCATCGAGCGCTACGAGTACCATCCCGAGGTCCTCGACGGAGACGGGCTCCGCAAACGCGAGCCCGCGTTCGCCGGGGATCTCGTGGGGGCGGTGTACTATCCCGAGGCGGCGGTCCTGCGACCCAGCCTCTTCCTGGCGGGTCTCGGCGCAGCGGTGCGACGGTGGGGTGGCCAGATCCGGGAGGGCGTCACCGTGCACGCCTTGCAGCTTCGAGGGGGCCGGGCCGTGGGCGTTCGCGCCCGGGAGGTCGAGCGCGTAACCGCTAAAAGGCCTTACGCGGGTTACGAAGAGAATCCCGGACTCTCGGTCCGGAGCGGCGAAGTCCTTCTCGGAGGCGACCACGTGGTCCTGGCCACGGGGCCGTTCGCCAAGCACCTGGCCGCGCAAGTCGGTGTCCGACTGCCGGTTCAGCCAGGCAAGGGGTATCACCGTGATATCGAGGTGGGGCCGAATGGGGCACCGGCCATCGGCGTCGCCTGCGTGCTGAACGAATCGTCCGTCTTCTGCACGCCCATGGACACCTTCGTCCGTTTCGCCGGAACGATGGAGTTCTCCGGGATGAACCGGGTGATGCGTCCGGCGCGCCTGCGTCAGCTCACACGAGCCGCGAAGAAGGCTTTCCCCGACCTGGGGACGGCGATGCCCCGCTCCGAATGGGTGGGGCTGCGACCCATGTCGATGGACGGCCTCCCCATCGTCGGCGCACCGGGTGGAGTGCAGGGCCTCAGCGTCGCCACCGGACACGGCATGCTCGGTCTCACGCTCGGTCCGGTCACCGGCGACATCATCGCGAATCTCGTGTTGAACGGAGGGGATGTCCGAGCGGAGCCGCTCTCTCCGGACCGATTCGAATGAGGATCGCCGGGCTCCGTGCGCGGCTCGAGCGAGGAGGGCTCGACCGGCCGTGCGAGGCTCACCGGAGGTCCAGCGGGATGACCTCGGGATGGACCCGGCTGTTGGGTGTCGCGCCGTCGACGTCGATCCCTTCCAGCCGGAGGAGGGAGACCTTGACGGCCAGTCCGCCCGAGTATCCGATGAGGCGTCCGTCGGCTCCGACCACACGGTGGCAGGGGATCACGATGGGGATGGGGTTGGCCCCCACCGCCTGACCCACGGCCCGCGCCTGATCCGGCTTGCCCAGGGCCTGGGCGATCTTCCCGTAGGAGGTCACCCGCCCGTACTCGATGGACATCATCTCCTGGTACACCTCCCGCTGGAAGGGCGTCGTCGTCTCCGGGAAGTCGAGATCGAGATCGAAGTCGTGCCGCTCCTTCGCCAGATAGGCCTTCAACTGACGGATCGCCTCCAGGAGGCCGTGGCTCCATTCCTCCGGCGGATCCGTGTTTCGCTCGAGCGGCAGGGGACCGAACTCGATGTGACGAACCCCGTACGGCGACGTCCAGACGGTGACGGGACCGACCCGGGTCTCGGCCAGATGGGCCGAGCGGACGTCGACCGCGGTCAGCGCGTCTCTCCCTCGAGTTCCATGTTCAGCGCCTCCTGGAGAGCGTCGAAACCCAGGAGCGCGCACTTGATCCGTACCGGGAACTTGCTCACGCCCTGAAGGGCCCGGAGGTCGCCGAGGCTCTTGTCCCTGGCAGCCGCCTCGTCGCCGTGCATCATGTCCGTGAAGCGCCGAGCCAGCACATCCGCTTCCTCGAGGCTCCGTCCCTTCAGGAGGGTCGTCATCATGCTCACCGAAGCCTGGCTGATGGAGCAGCCCTGCCCGACGAACTTCGCCTCGGCGATCTCGTCGTCTTCGATCCTGAGCTGGAGGCGGATCTCGTCGCCACAGACCGGATTGGCCATATGGATCTCCACGCTCTTTTCCTCGAGCTCCGCCTTGTTCCGCGGGTTCCGGTAGTGTTCGAGTATGAGTTGCTGGTAGAGGGAGCTGAGCCGAGGCGTTTCCATGCGATCCTGCGTGGAGTGTACGGGCTGGGAATGTAAGGGGCGGCGCAAGGTTCGGCACGTCGGGACGGATGCGACCCTCCAATGTGCCGTCTACGCGAGGGCGAGACGATGACCCGGCGGGACAAGCCGCCGAGCACGTCGGCCGGGAGGGCGCCCTACCCAGCCGCTCCGGAAGGCGCCCGTCCAGGGCGCGCCGAGCCTATACGAAGATCGCCGCCACCTCCCGCAGGCCCGATGCGAGCCGGTCCACGTCCTCCTTCGTGTTGTAGAGATAGAACGAGGCGCGGGCCGTCGCCGAGATCTCGAAGCGCCTCATCACGAGCTGGGCGCAATGGTGGCCCGCCCGCACGGCCACGCCCTCCGCATCCAGGATCGTCGAGATATCGTGCGGGTGGGCGTCCCCCAGGGTGAAGGAGACCACCGCCGATCGCTCCTCCAACGATTCGGGCCCGTAGATGCGCATCCCGGGTATCGAAGGGAGACGCTCGAGGGCATAGGAGACGAGATCTCGCTCGTGCTCCACGATGGCCGCCATCCCGATGTCGGCGAGGAAGTCCACCGCCACCCCCATTCCGATGGCCCCCGCGATGTTGGGGGTCCCGGCCTCGAACTTGTGGGGGACGGCCGCCCAGGTGCTGTGGTCCCTGTGGACCATGTGGATCATCTCTCCCCCGCCCTGATACGGCGCCATGGCGTCGAGGATCTCCCGGCGTCCCCAGAGGACACCGATCCCCGTGGGCCCACACATCTTGTGACCGCTGAACGCGTAGAAATCGGCTCCCAGCTCCTGGACGTCCACCGCGGTGTGCACGGCTCCCTGGGCTCCGTCGACGACCACCACGGCGCCGACGGCCCGAGCGGCGTCCACGATCCTACCGACGGGATTGACCGTACCGAGGGCGTTCGAGACGTGAGAGACCGAGACGACCTTCGTGCGTGCGTTGACGAGGGAGTCGAGGTCGTCGAGAATCCAGCGGCCCTGATCGTCGATCTCGATGTAGCGGAGCTCGGCCCCGGTCCGCTGAGCCAGAAGCTGCCAGGGAACGATGTTGGAGTGGTGCTCGAGGACCGAGATGAGGATCTCGTCGCCCTCACCCACGTGATCCGGGCCCCACCCCGACGCCACGAGATTGAGGGCTTCAGTGGTCCCTCGAGTCCAGATCACCTCCGAGGAGTCACGCGCGTTGATCCAGCGCGCCACCCGCTCCCTGGCGTCTTCGTACGCCAGGGTCGCTCGCCGCGACAGCTCGTGAATCCCCCGATGGACGTTGGCGTTGTCCCGCTCGTAGTATTCCGAGAGTGCTTCGAGCACCGCCCGAGGCTTCTGGGAGGTGGCGGCGTTGTCGAGGTAGACGAGGGGCCTCCCGTTCACCTCTTGATCCAGCGCCGGGAAGTGGCGGCGGATCCTCAGCGGATCGAAGTCGGCGCAAATCATGAGAGGAGGGTCGAGCTCGGGGCACGGCCCAGGGCCGGGCCCGCCGCATGTGTGTCCACGGGGACTCCTAGTCCACGTCTACGTAAACGTCTCCGTCACGAATCTCGACCGGGAAGGATCGGACGGGTCGAATAGCCGGCAGCGTCTTGCGGGCACCCGTGCAGGCGTCGAAGCGTGCGCCGTGGTAGCGGCACACGACCTGCCCTCGCTCGAGCTCCCCGTCGGACAGGGGATAGTCCTCGTGGGAGCAGCGATCCTCGAGGGCGCAGATGTCACCGCTCACGTTGGCGAGCACCACTCGAGTGCCGTCGGCCGACACGCTCTTCAGCGCGCCGACAGGACAGTCGACGAGCGCCGCGACCTTCACCCAGTTGGCCAAAGTCTCCTCGGTCCCGACTCGCGATTCCCTTCCGACGCTCTGGAGGCGGCCGGGCTAGGCCGTTTGCCCGAGCTTCTGCTCGATGACCCTGCTCACCTTCTCCACGACCCCGCCCAGGGGCAGCCTGGAAAGAACCTCTCCCAGGAAGCCCATGACCACCAAGCGCTCCGCCTGCATCTTGCTGAGGCCACGGCTCATGAGGTAGAAACGCGCCTCCTCGTCGAGCTGCCCAACGGTCGCGCCGTGGGAGCACTTCACGTCGTCGGCCTGGATCTCGAGATTCGGAAGCGAGTCGGCTCGCGCTCCGTGGGAGAGGAGGACGTTGCGGTTCGTCTGGTACGCGTCGGTCAGCTGGGCTCCCGGACGCACCCGGATGATGCCCCGGAAGACCGACCGACTGGTGCCGTCCAGCGCGCCCTTGTAAAGCAGATCACTCGATGTATTGGCCACCTCGTGATCCTGGCTGGTGTTGAAGTCGAAGTGCTGGTCCCCGTCGCCGAAGTACAGACCCAGCATGTCCGAGCTCGCGCCGGAGCCCAGGAGGCGGGCGTTGAGATCAACGCGGGTCACGGATCCGCCCATGGCCACGTTCAACGTGTCGACCCGGGCGTCCCGTTCGGCCAGTGTCCGCTGGACCGATTGGTAGAAGCCTCTCCGGCCCAGGCGCTGCAGCGCTACGTACTGGACCTGCGAGCCGTCGCGGGCGATGACCTCCACGGCCGTCGACGTGAAGGTCTGCTCGTCGAAGTCGTCGGATATGACCTCGTCGACGTACGAGACCTGGCTGTGGCGATCCGCCACGATGAGCACCCGGCTGAGGTAGGCGGTGCCCGACTCGGTGAAGGAGCGGGTCACGCGGATGGGAAGCTCGAGCTTCACACCCGCAGGGACGTGGAGGAAGATCCCGTCCGCCCAGAGGGCCGCGTTGAGCGCCGCGAACTTCCCCTCCTCGGGGGGCACGGCGTCCGTGGCCAGATGCTCCTCGACCAGCTCGGCGTGCTCCTCGACGGCCCGGTGGAGCGATGTCAGGATGACCCCCTGCTCCTCGAGCTCCGGCTCCAGGTCGGCGTGGACCACGTGGCCATCCACGAGGACGATGTGCCCCGACGCGTCGTGGTCCTCCTCCATGGTGACCCGGAGGCGCTCGGGCCATGCCCCAGGATCGTCGGGCGCGGCCTCGGCCTCGGACAGGTGCAGCGAATCCAGCTGCAGCTTCTTCCCCAGGTCCGTGTAGCGCCACTCCTCCAGCTTCGTCGTGGGCAGAGGCGTGCGCTCATAGAGATCCCAGGCCTTGGTCCGGCGCTCACGCAGCCAATCCGGCTCGCCGATGGAAATCCGCTCCACGGCCGCAGCGTTCAGCGCGTCGGTCACACCTTCCATGAGTCCGATGTCGGTCAACGCAGTGCTCGCCATGTTCGAAGTGGTGTCCACCGTGCGGGTCGTGTCTGTCGTCGTCGTCATGTCAGCCCACCGATCCTTCCATCTCGAGTTCGATGAGTCGGTTGAGCTCCACCGCGTACTCCAGGGGAAGCTCCTTGGCGATGGGCTCGATGAAGCCGCGAACGATCATCGCCATGGCTTCCTCCTCGGCGATTCCGCGGCTCATCAGATAGAAGAGCTGCTCCTCGCCGATCTTCGAGACGGACGCCTCGTGTCCGACGTTGGCATCGTCCTCTTCGATCTCGATGTACGGATACGTGTCGGTGCGGGACGTCTCGTCGATGAGGAGCGCGTCGCACTCCACGTTCGAGCGGGCGTGATGGGCGCCCTCGTAGACCTTGCACAGCCCGCGGTACGTGGAGCGACCGTGGCCCTTGGAGATGGACTTGGAGACGATGGAGGAGGTCGTGTACGGCGCGGCATGGATGACCTTCCCGCCGGTATCCTGATGCTGTCCGTCACCCGAGTAGGCGATGGAGAGGATCTCTCCGTGGGCCCCCGGTCCCATCAGGTAGCACGACGGATACTTCATCGTGAGCTTCGACCCCAGGTTTCCGTCCAGCCACTCCATATGGCCACCCTCTTCGACGATCGCTCGCTGGGTGACCAGGTTGTACATGTTGTTCGACCAGTTCTGGATGGTCGTGTAGCGGAATCGGGCGTTCTTCTTCACGACGATCTCGATGACTCCGGAGTGGAAGGACTCCGTTGAGTATACCGGCGCCGTGCATCCCTCGATGTAGTGGGCCTGGGCTCCCTCGTCACAGATGATGAGGGTCCGCTCGAACTGCCCCATCCGCTCCTGATTCACCCGGAAGTAGGCCTGGAGCGGCGTCTCCAGCTTCACACCCTTCGGGATGTAGACGAAGGAGCCACCGGACCAGACCGCCGAGTTCATGGCGGAGAACTTGTTGTCCTCGGTGGGAATCACCGTACCGAAATGCTCGCGGAACAGCTCGGGGTGGTTCTTCAGGCCGTCCTCGATGGAATCGAAGATGACGCCCTGCTCCTCCCACTCCTCCCGAAGCGAGTGATACACCATCTCGGACTCGTACTGAGCGCCCACGCCGGCGAGGATCTTACGCTCGGCCTCGGGAATGCCCAACTTCTCGAAGGTGTCCTTGATCTCGTCGGGGACGTCGTCCCAGGAGCGCTCCATCCGGTCTTGGGGCCGGACGTAGAAGTAGATCTCGTCCAGCACGTCTTCCAGTCCTTCCAGGTCCCCGCCCCACTGCGGCATGGGCTTGGACTCGTAGACCTTCAGCGCCCGGAGCCGGAAGTCGAGCATCCACTCCGGCTCTCCCTTCTGCTCCGAGATCTGGCGGACGACGTTCTCCGACAGACCCTTCTCGGCACGGAACTTCGGTTCGGCCTGGGTGACGAAGTCGTACTTGTACTCGTCGAGGTTCAGGTCCTGAATCGTCTCATTCTGTGGCATCGGCGGAATCCCTCCTGTTGGGCGCGGGAGCTCAGACGCGGGCGGCGGCTTCTTCTGCGCCCTGGTCCTCGTACACCTTGTATCCGCCCTCCTCGAGCTCGACGGCGACCTCCGGGCCACCGGACTGCACGATGCGTCCGTCCACCATGACGTGAACGAAGTCGGGCTCGATGTAGTCGAGGAGACGCTGGTAGTGGGTGATGAGGAGCACGGACATGGTGGGCTCCTCGGCGACGAGCTTGTTGACCCCGTCGGCGACGACCTTGAGGGCGTCGATGTCCAAGCCGGAGTCGGTCTCGTCCATGACGGCGAGCTTCGGACGGAGCATCGCCATCTGGAGGATCTCGTTCCGCTTCTTCTCCCCACCGCTGAAGCCGTCGTTCACGTGACGCTCGGCGAAGGCCGGGTCCATGTCCAGCAACTCCATCCGCTCCATGAGCCGGTCAGAGAAATCGAAGATGTCCAGCTCCTCGTCCTCGGGGAGCTGGGCCTGGAGCGCGGTGCGGAGGAAGTTGGCGATGGAGACCCCGGGAATCTCGACCGGATACTGGAAGGCGAGGAACACCCCGGCCTGCGAGCGCTCGTCGATCTCCAGCTCCAGGAGGTCCTCGCCGCGGTAGGTCACCGTCCCGGCGGTCACTTCGTAACCGGGATGGCCGGCGAGCACCTTGGCGAGGGTGCTCTTCCCCGATCCGTTGGGACCCATGATGGCGTGGATCTCGCCCTCGTCGATCTCGAGATCCACTCCCTTCAGGATCGAAAGGTCCTCGTCGGTCACCTTCACCTCGAGGCCTGCGATCCGGAGAATCGGTGTATCGCTCATCGCTCCCTCAGACAATTGAAGCGGTCCGGCGAGGACCGCTTATCAATAATGATTCTTTGTTTCAGGTGTCCGTAAGCTAGGTAGCGCCCGTAGGGCGGTCAACCGCGATCCTGTGGGTCCCATGACCCGTCCAACGCTTGTTCAGGGGGGCGTCGCCGATCCCCGGCCGGGCTCCGAAAGGAAGAGCTGGTGCGCACGTACCTTCTCTCGGTGTATATCTGACGCTCCGCAATGATCGAAGCCCGAGGAGCTTCGCCCCATGGCCCCACGACGACGTCTCCCGCTCCTCCTGGGAGCTCTCCTCTTCGCCGCCTGCTCCGACGAGGGGCCCGTCTCGGGCCCCGGGACGATGACCGCTACCCTCACCGGTCCGAATGCCCAGGAGGGAGCCGCAGTCCTCGCTCTCCTGGGGGACGGAATCGGAGAGGTGCGCCCCGTCGGTGGCACCGAGGTGTTTTCACGGGCGACCTCCAGTCGGGTCGAGGTCGTCCTCGTCAACGAGGCGGGTGGCGCGCTCTCGTTCCGTGTCGCCGTTCCGGATACCACCCAGCCTCCGGCCTGGGTAATCCAGGAGGTGGCGGGGCCGGACGATGAGCTGCGGACCGGCCTCGACGCATACACCGTGGACTTCGCGCGATGATCCGGCGATACGCGCGGGCGGCGGCGTCGCGGCTCCTGACGCTGGCAGGGGGCTCGATGGCTTCCGGGGCCATGCTCCTGCTCCTTCCCGTGTCGTCCTGGGCTCAGGACATCGAGGTGCGGGCGGAGATGCGGGGTGTCCCGCTGCCTCCGTCCTACTACCGCATCGTGCGGGAAGAACCGGCCTTCTTCACCCTCCCGAACGGCCTGTTCACCGTGGGTGACCGTACCGCCGGGGTCTCGGGCGAGCCTTCGGCGGCGGCGTCCCGCACCGAGCACCGAGAGGTCACCGGGGTGGCGACGGTCCCCGTGATCCTGGCCCTCTTCTCGGACTCCGGGGATCCCTACCCGACCTTCTCCGAGGAGGAGATCGCCCGCGTGCTCTTCGACGGGCCCGCCCCTCGCGGTACCATCACCCAGGCCTTCGGCGAGATGTCCCGAGGGGCCTTCACCGTGACGGGCGACGTCTTCCCTTGGGTCCGCACGTCCAGGACCATGTTGGAGGTCGTGGGCACGGAGAACGGTTTCGGAGACGATGCCGATCTGGGGAGCTACTTCGTCGAGGCGCTCGATCTCGTCGATCCCGACGTCGACTTCGGCCAGTACGACAACGACGGTCCCGACGGCATGCCGAACAGCGGGGACGACGACGGTATCGTCGATGCCCTCGTCTTCGAGTTCCTCGAGATCGCGGGCTCGTGCGGAGGCCCCTCCATCTGGCCCCACAGGTCGGGGATGCGGTTCCGCACCGGAACCGATGAGCCGTACCGCACGGGGGACGCCAGCGCCCATCCCGACAAGGAGAGCATCGAGGTGGACGGATACATCACCCAGGGGGTCACCGACTGCACGGGCCAGGGCCTCCAGAGCGCGAACGTGATCACCCACGAATATGGTCACGTGCTCGGGCTCCCCGACTTCTACCATTGGGTGGACCGGTCGGCGGGGCCCCGCGGACGCCGGTGGGTGTTGGGATGCTGGGGCCTCATGGCCGCCGGATCGTGGGGTTGCGGCGAGGTGGAGGAGGAGGGCGAGCTTCGTGAGCCCTTCGGGCCCACCCATCTGGGCGCCTGGTCGAAGTGGGACCTCGGGTGGGCCGATTTCGTCGATCCGGGCGAAGTCTGGAACGAGGAGATCGTCCTGGAGCCGATCCAGAGCTCCGGCGTGGGGATCGGGATTCCCCTGGACCACGTGGGGAACGAGTTCCTCCTCGTCGAGCTCCGGACCCGGTCCGGATTCGACGCCGACCTTCCCGCCGACGGGGTGCTCTTCTACAAGGTCGACTACTCCGCGTCACTCCGGCCCGACCCGAGCTCGGCCGACCCCTACGGCCTGACGCTCCTGGAGCGCGACGGCGACCGTGGGCTCCTCCGTACCGCCTTGAACGGCGGTGACCGCGGCGTCCCCGGCGACGTCTGGGGCGGCGGCGGAGACACGGACGAGCTCCATTTCCACTCGGTGCCGCAGCTGGCCATGAGCGACGGAACCTACGCGCCCGTCGCCGTCCACGAGGTCCACCTGGGGAACGGCCGGGCGCGAGTCGTCCTCTCCACCGGGGTGGCACCGCGTCTCGTTCCGCCGCCGGAGCCCTTCGCGGTGATGAAGATCCGCACGTTCGAGGTACCGGTCCGGATCGCCGGTGGACGGGGGCCCTACACGGGCCTGGGGGATCTGCCTGAGTGCTTCTCGCTGGAGGCGAGGGGTGACGACCTTCTCCTCATGGGCTCCGTCGTCGACGAAGGTCCCTACACCTTCACGTTCCGGGTTCGCGACACCGACGGGGACGAATCCGACCCGGTCACCGTGCACGTCTCGGCGCCCATCGAGTGGGTGGTGACCGTCGAGGAGCTCGTGGAGCCCTTCCTGGCCACCGAGCCGGGCGCGCTGACCGCCGGAGAGCGGGCACACCTGGACTCGACGGGCAACGCCAACGGTCGGTACGACGTGGGAGACCTGCGTCGGTGGCTCCGGGAGAACCCTTAGACCACCCGGATCATCCTGCGGGTGGGTTCAGCTCACCGGGCCCGGCCCGCCAGGGCCGCAGCGCTCCACGTGGCCCGAGTCCCCTCGAGGACCTCCTAAGCCACGGCCACCCACGCCCCTGCTTCCCGGCTCGCGCCACCGGGGCCCGTGGCGACCGTGAGCCGCGTCCCCCCCACCCCGACGGGGTCGGGCCTGGCGGATCTGGTCCAACCTGACCATCTGGTCCTCGGAGAGGATCGCCTCGACCCGCTCCCGCACCGCCCCACGCATCTGGTCGCCCGAGGAGCGCATCTGCTCCATGGCGGTCCGGTGGGTGGTGCGGAGGGCCACCATCTGCTCCCTGAGATCGCTCAGCTCCGCCACCTGGTCTTCGGTGAGGCCGAGCCGGTCGCGAGCCGACAGGATCATCTCCACGCCCGGACCACGGTGGGAGCCGGGCCCGCGACCTTCGGGAGATCTTTGGGCCGAGAGGTCGGCGACCCCGAGCCACATCATTCCTCCCGCCGTAAGCAGGCTCCACGCTCTCGTCGCGCGCATATCGAACGCCTCCTCTGTCGTCTTCACTCGGGCCGAACCGCTCGGCCGTCTGCCCATTGGACGTCGCGGAGCGGCCTTCGTTAAGCGGCCCCGACGGGCGCTGGTCCTACCGTCGCGGGGCCGTCAGCTCCGCCCGTGCGATTCGCGACCACTCGGCGAGGGAGTGCTTTAGATACCGGGACGGCTCGGAGGGGGATCGGCTGATGGGGCCTTCCTCGCCGGGTTCGACGAGGGCATGGACGAAGGTGGGTCCCGGCGCGGCGAGCACATCCGCAACCGTCACCGCCCAGGCTCGCGGGTCCTCGAATCGGAAGACGTGGCGGAAGCCCGTCGCTTCCGCCATTCGCGCCCAGTCGAGCCGATACCTGGCGGGGACGTCCTGATGGCCGGTGATCTCGTACTCACCGTTGTCGCACAGCACGAGGACGTAATTCGAGGCACCGGCCTCCACCGTCGTGGCGAGCGTCCCGAGACACATGAGCATGCTTCCGTCGCCGTTCAGGCACACGACGCGGCGGTCGGGGCGAGCCAGCGCCACGCCGAGGGCGAGGTCCGCGGCGTGCCCCATGGCGCTGTCGGCGGAGGCGAAGTCCAGATCGCCGTCGGAAAGACGGCCCCAGGGCCGGACGACGCTCATGGTGGTCACGACGAATTCCTCCGTCCGGGCGTCGGCCAGCGGCTGCAGGAGCTGCGCGACCGTAAGCACGTCAATCCAGGGTGCGGGTGAGAATCAAGGCGACGGGCCGCTCCTGGCTCCGGGCCGCACGGACCGTCTCGGCGATGAGGGCCGACGGCTCCTCCTCGTCGTCACAGAGACGGAAAGGGATCCCCCAGGCCTCGAGCGTCGGCTCTGTGAGAAGGGCCGTGGAGTCGACGTCCGGACGGGTCAAAAGGTCCATGGTCAGCTCTTCGCGGAGGCGAACGCCCGCTCGACGCATCTTAGCGTAGCCGCGCCCCGTGACCAGAAGAGGGACGGACGCGCCCATGCGCACGGCGGTTCCCCGCAGGGCGTCGCCAGCCTCGAGCAGGCCGGTGTTCTGGACGACCACCAGGGGTTGCGCGCCGCCGAGCCACAACCCCGAGGCCAAGGCGACCGCTTCGCCCTCCCGGGTCGTGGTGACCAGGCGGAGGGTGGGATGCCGGCGGGCCCGGAGGAAGAGCGGTCCGGACGTATTGTCCGGAATCCCGACGATGTGGGTGACGCCGACGCGCACCAGGGCGTTCACCGTCTCGGTGGTCACGCCCGCCCCGGCCCCATCTCGCGGCGGATCTTCACGGCCCGGCGGCCCTTCGTGTGGTGAGGATCCCCGCGACGAGCATGGCGGCGAGCATGGAGCCCGCACCCAGGGCGAGCATCGGCTGGGTCCACACGAGGATCACCAGGATGGCGATGTACAGCAGGATCGTCAGCGCAGGGAGGACGGGGTGCCCAGGCATGGTGAAGGGGCGCTCGAGCTCGGGCCGTGAGGCGCGGAGCTTGAAGTAGCCCAGCAGCACCATCGTGTCGACGGTGATGGCCACGGTCATCATGAAGCGGATGAGCAGCTCGAAGCTCCCGGTGAGCGCCAGGAAGCCGATCCACGCGGTGATGAAGTAGAGGGCGTTTCTCGGTGTGCCTCGCTCGTCGACCTGCGTGAACGCCTTCGGCGCCAGCCCGTTGTGGGCCAGGCCGTAGGCCACGCGGGGGAGTCCGAGGAAGTTCACGTTGGCGCTGCTGATGAGGATCAGGAGGCTCGCCACGACCACGACGGTTCCCGCGGCGTCTCCGAAGACGGCGGCGGTGGCGTCGGCGGCCACCAGCTCCGATCCCGCCATCTCCTCGGGCGTCATCGCCGTGAGAAAGGAGATGTTCATCAGGAGATAGAGGGCCATGACGGCGAGGGCGCCGCCCAGAAGGATCCTCGGGAGCGCCCGCCCGGGCTCCATGACCTCCTCGGACATCTTCGCCGCGTCCTCCCAGCCGTAGTAGGCGAAGGAGATGGACTGGTAGGCCAAGGCGTAGCCGAGCAGTCCCGCCGTGGCCTCCCCGGCGAAGGTCTCGACACCAAGCCCCGAAGCGTTGCCTCCCGCCATACCTACGGCCGCGATGATGAGGACGATGAGCACCTTGATGAAGGTGGTCACGTTCTGGAAGGTCGTGCTGGTCCTCAGCCCGCGGGTGTGGAGCACGAAGTATCCCAGGACCACCGCGAGGGCGAGGAGGGGAACGGATCCCCGTCCCGTCAGACCGATGACGTACGTCGCGATGAGCACGGCCTTGGACGCCCCGCTGAAGCCACGGGTCACGATGAGCTCCGACCAGCCTGCGACGAATCCCATGGTCGGGCCCCAGGCGTGACGCGCGTAGACGAACTTGCCTCCGGCCTCGGGAAGCGCAGCGGCCATCTCCGCCAGCACGAGGGTGCTGAGCCCCGCCACCACCCCGCCGAAGAACCACATCGCCAGGATCAGGAGCGGGTCGCCCAGGTAGCCGGCGATGAGGCCGGGCGTTCCCAGGATGCCCGCGCCGATGACGATCCCGACGGTCACCGCGAGCCCGTCCCGGACTCGAAGGACCCTGCGGAGCTGTCGGGCAGGAAGAGCGTCCGTCGCTGATTCGGTCACGGTCCCTTCGCCAGGCGGGAGGAAAATCGACGTCCGGAGGGGGGTGCGGTGGCCCCGGGCTGGCGGCACCCCTCTCGCGCCGCCAGAAGATGCGGGCGACCCTCGTCCTTCGCCACCGGGGCGTACACCATGGCATGGACCGCGCAGATGCGGCGGGTGCCGGAACCGTCCGTCACGTCCGGGTCAGCACCAGCGCGACGACGCGGCCGGGGCCGTGGACCCCGCGGACCATCACCTGACCGATGTCCGCCGACTTGCTCGGTCCCGAATGGAGGCCTACCGCCGAGGGCAGTTCGCCACCGATGGCCATCAGCGCCTCCCGCAACGTGCGATGGACCGAGGATCCGTCCACAACGATGACGTGGAGGGGCGGCAGAAGCTGGGTGAGCCGTCCATCCGAGGATAACAGAATCAAACTTCCAGTTCCTGCCACGCCCCCCGTGGCCCTGGAGAGACCCACGTCGGCGTCTGCGGGCGCCGCCCGGGACAGCGTCTTTGGAACGTAGTCGGGCCCGACGCCCTCTCCTACGGCGACGGTGGCGCCGGGACCCGCGAGTCCTTCGATCCACGGCCGGACCTCCCTGGCGTCGGAGATCCTCGCGACCTCGCCTCCAGCAGAACAGAACGAGAATTCGAATTCATCCACGGCCGACGCTCCGCCGGCTTCCGTCCGCTGGGAGTCGCGGTGGGGTCCCGGGCCGGGCCTCCACCCGCCGAAGTCTC
>JAWVZK010000048.1:0-17442 GCA_033722275.1 Longimicrobiales bacterium | reverse complement strand
TCGGGCCGGCCCGCCGGAAGCGCCCCCGGAGCGCTCGGCCCCGCCCCCGTGGGAGTCCGTGGATCCAGCCGTCGCACGTCTCGGCGAACGGGTCTTCCAGGACGCCGGGTGCTTCCGCTGCCATGCCCTGGGGTCCTCGGGCAACCCGCGAAGTCCCCTCGACGGAGTCGGCGCACGCCTCACCCGCGCCGAGATCCATGCCCACATCGTCGCGGCCCCCTCGGTCCGTCCAGGACTGTCTCGCAGCGTGATTCGTGCGAAGGAAGGCTTCGCCGGGCTCTCCGATCAGGAGTTGGACGCGCTCGCCGCGTATCTGACGACGCAGCGCGGGCGTTGACGCAAGCGGGCGTCGACGCAGCGGGCGTCGAGGCTCCACCCTTTCGCCGAGCCCTCCCCGAGGCTTACCGTCGCTGCATGCTACCGGCGGGGACGGCGGAGTCTCCCATTCGGAGGAGGACCATGTATCTCATCCGCGAAGTCATGCACTGCAGGCCCGGACAGGTCCGCACGCTGGTGGACAAGTTCAAGGCCCTGGCCAGCGTCATCGAGGACATGGGCTACGGCTCACCCCGGGTCTACACCGACGTGAGCGGTGAGCGCTTCTGGACCCTGATCTTCGAGAGCGAGGCCGAGAGCCTCGACGGCTTCCGCCAGATGGAGGCGAGCGTCATGGAGAGCGAGGACGCGCGCGAGGCCATGCAAGGCTACCACGACCTGGTGGTGGAGGGGCGGCGGGAGATCTACACCATCGAGACCTGAGGGCGCAGGGTCGTCAACGCCCGCATGCTCCCGCCCGGTACGCTCGCGGCTCGCACGCGAAGCCGTCCACCGCCCAGAGGCCCGCCCCCTCCCTGCGCGCTTCCGCCTGCGCGTCCCGAAATCGCTCGACGTATTGGACGTTGGGCGGGTAGGTGAGGGTGACCGCGTAGCCGGTACGGACCATCCACCAGTTGACCAGCTCCCCCGAGACCCAGACGTATCCGAGGACACGTCCATAGCGATCGGTGGGCTCCACGTCGCGCTCCACCTCCACGGGCGTGCCCACGGGGATCATTCCGCGCAGCACCCTGGTGGCCCGGGGGCCATAGGGACGCTGCCCCCGCTCCGGCGTGTCCATGCCGATGAGGCGGATCCGGCCCACGGGCTCGCAGTCGATGGTGTCGCCGTCGACGATCCGGGTCACCCGACACGGCGCGGGCGACCGCACGGGCTCGGGGGGGCCGGCTGCGTCGTCCGGATCTCGAAGGGCCTCCCGGAAGGCCTCGAGGCCGGCCGCCTGGACCGGATCGGCCTCCGTCTGGGCGCAGCCGGGAACGGCCGACAGAGCCGGGAAGAGGACGGTGAGCAGGAGGCGGCGGCCCCTCGGACCCCTGACCCCTGACCCGGGGCGTCCCACGACCCTCGACATGCCCTGCATCCGACCTCCGTGCCCTCCGCCATCTCGGCGACGCCTCGCCGAGCGGCGAAGTGCGTGCCCGCGCTCCCTCGCACCCGGGGAACTCCGCCAGGTTCCCGAGCTCTCGAGCCTGAGCCCTTTTCTAGCGGAGCTGCGCCTCTGGGAGGTGAAGACGCGAGTCCGACGAGCGGACGACTCCCACGACCAAGAGGAGGGACCATGCGACGCACCATCAGCGAGGCGCGGCTCCGGCGCCTCGACATCCAGGGATTCGACTCGGTGGAACGGGACCGGCTCGCCCAGGCGGGCCCCTGGCTGCGTATGGCCTTCGGGCTCTGCGCGACGTTGGCGCTCCTCGGAACGGCGACGGCGTCCACGGTGCTTCTCGGCGTCCTGGCCGCCATCGCCTTCACCGCCGCCCTCTCCCCCGTGCATCCCTTCGATCTGCTCTACAATCACGGGATCCGGCACCTCCGGGGCACGCCACCGTTGCCAGGACGGGGGGCGCCGTCCCGCTTCGCCTGCGGCCTCGGGTCGGTCTGGCTACTGCTGACGATCTGGGCGTTCGAGTCGCCGGCCTCCGGCCTCGGCTACGCCCTCGGCTTCACGCTCGTGGCCTCCGCGACCCTGGTGACCACGACGGATGTCTGTATCCCGTCGATGATCTACCGGGCGATCTTCGGCCCGCCCCGGACGCGGAGCATCGACGAACCGCCGTCGTCCCAGCGGACCCCGTCCTCCTCGACGGGGAAGATGGCGTCAGTGGCCATGGCGAAGCCGCGACGGTAGACGCCCAGGGCCCTTCTCAGTCCCTCGCTCGCCTCGGACGCGTTCGCGCCTCGGGCTACAGCGAGGACGAGCTCGGGGCCGAAGCGCACGAGAGCGATGAGGACGATCCCGAGCCAGAGCACGGGCCCGACCATGGCCCACAGTCCCAGCCAGCAGAGGAGGAGGGCCACGGCCACGGGCCGGACCCTATTCGCCTCCGCGCCGGCGTGATCCGCTCCCGTCCCGACGCGGCCGGCGCCTCCGCGGAAGACCGCGGGATCAGACGACGCCGGCGGCGCCGGGGGAGTCATCGATCCGACTGGTCCGGGAGCAGGACGCTTCCCATTCCGCTGCCGTCGAGGCCCAGGCCGATGCGGCTCACGCCTTCCCGGTCGGCGAGGACCAGGTTCGCGCTCTCGCCACCGGTGAGCCCGAGCACGGCCCTGGGAATCCCGCCTCCGTCGGCGAAGACCAGGCTGGTCGTCTCGTCGGGCAGAAGGCCCAGCGCGACGCGGCGCTGACCCGCCTCGTTGACGAGGGCGATGCCCGGCCACCCACCGGTCCGTACCGAGAGAAGCATGCGGTCGCGCTGCTGCTGGTCCTTCAAGACGATGCGGGCGTTGCCTTCGTCGTCGATGAGCCACTCCCCGCGGGCCTTGCCCTCCTCGTTGACGAGGAGGAGACGGGTAGCCTCGACGACGCCTGGCTCGTCGTTGAACGCGCCGCTCGATGCGGCGATGCCCACGATCAGGCCGACGGAAGCCGCCATCCCGACCCAGATCCAGCGGAGGGTCTGACGCAGGCGCGCGGCCTCGCTCTCCACGATGGTCAGGCGGGTCCGGAGCCCCTCCTCGGTGGCTACCTCGTCCGTGGTCGTCTTCTCCGTATCCTGGTCTCTACTCATCGATCGTCTCCTTCAGTGTGAATCGCCGTGGGAATGCCCGCTTGGTACTCCTCCTCCATGACCAGGAAGTAGGAGTCCACCGCCTGACGCAGCGCCTCCGGCTCCAGCCTGGCTTCCACGCCCTCGTACTCGGCGACGGCCTGGATCCTCTTGAGGATGTCACGGGGATGGCACCCCCGCGGGGCGATTCCATTGGCTTCGTAGTATTCGTGGTAGAGGAGATCGATGGCCCGGGGGTCGAAATCGATCTCCAACTCGTCGCAGTTGAGACGGAAGATCTGCTCGAAGGCCGCGCGGTCGGGACTGCGGATCTCGACCTTGTATTGGATGCGGCGCAGAAAAGCCTCGTCCACCAGATCCCCCGGGTTGAGGTTGGTGGCGAAGATCAGAAGGCAGTCGAAGGGCACCGGGAACTTGATTCCGGATCGGAAGGAGAGATTGTCGAATCCCTTCTCCAGCGGCACGATCCATCGGCTCAGGATCTCCTCCGGACGCATGCGTTGGCGACCGAAGTCGTCGATGAGCAGGACGCCCCCGACGGCCTTCAGCTGGAAGGGCGCCTGGTAGACCTTCGAGTAGGGATCGAACTGCACGTCGAGCTGCTCCATCGTGAGCTCGCCCCCGACGAAGACGGTGGGTCGCTTCACGTGGACGAACCGGGCGTCGTACTTCGCCTTGGACCGGACCAGCGCCGATGCGGCCCCGGACTCCGGTTCCTCCTCCACCAGCTCGTGATAGATGGAATCGTAGAGGACCATGACGTTGCCGTTCACCATGACCGCGCGAGGCAGGTAGATGCTGGTGGAGGTGAGCTTGCCGAGCCGCTCGGCGATGGACGTCTTACCATTCCCCGGAGCGCCGTGGAGGAAGATCGATCCCCCCGAGTTCAGCGCGGGGCCCAGCGCCTTGAAGATGCCGCCCGGGAGGACCAGATCGCTCATGGCCTCCTCCAGCTGCTCGCGGCTCACCTCGAAGTTGGCCACCGACTGGAGCTCGACCCAGTGGGAGAACTGCTCCAGCGGTACGGGTGCGGGACCGATGTACTGGCTGGATTCCAGGGCGGCCCGGGCTCGTTCCCGACCCTCGCCCGTGAGGGCGAACGTGTAGCCGTTCCGCCCGTGGGCCATCGCTTCGGGGACCTCCACCAGGTGCATCCGCTGCGCGGTGAGGAGGAGATCGTCGATGACGTGGAAGGGCAGCGCGATGGTCTTGGCGAGCCGATCTCCCCGCATGTTCCCATGCTGATAGAGGATCTTGAGCACGAGCTCGCTGACCTGGGAGGCCGAGAGTCCCGTATCCTCGATGCTGTCGGGCACCGGAGGCGCGACGAGATGCTCCGTGGCGGTCCCAGGCGCCGAGGAGAGGGAGGCGTGACGCCCCTGGACGCCGTGTGCCTGCTCCGAGACGCGTGGGTCCCCGCCCGATCCGGAGGAGTCCGCCGGGGTGTCGTTCATGGTGTCGGGGCGGATCATGCGGTCTCCTGCGATAGAAGGGAAGTGTGACGGGAGGGCGACCAAGAGAGGAGGTCTCCGACGCTGGTTCCGGAGGCACGGACGGTGCCCTCGGGCAATTGAAGCGCGTAGCGAGCGCCGGGTATGCGGCCCGACCGGTTCCACGGCTTCATCTCGGGCACGACGTCGAGTACCCGACCGTGGAGGTCGACGAAGACCACGTCGATGCGAGAGGCCATGCCGTACGTGTGCACGGCGTTACAACGGACCAGGAGGAGGCCCTCCCCCAGGTCCGGGTCTCCGCGGCCGAGTCCCAGCAGGCGATGCAACCAGGTGACGGCGACGTCACTTCGGCTCGCCAGGAGCGTGCCCCGGGTTTGATTCACGATTCGTACCGATCGATCCACGTTTACAGGCTTGCAAAGGTCTGGAAGATGCTGATGAAGGCCGGCCCGAGGATCACCACGAACATGGCCGGGAAGATGCAGAGCGCGAGCGGGAAGATCATCTTGATGGTGGTCTTCGCCGCCGCCTCCTCGGCACGCTGACGCCGCTTGGCTCGCATGCTCTCCGAATGGACCCGGAGCGAGTGGGCGATGGACGTCCCGAAGCGCTCGGTCTGGACCAGCATCGTGGCGAGGGAGCGGACGTCGTCCACGCCGGTCCGCATGGCCCAGTCGGTGAGGGCGCGCTCCCGGGGCGTCCCGGCGCGAATGGCCATGTTCATGAGGGTCAGCTCTTCGGTGAAGAGCTTGCTCTGGTGGCGCATCTCCTCGGAGACGCGAACCAGGGCCTGGTTCAATCCCAGACCGGCTTCGACGCAGATCACGAGGAGATCGGAGGCGTCGGGCAGAGCCTTCTGGATCTCCTTCTGCCGCCGGGTGACCTTCGAGGCCAGGATGAAGCGCGGTATGATCCACCCAGCCGCGACACCGAGCAGCCCGAGGAAGATCGGGAAGGCCCCCGACACGTCCGCCGCGCCTCCCAGGACGAAGCCGTAGAGGCCCAGGCCGACCATGGCGGTGAAGCGGATGCCGAGGTAGACGGCCACCGCGCTCGAGTCCCGGTAGCCCGCGTGGATCAGCTTGTGGCGGAGAGAGCTCCAGTCCTCGTGTCGCGTCTCGAGGTGGTCGCCGACGTAGCGCAGCAGCTTCTTGAGCTTGCTTCGCTGTCGGGCCCGCCGCATGCGGTCCTTCGAGGCGAGGGCGCCCAGCCCCATGTCCACCATGCGGTCCTTCACCACCCCCGCCGATCGGCCGGGGACGAGCTCGGCGACGAGGAAGATCAGCAGCGCGATGGTGAGGGCCGTGCTGACGGTGATCAGAATGGTCATGGATGGAGCTCCTCAGATTTCTATGTCGACGATCTTCCGGATCCACAGCCCGCCTATGAGCTGCAGGACGATGGCGGTGATCACCATGAACCAGCCGGCCGTGGTCGTGAACAGGAGACCGATGTGCTCGGGCTCGATGAGATACGTGAGCAGGCCGACCACGATGGGGAGGGCGAAGAGGGTATAGCCGCTCATCCGCCCCTGGGCCGTGTAGGTCCGGAGCTGGCGGCGGATGTAGAAGCGCTTGCGGATGGTGTCGGCCAGGTTGTTCAGGATCTCGGCCAGGTTGCCGCCCACCTCGCGCTGGATGAGGATGGCGACGGCGAAGATCCTCACGTCGAGGAGGGTCACCCGGTCGACCATTCCGAGGAGCGCGTCCTCGAACGGGAGACCATACCTCTGCTCCTCGAAGACCTGACGGAACTCCACGGCCACCGTGGGAGGGCCCTCGTTGGCCACCATCTGCATCCCCGACGTGAGGGGATGCCCGGCCCGGATGGCCCGGGTGAGCAGGTCGATGGCCTCGGGCAGCTCCTCCTCGAACCGCGCCAGTCGCATCTTGCGCTTGCGGCGAACGTAGAGGTACGGCATGGCCGCCCCGATGGCCGCCGCGAGGGCGCCGGCGAACAGTTGATTGGAGATCAGGAACGCGGCCGTCCCGCATCCCGCCGCCACGCCGGTGGAGATGAGCAGGAAGGTGTCGGCCCTCCACTCGAGCCGGGCTTCCTGCATGAGCTTGTCCGTCCTGTCGAGGCCGGGCAGCGCCTGCGCGAGATGAGCGAAGAAGCCCCCCGTCGACTCGAGCTGACGCAGGAGGTCGTCCTGGAGCTCGTAGCTCTGGCTCTCACCGGTGAGGACCGGATGGAGTCGCTTGCCCACTTCCCGCTCCGTGAGCCAATCCTGCAGGACCTCCCAGACGAGGGCCAGGGAGAGCGTTCCGAAGACGACGGCGGAGAAGACCAGAACCGCCGTGAGGATGACCGACATGCTCATACCATTCTCCTTTCAGTCCTAGGCGAGGGCGGCAGCCGATCGGAACGGCTCGACCAACGCACGAAGAAGTCCCGACGTCTGGGCCGCGACGGCCTTCGTGCCGGAGATCTCGGCACCGATCTTCTCCACGGACCGCCGGAATGCCGACCGTCCCGTGAGGACGGCCGGGCGCCCGAGGTTGAGGCTCTCCGTCGTCAGCTTCTGTGCCTGGGGGATCACGAAGTCGACGGGGAGGCCGAGTCCGTCCTCGAGATCCTGGAGGGTGATCCCGAGGCCCTCTGCGAACTGGTTCAGCACCAGGCGAGGCGCCTCCCTCTCCTCCCCGTGGTCGGGGAAGATCTCCAGGGCTCGCTTCACGTTGCGGAGCGTCGGGAGCTCGGGCGTGGTCACGATGAGGCGGTGGGCCGAATCCATGAACGCGGTGTCGACGGCGTTCGTGAGGCTGTGGCCGGCGTCGACCACCACGTGGCCGAAATGACGCCGGAAGAACCGCAGGAGGGCCATGACCTCATCCATGGAGGGTCCGTTCTGGTCTCCCGCCTTGGGGGGCGAGGCGAGGACGCTGACCCCGGACTCGTGCACCTCGAGGAACGACGGGAAGAGCTCGTCGTCGATACGGTGGAAGTTCTGGATCACGTCGAGGTAGGAGTACCGCGGGTTCAGGCCCATGGCCAGCGCCGACGTCCCCAGAGAGGGGGAGAGGTCGAGGAGCGCCACGTCGCTCTCGGTCCTCTCCTGGAGGATCAGCGCCAGGTTCACGGCGAGCGTCGTCACGCCGGTCCCGCCCTTCGGGCTGAAGAGGGTCGTCACGTCTCCCCGGTCCACCTCGGTGTCTGGGTGCGCCTTGTGCACCCGCCGGCGCACGCGGTCCAGAGCCGCCGAGACCTCCTCGGGCGTGAACGGCCGCGGCAGGTATTCGCTGGCCCCGGCGCGGATGACCTGGAGGAGAGCGTCGGCGTGAAGCGCCGGACCGGCCGCCATGATCGCCACGTCGGGCGCCTCCTGGCTCAGGGCCTCGAGCACGCGCACGCCGGTGGTCGATCCGCCCAGGTCGAGCAAGACGACCTGGGGATTCGCGCCGAGGATGTGCGCCACCTCGTCGCGAGAGACCTCGGCAGCCGATTTCTGAAGCTCCAGCGCGATGGTCAGCGGGCTGTTGTGAGCGCCCGATACAGCCTTGACGTGACGCTGGAGGTTTTCCTCGGCCGAGACGAGTACGCAGTTGATCATGATCAGGGGCTCCGTTTATTCGACGAGCCGCAGGTAGCGGACCAGGGAGCCATCCGTGGCTCCCGGGCTGGCCTCACCTCCGGCGAAGTACATGAACCGCGCTCGGACGTCCGACTGGCTTCCCGGCATGTCCTCCAGGAACATCAGCGCGAAGTTGTTGAACGTGATGGTCTGCATTCCCGAGCTGGTCACCTGGGTGGGATCGAAGAGGGCGATCTTGACCACCCTCGGGGTGCTCGTGCCCACCTCGGTGTAGCCGCCGTCCGGGTTGGGTCGAACCACGTTGCCCTTTCCACCGTTGGCGGTGGGCTCCCAGTAAACGTCGGGGTCCTCGGCGATGAGCTCGTCTATGCCCTGGCTCGTGGGGCCGATCATGTTGCCGGGCTCGAGCTCGTACGGCTCGCCCAGCTCGATGAGGCTCTGGTTGCAGCTGCAGATGTTCTTCCGGTAGGTGGCGCCGCCGGATGCGGTGGTGCCGCCCCCGCCGGAATCACAGTCCTCCTGGTTGGGATCGGGCGGAAGACGCCAGGGGAAGAAGATGCCCGGCTCGAGCACGTACTCGCTCTGCGGGTCTGCGGACTTGAGCAGGAGGCTTCGGCCCCAGTCTCCGTCGGAGTCCCGAAGGTCGCTGCCGTAGCCGGTGGCGCTGGTGGCGTCGGCCGCGTCAGAGCCGTCGAAGCGCTGGTAGCGGTCGTTCTCGTCGCTCCCGAATTCCCAGGACTCTCCGGTATCCCAGACGTTGTCGCCGTCCTGTTCCTGTTCGGCGTCGTCCCAGGAGTCGGGGAGCGCGAAAGGCTTGAGGCACCGGGCGGCGCCCGAGCGTAGGGCCTGGGCGGCCGCCATGGCGCCGATGTCCACCGTGGGGATGCCGATGACCCGGGCGAACCAGACCCCCATCTGGTCGCGGTTGATCCAGACCCGGACCTTCGTGGAATCGACCAGGACCTGCACGGTGACCTCGGAGGAATCGATACGCTCCCCACGAATCGCGTGGGCCAGCGCGTAGTCGTACGCCCGGTCCCGTGCCGGCTGCTCGGCGACGTCCAGGGGCAGATCCAGGAACGCGCTGCCACCCGCCAGCGCCGACGCGTCGGCGATCTTCTGCGCCGCGGCCCGCCATGCGAACGCTGCCGCCAGGTCCACTGCGAGGGCCGCCATCCCCAGGATCAGGAAGAGGGAGAGCGCGACCATGACGAGGGTTCCACCCCGCTCGTTCCGGAATGTCTTCGTCTTCGTTACCGTCTTCATCGTTCTCAGCTTCCGGCGCCGATGCTGTCAGGCGCTTGAGGGTCGGACGACGGCAGGCTGCCGTCGTCCGAGGAGGGTGCTGCGCCGTCGTTCGAAGGGGCGACAGCGTCGTCCGAGGGGGCTGCGGCGTCGTCCGACGCTCCGGCCTCGGGGGCCGGATCCGGCGCGTCCGCGTCACTCCCGCTGGTCCGACTCGGCGTGGTCTCCATCCAGTCGGTGGGCGGATTCTCCTCCAGCCAATCCTCGATATGGCCATCCCAATCCCAATCGACGGGGTCACCGGTGGGCAGAGGAGGCGCGGGCAGATCGTCGGGGTCGAGGATATAGGGCGTGACCAGGACGAGCAGCTCGGTGCGATTCTGCCGCGCGGATTCGGACTTGAAGAAGTACCCGAGGATCGGGATGTCACCGAGGATCGGGATCTTGTTCACGTCCTCGATGATCGTGTTGTCCATGAGCCCGCCGATGGCCAGGGTCTGGCCCGGGCCTAGCTCGACGTCGGTCTCGACGCGGCGCGCCAGGATGCTGGGGATGTCGAATCCCTGGAACCTCAGGCCGTTGGCGAAGTCGAGAGACGAGACCTCGGGTGCCACCTGTAGGCGGATGTTGCCGCTGTTGGAGATGGTAGGCAGGAAGTTCAGCCGGATGCCGAACTCCTTCCACTCGATGGTGACGGCGCTGGTGTTCTGGCCGCCCTGCACCGTGGGGAACGGGAACTCACCGCCCGCCAGGAACGTCGCAGGACTACCCTCGCGGGTCACCAGATTCGGCTGGGCCAGGCTGCGGAACTCACCGCTGTTCTTCAGGGCGCGGATGGCGAGGTCGAGGCGTGAATCGTTGCCTTCCACCATGATGTTGACGAACCCCTCCGACATGGTCTCGAAGACGTGGGTGTCGTCATCGTCGAAGTCCCAGTTGTCGTCCAGTCCCTCGGGGTTGATGATGCGCAGGAGATCGGTGCCGAGCTCCTTCATGGCAGACCGGCTGACCTCCGCGAACTCCACGTGCAGGAGAACCTGCTCGGGCGGCGGGGCCTGGAGGTTGTTGACGAGCGTGATTCCCGCGGTCTCGGCGAGCTCGGTGGCCTTCCGGACGACCTGGGGATCACGGATCTCTCCGGACAGCACGATGGCGGAGCCCGTGCTGGTCACCTCGACGCCCGCGTCGGGAAAGAGCTCGTCGATCTGACGTTGGAGGGAGGCGACGTCCGCCGTGACCTCGATGGTGTACATGCGGGCGACGTTGTTGGCACCCCATACCACCAGGCTGGTCGAACCCGGATTGTTGGCGTTGATCAGGACCTGGTTCGGTGGGATCGGCACCGGCTCGGCGACCTCGGGGTCGGCGATGGAGAGCCGGGTGATGGAGTCGGGCCGGGTCAGGATCGCCGTCGAACCACGGCTCACCGTGATCACCCGAGCCGCCTGAGTCTGGACGTCCTCTTGACCGAAGAGCGCGTCGGGAGCGGCCAGAGTCGCGGCCTGCAGAAGCGCATACAGCAGCGCGATGCGCGCCAGAGTGCGCAGCGTGGATACGGTAGGTTCAGACATGATGGAGCTCGTCCTCTTGCGGTTGTGCGTCGGCTAGCGGTAGGAGATCAGGGTCCGGACCCCACCTCGGTACATCTCGATGATGCTCTCGGAGGGCGCGCGGGAGGTGGGAGCGCGTCGGGACGCCGCTGGACGGGGAGCCCCGCCCGACTCGGTCACGAAGAGACGCGACTGGCGCTCGCCGGTGGTCTCCACGCCCTCCAGATCGAGGGTGTTGCGGAGCGCCATCTGGATCTTCCCTTCGGTGGCCGCCAGAGCGAGGCGCTCGGCCTGCTCCGGCGTCACCAGGACGGTCACGACGGTGGAGACCATGGGCTCTCCGTCTTCGTCCTCGCTGATCTGCTGGTTGGCGGCGACCGCCTGGATGTTCTGCAGGATCACCTTGCTGACGGCCTCCTGGGATCCGGGAAGACGCATGATCAGGATGACGTCGACCCGCGTCTGGGGGGTCACGAAGCCGGCGACACCCACGACCTCGTCGACCTTCACGCTCAGCGCGCGCATGCCGCTCGGGATCAGGGGGATCATGCCGTGGAGCCCGGTATCGGCGAGACGGGACGCGAGGATCGGCTCGTTCGTGTGCACGTTGCTCACGATGCTTCGATCCAGCACCTCGGACGGGTCGGTCGCATAGCCCGTGGGAAGCAGATTCGAGGGCCACTGCACGACCCGGACGTCGTCGGACGTCAGCTTCTGGCCGAGCTGCAGATCCCGAGCGGCGACCACGACGGGCGAGGTCTCCGTGGTCTCGTTCGCGGCCATCAGAGGAGCCGGACGATCCCGCAGATACGTGAGCGCCGAGTAGGCGGCCACCGATCCCGACACAATCGCCAGGAGCAGGACGATGAGCATGCGCTTTTTCTTCATGATGTAGGACTCCCTGCTATTCGCGTCGCATCGTCGATACGACGTTGAAGGTGATCGTGGTGCTGTCCATGAAAGGCGCGAGCAGCCAACCGACCCATTGGAGCTGATAGTCGTAGGTGACGGTCACCGTGGTGGGCTCACCGCGGGTGGCGCCCTCGACGATGCCGATGTCGCTATCCGTGACCGTGATGCCCGCGTAGTACGCGGCCTCCTTCACGACCTCCCGCACGTCCTGCTCCGTGGATCCGTTGTCCACGACCGACAGACGGGTCGCCTCGCGGCCGGCATCGGTGAGGACCTCGTAGACGTTCCACGCCCGGGCGAAGTCGGCGATGCCGAGGAGGATGAGAAGCAGGATGGGAATGGTGAGGGCGAACTCCACCATGGCCTGGCCACGGTCGGACGCCCCGAAGAACCGTCGAAGGGTCTTCAAGAGACACCTCCTCCCAGCGAAAGGGGAAAGAGGAGAGCGGCGACGGCACCCACGGCGATGGCTACGCCGTAGGGCACCGAATGCGCTTCGGGTGAATCGAGCGTCCGTCGCTCTCCATAGCGCCCGAGCGTCAAGACGTGGACCAGAAGGTCCTTGGTGTTCCTGAGCGCGGACCGCGTCACTCCCTGGCGAAGGGAGCTTCCCACCGCCAGGACTCCGCCTGCGAGACCGCCGTAGATGAGGACGGGCAGCAACCCGCCCGGACCCACGAAGGCTCCCACGGCGGCGAAGAGCTTGGCGTCACCGGCTCCGACGCCCCCGAGGGCGAAGAGCATGAATCCCAGCCCCAGAGCGACAAGGGCGCCGAGGAGGGCCAGGCCGGGAAAGCCGCCGACCTCGACCGCCGACAACGCGAGGCCCGCCAGGACGCCCGGGAGGGTCGCCCAGTTGGGGATTCTCCGCTCACGCACGTCCTTGTAGACCACGACCCCTCCCAGAAGGAGGAGCGCGAGGAGCTTGAGCGTCGAAGGATCGGGAATCATCAGAGGATCTGGTATCCGGAGGGAAGCGAGTGAGCGTGACGGCCCCGACGCGCGATCGACCGTCTGTGAGCATCGGCCCGACACGCCGGGGGGGCTTCTTGTCTGGCCCTCCTGGGAGCACGAGTCGGGCCAAAACGTGCCAGATGCCGTAAGTACTTGATGTACAGGTACTTGAGAAGATTCGTGGCCGAGGGGAGGTCGGCCGGGAGCGCGAATCTTTTTTACGTCTGGGAGGGCGGGTGTAAAAAGCCTTTACACCGCCGGGTGGAAACCGGGGCCGGGCTCAGCTCTGGTCGACGGGCGCCTCGTCGTCGCTCGTGGTGTCGCGGGGACGGGCCGGTCCCAGCGAGCCTTCCCTTCCACGGGGAAGCGAGATCTCCATCCAGGGCGCGAGTCGTGGAGCGGCGCCCGGCGCGTCCGAGTCCGGCGCCACCGCCGCCAGGGGGAGGCTCACGACGAAGTCGGCACCCGAGCCCAGGGAACGGAGCTCCTCGAGCCGTATGTCTCCCCCGTGATCCCGGACGGCCTGGCTGGCCACGGCCAGACCGATGCCCGATCCGCTCGCCTTCGTCGTGAAGAAGGGCTCGAAGATGCGGTCACGCACGTCACTGGGGACCCCCGGCCCACAATCGCGGAAGCTCAGCTCGACCCGTGGCCCCTCGCTGCTCCGGGGCCCCGGTGCGAGGTTCGACCGGATAAGCAGCTCGCCCCCTTCGGGCTGTGCGTCGAGCGCATTGAGCATGAGGTTGAGGACGACGCCCTTGAGCTGACCCGGTCGACCGATGATCCGATCGGCCTCGGCGTCCAGCTCCCAACGCAGCGAGACCCCTCGAGTCGCGAACTCGTTGTCCAAGAGGAGCCCCGCCTCCCGGACGAGCTCGTGGACGCTGATCTCCTCCGGCGGCTGGTCGTGGCTCCGGCTGAGCTGGAGCACGTTGGAGACGGCCGTCGAGAGGCGATCCACCTCGCCGATGCTCACCCGGATCGGCTCCGTGCAGCGTTCGGGCAGCTCGCCCGCACGGGCCCAACGGTCCAGGCGCTGGAGGTTCATCTTCACCGCGCTCAGCGGATTGCGGATCTCGTGGGCAAGGTAGGACGCCAGCTTCCCGATGACCGCCAGGCGGCCGCTCCGGTCCACCTGCTCCATCCTGTCCCGGAGCCTCGCCGTCATCTCGCTGAAGGCGAGCGTCAACGTACCCAGCTCGTCGCGGCGCGGCGGCGGGAGCCATGGACTCAGATCGCCACCACCCACCGCGCGGGCGGCGCCCGTCAGATCGCCGAGGACGTCGCTCCACTGCCGGACGATGAGGCTCACGAAGAGGGTCGCGGCGGCGAGGAGCACCAGAGGCACCGCGTAGGCGCGCAGCACCCCCATGAGGGAGGCTCCGGGAAGCGTCGCCACGGCGAACGCCGTCCCCCGGGGCGGAGACCCGACCCGGGCGAAGGCCCCGTGGCGGGCCTCTCCGGGGCCCGAGAGCCGGAAGCGCCCGGAGGCCTCGTCCGGTCCCACCACGGCCAGGAGCTCGCCCGGATTCGCCTCGCAGGAGGGAGCCAACAGGACACCACCCTCCGGGCCGAGCACCGTGAGCCCCTCACGCTCCGTCGCATCCAGGGTACGGCCCATCCAGTACGTGCCCACCAGGACCAGCCCCCCCGAACCGAGGGACACGTCTCTGCGGACCAACGTCGACCGACCGAAGGACGTGCAGCGCGTCGCCCGGTCCGGCCCCGAGCCGGCAGAGGCGACAGACGTGTCCGTCGAATCCCGAACGCTCAATGACTCGAAGTGGCCATCGTCCACGGGCCCGACCAGGAGCTCCGCGAGACGGGAGGAGTCGGGGACACCGGCTAGGCCGACGCCGGAGGCGAGCGCCGAGAGGAGCGCGTCGGCGGAGCTCGCCTCGAGGGCCAGGAGCCGGGCGGCCGACCGCGCGTCGGAGGCGACCGCCTCCTCCGACGTGCGGAGCGCGGCGGCGAGGGCATCGCGACGCAGGGACTCACCGACCACGAGCATGGGGACGATGGCCACGCCGATGAAGAGCCACACGATCTTGCGGTGGAGCGACATGGGCTCGGGGACCTCGGGGGCGATCCGTCAGGAAGAAGGCGGAATCGGACGGGCAATAGTACCAGAGGCGGCCGAGCGGACGCAACGCGCGGCCGGCGTCCCGGGACGGAGGGATGGGGTGGTGCTCAGGACGAGCGGACATAGAATGAAGTCGGTCGATTCCATCCCTCCTCGAGCAGCGGACCTCTTCATGTCACTCCTTCGCCGTGCCGTCCGGGTACGCCTCCACGGTAAGCGCTCCCTCACGGGCCAGATCCATATCCCCGCCGGTCGTTCGCTGGCCGGGTTCCTCAGCGCCAAGCAGATCTTCTTGAACCTCACCGAAGCCACCTGGGACGACGACGCGAGCGGTGATGTCCTGCCCCACATCAGCGTGCGGATCGGCCAGATCATCTGGGTCGAGCCTCTGGAGGAGGCGCTGCACCTCTCCACGGCCGCCCTGCCCTCCGAGGAGAGCCGTAAGGTGGAGCTCGAGGTCGAAGACGGCATGCGACTCCATGTGGAGCTCAACGTGGCCCGTGAGACCCGCATGACCGACTACCTGGACGCCAACACGTCCTTCCTGCCTCTCTGGTCCATACGGAGAGAGGGAGAAGAGGAGGCCATCGAGCGGGCCGCGCTGAACCACGGGGCGATCCAGGTCATCCGGGAGCTCGAGGCGACGGATCCCAAGGAGAGAGCGTGACCCCGGCTCCGGCGTGAGCGTATCCACGACAGGATAGCCGCCCAGGTCAGGGAACGACCAGATCGTGATCCCGGATGATTCGGTTCAAGGTCGGGCGGGACACGCCCAGGACGCGAGCGGCCTGGCTCTTGTTGCCGTCGGTGTCCCGCAGGATCTGCTGGACGTGTCGGCGCTCGACGGCCGCGCGCACCGCGGCCAGAGTGAGAAGCTGCTCCGGGGACGCGTCGTCCTCTTCACCCGGGTCCGACGTGCTTCCACCCACGTCATCGACCGTCAGGGATGGGCCGCGACTCAGCACGACGGCCCGGGTCATGACGTTTCTCAGCTCCCGCACGTTGCCGGGCCAGGGCCTCGCCGCGAGCTCCTCCATCACGGCAGGTGGGATGACCGGCGGCGTGACGCCGGCTTCGGACGCGGCCTGGAAGAGAAAGTGCCGGGCGAGCTTGGGAATGTCGCCTCGCCGCTCGCGCAGGGGCGCCACGGGAATCTCGATCACCTGCAGGCGGTAGAGGAGGTCGGCCCGGAACGAGCCCCGTTCGACCATCTCTTCGAGGGGACGATGGGTCGCGGTCAGAAAGCGGGCCTGCGTACGCCGGGGCTGGTCGCTGCCGACCGGGTAGAACTCCTTCTCCTGCAGGACGCGGAGGAGCTTGGCCTGGAAGGGCAGCGTCGTGTCTCCGATCTCGTCCAGGAAGAGCGTCCCGTTGCCCGCCGTCTCGAACTTCCCGCGACGATCCATGCTGGCTCCGGTGAAGGCGCCGCGAACATGGCCGAACAGCTCCGACTCCAGAAGGTCTTCGGGGACGGCGGCGCAGTTCACGGCCACGAAGGGCGCGGACGCCCGATCCGAGGCACGGTGGATGGCACGCGCCACCAACTCCTTGCCGGTGCCGGTCTCGCCCCGGATCAGCACGGTGGCCTCGGTGTTCGCCACGGCGCCGATCGTCTTGTACACGTGCATCATCGAAGGATGCTCGCCCACCAGCCCGTGGGCCGGATCCACCGTCACCGGCCGGGGCTCGGACGCCTCGGACTCTACGCTGGACTGCCGTTTCTGGAGGCACCGGCGGATGATCTCGTCGGTCTCGTCGAGGTCCAGCGGCTTGACCAGGTAGTCGGAGGCGCCCCGCTTGATGGCCTCGATGGCTCCCTCCACGTCGCCGTGACCGGTGAAGATCACGACGTCGGTGCAGGGACGGAGCTCCTTGACGTGGTCCAGGAGCTCGAAGCCGTCGATGCCGGGCATCCGGACATCGGTCAGGACGATGTCGGGATCGAAGGCGCCGATCCGATTGAGGGCCGCCGTGCCGGATTCGACGGCGAGCACCTGATGTCCCAGATCGGACAGATGGCTCCGCAGCGTGCTGCGTAGCGCGGGCTCGTCGTCCACGACGAGAAGGCGTGATGGTCGGACCATGTATCGTCTCCTCCCGGTCCACGCTGACTGTCCCAGACCGCGGTAACACGGAGAAGGTTCTCAGTCGACGGCCAGCCGGATCGCTCCGGTGCACCGCGGCGGCGCGCGCACCGCGCCACGTGGAGACGTTCTAGGTACAAGCCGTGTGCCGCCGGAGAGAACGGCCACCCTGCAGGGCCTCAACTTGCCCTTTCACATGGAGATAGGATGATCGGCCGACAAAACACGTAAGGAGCATGGAAGAGGCGGCATCGGCAATCGGTTTGGCCCTTCGGCATCTTTTTCCCCGGGCGTCGAAGGGGCTCGTCTCATGACGACCCCGCCTCGCGCCGTTCCCTTTTCGAGCCAGGCACGCCGCGGCCGCCCCTCCCTCGGTCCCTACGCCCGCCGTCCACCGCCAGAGAAAGGGGCCGGGCTCGCGCGCACACGTCCAACGTAAATCCTGCCAGGAAGATAGATCCTACCATCTCCAGTGCTTCCTCAGAGGACGGATCCCGAAACAGGCTGCCGAGGATTCCCGCCTCCCCGACTCCGGCCAGGAAGAGAAACGCCAGCCC
>JAWVZK010000047.1:0-17477 GCA_033722275.1 Longimicrobiales bacterium | reverse complement strand
GGAGCTGGACGTGATCGCACGGAATCCGGAGGACAACGCCGTGGACGCCCGTCTCGTGCAGATGGACTGGACGCTCTTTCTGGAGGAACGGGAGACGGTGAGCGGCGTCCTGGACCGGGAGATCGTGCTACCACGGGGCGCGCCCACCTCCGTGCCCGTGGACGTGAGCCTGAATCTCGTCGAGTTCTACGAGGGGAACGCCCGGGACCTCTTCGAGCTCGCCCAGGCGCTGGCCGGTGTAGGCGGTGAGCCGAAGGATGTCGCCCTGGAGGCGCTTCCCACCGTGCAGACCGCCCTGGGGCCCATCCGCTATCCGAGTCCGATTCGGCTCAGCACCACGGTGGGCGGAAGCTGACGCGAGGAGAACGGCGGTCTGCCCGGGTCGGGGCCTCAGCCGACGCGCTCCGTGAGGGCCAGAGCGTCGTAGGGGGCCCTGCCCTCGGTGTCGTTGTCGAAGTAGACGTACACGTCCCGTCCTTTCCGGCGAGGCGGCTGGAGATCCGTCGATCCAAGGGCGTCTTCGGGCTCCCCGCCCGCGGCCCACTTCCGGATCTTGCGCGCCCAGTCGTCCAGCGCCTCGTCTCCATACCCGCTTCGATACGTCCGGGGCGCGCCATGGAGTCGTAGGTAGACGAAGCCGGCCGTGATCTCCTCGGTCCTCTCCCAATCACCGGCATGGGAGATCGCCATCGCGACGTCGCGGTCGCGGAGGATCCGTACCGCCTCCTTCCGGCGGAAGCTCTCGTGTCGGGCCTCCAGGACGTGCCGGATCCGGTGGTTCTCGCCGGTCTCGATCCAGGCGTCCTCGACCTCGTCGTCGTGCTGGCCGGCCAGATCGCCCGCCTCCTCGAAACTCCCGGGAAGGAGACTCAGGAAGAAGTCGAGCCGCTCCGGGTCCAGGGCGTGGCGCTCCGGGAGTTGCCACAGGATCGGGCCCAGCTTCTCCTTCAAGGCCAGCGGGCCAGACGCGAAGAAATTCGCGAGTGGGACGCGTGCGTCGGACAGGCTCTTGTTGTGGGTGATGAAGCGACTCCCTTTCACCGCCATCCGGAATCCGGCTGGAGTGTCGTCATACCAGGAGCGGTACGCGGAGGGCGTCAGGAGGGAGTAGAACGAACCATTCGCCTCCACCGTGTCGAAGCGCTCCGCCACGTACCGGAGCCGTCGTGACGCGGGAAGATCCTCCGGATAGAAATCACCCGACCACTCGTCGTAGCTCCACCCCGACACGCCGATCCGGACGGTCATCGGCCAGCGGAGATCATCTCAACCGCCTTCAGTAGCCAGGGCGGAAATACCGATTACGCTGATAGAGGTTGAAGGGCTGGACCTCCGCCACAGGCAGGTACTGATGCTCCATGACCCGGATCATGGGGATGCGCTGCCGATCCTCTTCGCCCACCTCGAGGATGTGATCGGCCCAACCCCACGTGATCAGGTTGTCGTCGGTCTCGGGCTCCAGGATGTAGCTGATGAGGTTCGCCCGTGACTGGGCCGTCGGAATCCAGAACCAGCCGGGGACCACGTCCAGCGACTCCTCCTCCTTGACGGCCTGCACCGACTTCAGGTAATGGCCCTGGAAGTACTCGTCCCGATTCACCTGCGTCGCGTAGTAGACCTCCGCCCGGACCGTAGCCGGCTCCCGGAAGCGGTAGACGGCCAGGTCGTGGTCCTGCAGCAGGGGAACCACGGACGCCATGGAAGGGGGCAACAGGTATCCCACCGGGCGCGACGTGGTCTCCGTGGGAGCCCATTCGAGGAAGACCGGGACGTTCTGGAGGGCATATCCTCCCGGGGTCTCCTCGTCGGGCATCCAGACATCCTCATCTCCGCGATTGGTGACCTCGTACTCGAGGACGATCGGATCCCCGCCCCTCGATCCCGCCTCGAGAGCGCGCAGGCGAGCCGCATCGGTGAGGCGGCGGATCTGGTTTCGATTCTCGGCCGCCACCCGGAGAATGGCGCTGGTGGCCAGGACCCCGCCCCGGATCTGATGGTAGTAACGCTCCTCCTCCGGAATCTCCTGCAGCGTCCCGTCGCGGACCAACGTGCGCGCGCTGGGCGTCTCCAGCAGGATGCCGATGATGTTGGTGAGGCCGGTATACACGTGGTGCTTCCGCGGCTCGATGGAGGTGGAGCCCCAGCCACGCTCGCCGTCGATGGTCCGCACTCCGGAGTAGTCGAATGCCTGATACCCCTCCGACGCCACCGCATCGCGGATGCGCGGGAAGATGTGTCGGTAGGGGTAGCGCCTCAGAGGATCGTCGGCAGCCGGATTCAGCGTGCCCTGGTAGGTGATGACGTAGGGGGGAGATCCGCCGTGATGTCCGTCCACGTGGATATCCGGCGTCCACTCGTTCATGACCTGCGTGACCAGGGCGTGGATCTCCTGGGACTCGAGCTTGATGTAGTCTCGATTCATGTCGTAGCCGGCTTCGTTCGTCCGGCGTCGAGCCTCTCCTCCGTCGGGATTGATGAGGGGGATGGCCAGCACGATGACATCCTCCAGCACGTCGCGAAGGTCTCCTGCCACCAGCTCCTTCGCCACGAGCTGAACCGCTTCCTTCGGGGACACCTCACCACCGTGGACCGAGGGCGCGAGGAGGACGATGGTCTTCCCCGACCGGATGGCGTCCTCCGGATTCGTGATGGCCGGCTCGGCGATCGTCACCATGAACATCTCCCGGTCCAGGAGCGTGTGGGTGAGGGGATGCAGGCTCACGAGCTCGCTCACTGCATCGAGCTCGTACCAGAAGTCCATGAGCGGCTCGAAGGGCGTAGGGCCCGATCGGAAGTCCTGCTCCTCCTGCCACGTGAGGGGGAGCTCCTGGGACGCCACGGGTCCGGCGAGGGCGAGGCACGCGACGATCGCGGAAGGGAGAAACCGGACGTAGTAGGTATGCATGGTGCCAGCGAAGGAGGAGAGAGACGGAAGACGGTCGAGCCCGGAACGGTATATCGAGGGGCCATCTGCCGCCACCGGAGCGAGGGCCGCGCAAAAGGTCGGGTGACGGGTCACGGACCCGCAGGTCACGCCCGCGTCCACCAGCCGGTGGCCTAGCTTGCGTTCTCGTCGTCCAACCCGACGATCCGGAGGAGCTTGAGCGCGTTCCGGCTGGTCGCCAGACCAGGACGGAGCTTGTAATCGAAGGTCAGCACCTCCTCGCCTCGAGCCTCCACCGTCTCGCGGAAGTGCACCTTCGCGGAGGCCCGGTCCAGCCGCGGATCCTCGTGGAGCGCCAGGTCATGGGTAGTCACGGCTCCCACCGCGTGCGCGTCGAGGAGATGCGTGATGATCCGGCGGGCCGCCACCCGTCGCTCCTCGGAATTGGTACCCTGGAGGACCTCGTCGATGAGGTAGAGAAGAGCCGGTTGCTCGCCGGAGGCGTCGGCAGCGTCCACCAGGGCCTTGAGCCGAAGAAGCTCGGCCATGAAGAGGGAGACACCGGCGGTGAGGGAGTCGTGGATCCGCATGGAGGTGAACGTCCTCAACGGACTCATCTCGGCGCGGCGGGCACAGACGACGGATCCGGCCTGACCCAGGACGGCGGCCAGACCGATGGATCGGAGAAGCGTGCTCTTCCCCGACATGTTGGAGCCGGTCACGAGGAGGAAGCGACCCGGCGGGGCCACGGTCACGTCGCTGGTCTTCCGCTCCGCATCGGAGAGCAGGGGATGCCCCAGGGCCTCGGCCCGGAGCCCCGGCGGGGATGCGTGGAATTCCGGGAAGGACCAGTCGGGCTGGTCGTGGGCCAGGGTGGCCAGGGCCGAAAGAGCCTCCAGCTCACCCAGCGCCTCGAACCACCCCGTGACCTCCCCTCGCGTCCGGCGCCGCCACGCCTCCAGACCCAGGACGACGTGGACGTCCCAGAGGAAGAAGGCACGGAAGATCCCGTGTATCATCGACGAGCGGCTCTCGGCGGCATCCAGATAGCGACCGAGAGCACGGACCTCCTCGGACGCTCGGAGCCCGGAAGGGCCCGTGAGCGCGGCTCGCGCGCGGTGAATGGCGGGCTCACCGGTCTCATACGCCTCCCAGGCGGCGAAGAGCGGGTGGTGCCGCCGGAGCCCGGGACTCCGCGCCCCCGCGTCCTTCAGATAGGAGCCCAGCAGCCCGCCCCACCGCCACGCCACCACGAACTGGACGGCGAACGTGGGGAGCCAGCCCCACCACGGTGCGAGTCCGAAGGCCCAGCCGACGAAGAGGGCGAAAGTCAACGGCGGAAGGCCCCGAGCGCTCCACGCCACCCAGCGTGGGAGTGTCGCCGAGTCTCCGGAGCCCCACGCCTCGCCCGCGAGGAGAGGGGGACGCTCCAGCCAACCCAGGAACGCGGTCCACTCGGATCGATGGACGCGATCGACGAGCAGTCCCTCGATGGCGAGGGCGTCCCTGCCTTCCGGATCGGCAGCCAGAGACCGGACCGCGGCCTGCCGCCTCCGGACCTCCTCCACCGGTCCGGGGGCCTCGAGCCAGCGTCGGAGCGTCTGCGTACCCGTGGCCGTGGGCGTGGGGCCCAGGAGCGCACGGACCGACGTGGGTCCGAAGAGATCCAGGTCCTGCGCATACGGGTGGGTCTCGTCGCTCGTCTCCGGCTCCAGGAGGGGATCGCGGTAACCGAACTCGTCCAGGGCGGCATGGAGGCCCGCCCAATCCCGGCGGAGGCGCAGGAGGCCTGCCCGGGCCAGCGTCTCCGCCGCCCGCTCCCGCCGGAGGCGCCGACGAAGACGACGATGCCGCACCACCAGCAGCAGGAAAGCGCCAAGAAAGACCACGGCCCCGGTGACCGGAAAGACGGGTGGGACGGGGAGGTCGTCGTACAGCAGCCCGAGCACGGCGCCTACGAGAAAGGTGACGAGACGGACCATCTCGACCCGGCGGCTGGCGACCTCCAACTCCGCCACCGCGGCGCCATGCCGCTCGGCCGCCCGGTGGTAGCGCGCCCGGGGTCCCTGCTCGGGGGCTCCGTCCGGGTCGGCGATGGAGTCAGGGGGCGCTTCGGAGGTCGTCGTCGTCACGAGCTCGCGGAGGGGTGAACAGGAGAGGTGGAGTGCGTCGGTCCAGCCGGAGAATAGTCAATTCCGGCCCCGACCCGCAGCCGCCCAGGTCGCGGACGCCTTCGACGGAGGGCTCGGCGGCGCGATATTCCACCCATGATCGACGAACGGATTCGAACGCTGGTGGAAGAGAACCCCGGACAGGCGAGCTTCGAGGAGTACAAGCTGGTCCACGAGGTGGTGAGCGCTCGGGCGCCCTGCAACCTGCTCGTCTTCGGCGTGGGCCGGGACTCGGCTCTCTGGATGGACACCAACGCGGGAGGTCGGACGATCTTCCTGGAAGACGTGGCGAAATGGGCCGCTTACGCGAGGGAGCGCGTCCCCGGCATCACGGTCCATGACGTCCGGTACCGGACGCTCCGCATCCTCTGGCCCCTTCTGAGGCGCTTCCCGGGACTCCTGATGATGAAGGACCTTCCCGCTGGAGTGAAGGCCACCGAATGGGACGTGATCCTGGTGGATGCGCCCCGGGGGTCGATCTGGCATCGGCCCGGCCGCATGAAGAGCATCTATACGGCTTCGGTCCTGGCCCGGAGGAACGGGACGACGGACGTCCTCCTCCACGACTGCAATCGTCAGGTGGAAGACGAGGCGGGTCGGATGTTCCTGGGGCAGGATCGGATGGTGACGCAAGTCGGGACGATGCGGCACTATCGGGTGGGATGACCGCGTGCGGGTCGGAATCGACATACGGAAGGCGGATCCTCCGGGCCCCGGTCAGCAACGATATCTGTGGCGCCTGGGCGAATGGCTGGCCACGACGGGACACGAGACGCACTTCGTCACGGTTCGGACACAGCCTTCCGACGTGTCGTTGCCGGAGGCTGCGAGGCTCCACCGGTACCATGGCTTCTCGCGAAGACGCCTGCGGGACGCCGTGAACGCGCTCTCCCTCGATGCCCTCCTGCTCAATCCCGAGCGGTCGCGACGCTACAGGGGGGTCCCCGCGAACGTCCTGCGAGCCGGATACGGCACGGAGCATTACAGCCAGAAGCTCCGGTCCTTCCGGAGTCCCGTCGAGCGCACGCTGCGAGGGATCTGGAGGAGCATGCCCTGGACCGTCGCGGAGGCACGGTGGGAGCGCGCCTTCTACGAGGGTACGACGCCCCCGCCTCACGTCATCGCCCAATCCCGGTACATGCGCCGACAGATCCTGGACAGCTACGCCGTGCCCGAAGAGCGCGTACACGTGATCCACAATCCCGTGGACACCGACGAGTTCCGTCCGGAGGCCCGCCTGGACCTACGGGAAGACGCGAGGAAGCGCTGGTCTATCGACGAAGGGGCCTTCTGCCTCCTCTTCCTGGGGCACAACTTCCGCCTGAAGGGACTCTGGCAGCTTCTCGCCGTCCTGGGCAGCGACGACCTCCGCTCGCGGGACATCCACCTGCTCGTGGCGGGAAGCGGCACGGGAGCGGGTCAGCTGAGGAAGGCCCGGCGCCTCATCCAGCGACACGGCCTCGAGGGCCGGGTGACGCTCGCGGGGGCGGTCCGTTCCTCCCTGGAGGCCCTCGCCGCCTCCGACGCGCTCATCCATCTGTCCTGGCACGACTCCTTCGGCTTCGCTCCTCTCGAGGGCATGGCATGCGGCCTTCCCGTCATCCTCACGCCATACGCGGGCGCGGCGGAGCTCGTCGAGACGGGCACGTCGGGGCTCGTCGTGGATCCCGACGACGAGGACGACATCGCCGAGGCCATCCGCTCGCTCCTCGATCCGGAGGTGCGAGTGCGCATGGGTGGAGCCGCGGCCGCCGAGGGGGCCCGCCACGACGAGCCGTCCAACTTCCTCCGCGTCCTCGGGGTCATCGAGCACGCGGTCCGCGATCGGGACGGTCCGGTCCTCTGGTGAAGAGGACCCTCCCTCAGTCGTCGTCCCAGACGATCCAGTAGTCGTCGATGGAGTCGTCGTCGGTGGCGAGCTCCGTGTCGCCAGCGGGTAGATCGTTGAGCTGGAGGATGTAGGTGAGTACATCGGTGACCTGCTGGCGCGTCAGACTCCAGGGATTGTCGTACGGCATCCGGTCGTTGATGTAGTACCAGAGTTGGAAGACGGACTCGTTCTCCCAGCGGTTCCGGAAGCCGGTCTCCGTCCAGTCTTCCGTGTCGTGACACTCCGAGCAGACCGTTTGGAAGAGCTCATGACCTCGCTGGGCCTGGGTCACCGTGAAGATGCCATCGGCCGTCGTGGGATCGTCCGACCGCGGGTCCGCCGGCTCCTCGGCCGGCTGGCCCGGTGTGGGAGCCGCTTCCGGAGCGGGGGCGGAGGAGCAAGCCGTCGCGAGGGCGACTGTGGACAGCAAGGCGAGCGCTTGGATATGGCGAAGCATGGTCGTCGACGGGGGCAGGGTCCGACAAGCAATACGCGTGGGGCCCGGCAAGAGCACCCACCGGCACGGTCCGACCGGATCGTGATCATTATGGATGACCCGAGAAGGACGGTGAACGTTGAGTACCCACGGGGGTGGGAAAAGGTGGCATCCCCCCGTCCCTCGTCTTCAGCCTGCGGCACACGCCATGGAAATCGGACTCTACTCCTTCGCCGAGACCCGGATCGATCCCGACACGGGTCGGCAGATGGAGGCTCGGGAGCGAGTGGCCCATCTGTTGGAAGAGATTCGGCTGGCGGACGCCGTGGGGCTCGACGTCTTCGGGCTCGGGGAACACCACCGGCCCGAATACGTGTCTTCCACCCCCGCCACGCTCCTGGCCGCCGCCGCCGGACAAACCAAGCGGATCCGCCTGACGAGCGCCGTGACGGTCTTGAGCTCCGACGACCCGGTCCGTGTCTTCCAGGACTATGCGACCCTGGATCTGATCTCCGAGGGCCGGGCCGAGATCATGGTGGGACGCGGCTCCTTCACCGAGTCGTTCCCGCTCTTCGGCCAGGATCTCTCGGAGTACGACGACCTCTTCTCCGAGAAGCTGAATCTCCTCCTCCGGATCCGGGAGTCGGAACGCGTCTCGTGGAGCGGGCGACACCGACCCGGCCTGGACGATCGGCTGATCCTGCCCCGTCCCGTCCAGGACCCCCTTCCGGTCTGGATCGCTGTGGGGGGGAACCCCCCGTCGGCGGTTCGGGCGGGGTCGCTGGGCCTCCCCATGGCCCTGGCCATCATCGGCGGGATGCCCGAGCGGTTCGGAGCCTTCGCGGCGCTGTACCGGGAGGCGGCCCGTCGAGCGGGGCACGATCCTGCCGCGCTGCCCCTCTCCATCAACGCCCACGGATTTCTCGCCGATGACGCGCAGGAGGCGGCGGAGCTGGCCTTCCCACCCTTTTCCGAGACGATGGCGCGCATCGGGCGGGAACGGGGATGGCCACCCCCGACGCGGGAGCAGTTCGACGCCGAAGCGAAGCTTCGGGGTGCCCTCTTCCTGGGCGAGCCTCAGGATTTCGTCGACAAGATCCTCTTCCAGCACGAGATCTTCGGCCATGACCGCTTCCTGGTGCAGCTCACCGTAGGGCCCATGGATCACGAGAAGGTCCTTCGCGCCATCGAGCTCCTGGGCACCGAGGTGGCCCCGGCCGTTCGGCGGGAGGTGGGCAGCCACGACGCGTCGAGACCGTCGGAGGATGAGGAGGACTCCAGCCGTCCGGTCGTCTGACCGGATCACGACTCCTCGGCCTTCCAGCGGAATGGGGGAGCGCGGCGACCGCCGGCAGACGGCCGGGGAAGCCAAGCGCGGATTCCCTCCGGCCGATGGGCGGCCGGTGGCGGATCTCAGATGACCTCGAGGATCTCCGCCGGAACCCACCCCACCTTCCCGTCCTCCAACACGACCTCCACCCAGTCTCCGACCCGTTGGTCGACCCGGACGAGGGTGCCTTCGTGGACCTCGAAGAGGGTGAGGTCGGCGTCGGCGGCGGGGGCGGAGTGGACGGAGGCGGCGTCCGCGAGGATCACGGCTCGCTCCGGGACTCCCACGCCAGCCTCCCGAACCACCAGGGCCGGAGCGAAGAGCAGGAGAATCACGGCTCCTGCGGCGCTGGTCCACCCGGCCACGGCACGCGTCGCGGGCGATCGCGCCACGATACGCACGAACATGCCTCCGGTGAGCGCCATCCACCCCAGAGCGGCCACGGTCAGGAGTCCTCTCCGGGAAAGAAGATCGACCCACCACGATGCCGCCGACGTCAACCAGAAGCGGGGAAGCGGCTCCACCGCGTCGACGGTGAGGGATCGGGCCAGATCGAGGTTGGCGAGGACGTCGGGATCTCCCGGAGAAAGCTCCAGCGCCCGCTCCCAATGGAGGATCGCCCGACCGAGATCGCCGGCTTTGAAGTACGCGTTTCCGAGGTTGTACTCGAGGCCGCCACTCCGATGGCCCGACGCCACCACCGCCTCGTACGCCTCGACGGCCGAGTCCCAGTCACCCTCCTGATAGGCTTGATTGCCGCGGGCCACGATCTCGTCCTGCGCCGCCGACCCCAGGGGAGCGAACGCCAGCGCCAACACGCCCGCGCAGACGAGCGCGGTGGGACGTGACGCTGTCGACCACCACCGGCAGAGCGGCCTCATCGCACCGCCTGCTCCAGCGCCGTCATGATCTCTCCCGCACGCCGCACCAGCCGCTCGCGGGTCTCCCGGTCGGCACTGGGTGGCGCGAATCGCTGTCGGTCGCATTCCTCCAGGCACTCCACGACGTCCCGGCGGAGGTCGTGGTCGATGCCTGCCTCCTCCAACGCCCGATCCAGCTCGGTCGTCTGGAGGCCGGCCTCCGGGAGGTTCAGGCGGTCGGCCACGAGCCCCCTGACCGCTCGAGCCACCTCGGCATGGAACGCGCGCGCATCGTCGGCATCCAGGAGAGCCCGGGCCCGGGCGAGACGCTTCCGGGCCACTCTCCCCGCCCGACGTCCGCGGGCATAGGCCACGTCTCCCTCGAGACGATCGCGGTGCCGGCGGAAGGTGAAGGCGCCCACCAGAGCCAGAAGAGGCGCCAGGGCGAAGATCCAGAATCCGGTGCTGCGAAACAGCGACCCTCCGGTCCGACGCAGGTCCAACGGCCCCAGACGGATATAGCGAATATCCCGACGGAGCTCGGCGACACCGCGTCGTCCGAGCGTGCCCGGTCCCTCCTCATCCGACGATTCGGACACGGCGAGCGCCGACGGGTCGCTGGCGGCCATCCGATACGCGCCGGCCGCGTCGTCGAAGTAGGAATAGCGGATCGCCGGAAGCTCGCGGACCCCTGGAGCTCGCGGGATCAGCACGTACTCGAAGATCTTCGTCCCAGTCAGGCCGCCGTCGTCCGCCGTGACGGACTCGGAGACCTCCGGCGGGAAGACCTCGAAGTCTTCGGGCAGGCCCAGATCCGGCTCGGGCAGGGCGCGGACGTTCCCCGTGCCCGTGGCCCGGACGGTGAGGGTCACGGCCTCGTTGGCGGCGATGGAGTCGCGATCCACGCTGGCGGACAGCTCGAGGGATCCCACCATGCCGCTGTACGGCTCCGGCGCCCCCGGAGGCAACGGCCGGACCTCGATGCGTACGGGGTTGGCCAGCACCGTGGTGGGCACGGTGCGGGTGCCGAAGAGCGAGCTCCGTCCGAAGAAGTCCTCGAAGGGATCGCGTCCCGCCCGCACCCGAACCTGTGCCTCGACACCGATGGGCTCGACCGTACGCTCCCCGGCGCCCGAGGGAACCAGGGCGATCCGGCGGATGAGGGCGGTCGTGTACTGGCGCCCGTCCCTCATCCGCTGCTCGACCACGGGCTGCCCCTCGGGCGTCACGTCCTCGACCCAGAAGCCCTCGGGCTCCGGGACCGTGGTCATGCCGAATCGCGTCACGTCGACACGCGTCCAGATGCGATACTCGATGACGAGGGGCTCGCCCTCGTACACCGATCGCTTCGAAGCTTCGGCCGTGATGAAGAGCTCGTCGGACCCGATCGCCGCCTGAGACGCCTCGTCGGCGGTCGTCACGTTCCGGGAGATCGTGATCTCGACGGGGCGGGTGGAGAAGGCCTCGTCCTCGACCTCCACCTCGAAGGAGGGGATCGTGTAGCTGCCCTCCGTCAGCGCCTGATAGCGGTATTGCAGCGTCACGGATACGCTGGTGCGTCCGTTCACCATCTGGACCGAAGATTGGCTGCTGCTGCCCAGATACCGTGCGAAGGATGCGAGATCCGGAAGGACGGGGTCCTGCTCCACGGTCCGTGTGCCCGAGATCTCGACGTTGAGCACGAAGGGACGGCCGACCCCCACCGTGTTGCCCGGGGTGACGAACGCGCGCACCGAGGTCGGTCGATCGGGAGGCGCCTGGCCGAAGACGGCCGGAGGTGGAAACCCCCCGGTGGCCAGGCAGAAGAGGAGCGCCAGGATCGGTGGGACGCGAATCATGTCACCACGGCTTGGCGGGGCGACGGCCCTGCACGGAGGGTGGTCTCCGGTTCACCTCGTCCGGATCCTCGTCGATGGCCGCGAGGAGACGGCGTGCCTCCCCCTCCGTCATCGCTCCGGGACGGGGCTCGCCTCCCTCTCCGACGCCCTCCTCCGGGACGTCCGGGCCCTCCGTCGTGTCCTCCTCTCCCGACGTCTCGGATCCCTCGCCCTCCGATGGATCCCGGTCTTCCTCCTCACCGCTCCGGGGAGGCTGCTCCCCCTCTCGGTCGCCCTGCTCGTCGGAGGGCTCCGGTCCGGGGCCGGGCTGACCCTGCGGCTCATCGCCCTGGTTCTGGTCACCGCCCTGCGTCTGTTGCCGTTCCCCTTCCTGGGGCTCCTGTCCTTCACCGTCCTGGGACCGCTGCTCCTCACCGTCCTGGGACGGCTGCTCTTCTCCGTCCCGGGGCTGCTGCCGTCCCTGGCTCTGACGGGACTGCTGCCTCAGCTGGTCGAGCACACGCTCCAGATTGTGCTTGGCGTCCACGTCTTCCGGATCGAGACGGAGCGCCTGCTTGTACGCCTCGAGGCTTTCCGCCAGCTGCTGCTGTCGGTAGAGCGCGTTGCCGAGGTTGTACCAGGCGTCGCTGGCCAGCTCGGGATCACCCGAGGCGATGGCCCGCTCGTAGGCGTCCATGGCCCGGACGTAGTCCGCGTCCTGGTAGAGGGCGTTGCCTGCATTGAAGGGGATCACCGACGATTCGGGGGCATCGGCCATCGCCTCCATGTACTTCTCGTGGGCCTCCTCGAATCGGCCCTCCGCGTAGAGTCGGTTGCCCTCTTCCACGAGCGCGCGGGCCGTCTGACCCTGGAGGGACGACGGAAGGGCGAGGACGGCTGAAGCCGCCAGGATCCAGAGTGCTCTCATCGACTCCCCGCTCACTCGAATCGTCCGGTCCATCGCTCCTCGGTCCTCCGTCGGTCGGAGATCAACACGTCGGCGATGAGCAGAAGCAGCGCCACGGCCACGAAGACCTGGTACCGCTCCTCGAACTGGGTGATCTCCATCGCGTCCAGCTCCTCTCCCGTGCCCTCGGCGATCTCGTCCACCAATTCGTCGAACGCGGTGCCGCCGATCCCGGCCCGGACGTACACGCCACCCGTCTCCTCGACGATCCGCTGGAAGACCTCCTCGGCGAGTCGGGTGGTCACCACGTTCCCCTGTTCATCCCGGAAGAAGCCCTCCCGCGTCCCGTCGGGACCATACACGGGTATGGGCACGCCCTCCGTGGTCCCGACGCCCACGAGGTACACCTGGATGCCCTCCTCCACGACCCGCTCGAGGGCCTCGGCGAACCCGGCCTCGTGATTCTCTCCGTCGGTGACGACCACCAGCACCCCGGCCTCCCGTCCACCTTCCTCCAGTGCCTCTAGAGAGACACGCAAAGCGGCCCCGAGGTCCGTTCCCTGCACCGGCATCAGATCGGGCTCCATGGCCTCCAGGAACATGGCTGCCGCGCCGTAGTCGGTGGTCAAGGGGCTCTGGACGAACGCGTCGGCGGCGAAACCCACGAGCCCGATTCGATCGCCGTCGAGCTGACGCATGAGACGGAGCACCGCGAGTCGGGCCCGCTCGAGTCTGCTCGGCGCCACGTCCTCGGCGAGCATGGAGCGGGAGAGGTCCAGCGCCACCACGATGTCCTGGCCCACGCTCCGGACCGTCTCCACGCGAGTCCCGAACTGTGGCCGTGCGAGAGCGAAGGCGAGGAGACCCAACGCGAGGAGGCGCAAGGCCGCCTTCCACCGCCGGGCCACGAGATCGACGGACTCGGTGAGCCTCTCGACCAGGGCCGAGTCCGCGAAGCGCTCGAGGGCCTTCCGACGGCTGCGGCCCGCCATCCAGACCAGCAGGGCGAGGACCGGCACGAGGACGAGGGCCCACAGCCACGAAGGCTCGGCGAATCGGAACATCAGGGCAGCTTCCGGAGCCAGGTCTGGGCGACGACGAGCTCCACGACCAGGAGGAGGAAGCCCGCCGCGAGGGGATGCGCGAACTCCTCTCCATAGCGTGTGAAGTTCTCCACCTCGATCTCGGTGCGCTCGAGCTCGTCGATCTCCTCGTAGATGGCGGCCAGGCTCTCGGCATCGGTGGCGCGGAAGTAACGCCCGCCGGTGAGCCGGGCCACCTCCTGCAGCGTCGACTCGTCGATGTCGACGCGCATGGTGGCGTATCGGGTGCCGCCTCCGGGGTCCGGGACGGGCACGCGAGCCGTCCCCCGGGATCCGGCCCCGATGGTGTAGACACGGACGTCCAGCGCCTCCGCCATCTGCGCCGCGGTCATCGGACCGATCTCCCCCCGGTTGCTGCGGCCGTCGGTCAGGAGGATCACGACTTTGGACTCGGCTTCCGACGCTTCCAGCCGCTTCACCGCCGTGGCCAGACCCATGCCCACGGCCGTTCCGTCTTCGATCATCCCCACGTCCAGCTCCCTCAACATCCGCTGGATGATCCCGTGATCGATGGTGAGCGGCGCTTGTGTGAAGGCCGTGCCGGCGAAGGCGACGAGACCCAAGCGGTCGCTGCTCCGTCCTCCCACGAAGTCGGCGGCCACGGTCTTCGTGGCCGTCAGACGGTTCGGCTCCAGATCCTCCGCCAACATGGACGAGGAGATGTCCACGGCGAGGACGATGTCGATCCCCTCGGTGAGGACGTTCTCGGTGGCGATGCCCGTCTGGGGCCTTGCCAGCGCCACGACGAACGCCGCCAGGGCCAGCCCCCGCAGGACCATCGGCGTCCAACCGGCCAGTCGGCCCTGGCCCTGGCCCGCGGCCTTCACCGCGGAAACCCTCGAGTACGTGATGGAGGCGGATCCCCTGCTCCTGTGCGCCCGAAGCCAGAAGACGAGGGGGATGAGCAGGAGGAGCGCGAGCGCCGCGGGATCCTCGAAACGGAACATCAGCCCACCCCCTCTCCCGAGGCGACCGGCGCCCGCGCCGGAGCGTCCCCGGCACCGTCGACGGCCGATGCCGGTGCGGAACGTTCCACGATGGCCCGGCCGAGGTCCAGAAGCGCACGGGACCGCGCTTCCTCCGGCTCGGCTTTGGCGAACTTCACCAGGTCGCACTGGTCCAGGAAGCGTCGGAGATCGGCCACGACGGACGGATCGGCCCCCACCGAGGTCAACCCGTCCAGTACTTCCCAGGTGGTCATCTCGAGGGCCGGTACCCGATATCGCGCTTCGACGAACCGGCGCACGATCTCCGAGATCCGGATGTGGAACTCCTTGATCCGACCCTCCTCGAGGAGACCGCCACGCTCGAGGTCGGACAAGGCGTCCAGGGCGATCTCGTGGGGCGGACGGGGGGCGGCCCTCGCAGCCGCTCCGGCACTCCGTCGTCGGACCGCAGGCGCCTCCAAAGCGCGTACCCCGCGGCGGCCAGGAAAAGGAGCACCAGGACCCAGGAGACGACTCGGAAGACGCCCAGGGGAAGCCGCAACGGACCCCGGATGTCCCGGATGTCGCCGGTCTCGTCCACGCCCACCGAAACCACCTCCACGCCGTACGCCTCGGTGCTCAGATGCTCCTCCCTACCGTCGGGATGGAGGACCCGGACGGACAAGGGGGGGAGCTCCAGCTCACCGAGCTCGAAGGCGGTGACCGCGAAGCGGGCCGACGACACCGCCACCCCGTTCCTCGGCTCCATGGGCTCGACCCGCAGCTCGAGGAGCTCGAAAGGGCCCGCGTCGACCGAATCGGGCCACGAGACCACGGCGCTGGCCGGATGCTCCACGGTGACCTCGAGCGTCAGCCGATCCCCGACGGTGATGAGGGTCGTGTCCACCCGGGTGGAAAGTGTGGACTGGCCCGACGCAGCCAGCGCGTGGGCAAGGAGGAGGAGCGTCGCCGCACCGACGGAGACGGAGCAGGGGCGAAGTCTCATTGCCTGCGCCCGCGGGCCTCGAAGAAGCGCATGAGCGGCCGGACGTACGGGCGACCCGTCACCACGTCGACGACGTCCACCTTGCTCCTGCGCAGAGAGCGATCCAGCTCCGCCCGGACGCGTCGGGCCCGCTTCGCGAACGCTTCGCGGAACCCGGGATCCGAGGTGTCCACGACCACTCGCTCGCCGGTCTCGGGATCCTCGAGCTCCATGAGGCCGAGAGGGGGAAGCTCGTCCTCTCGCTCGTCTCCGACCCGGATGGCGATGAGATCGTGTCGGCGCCCGGCCACCGCAAGGGCCCGCTCGAAGTCCCGGTCCTGGAAGTCCGAGACGAGGAAGGCCACCGCGCGCTTCCGCTGGACGTGGGTCAGGTACTCCAGGGCGGCTTCGATGTCGGTCCTCCGGCCTTCGGGCTTGTGGTACAGCAACTCCCGGAGGACCCGCAGCACGTGGCGGCGCCCCTTGCGCGGGGGCACGAACTTCTCGATCCGGTCGGAGAAGATGATCAGCCCCACCTTGTCATTGTTCTTGATGGCGCTGAACGCGAGGAGAGCACAGACCTCTACCGCGAGCTCACCCTTCAGTCGATCCCGGCTCCCGAACTCGCCGGACGCGCTGACGTCCACCACCAGGATGACGGTGAGCTCCCGCTCCTCCTCGTAGACCTTCACGAAGGGCGCTCCGCTCCGTGCCGTGACATTCCAGTCGATGTTTCGGATGTCATCCCCGTACTGGTACTCCCGGACCTCGGCGAAGGACATGCCCCGGCCCTTGAAGGCCGAGTGGTACTCGCCGGAGAAGACCTCGTTGACCAGGCCGCGGGTGCGGATCTCGATCCTCCGCACCTGCTTCAGGATCTCCCGGGGGATCATCGTCGGACGCTCCCGGCTGACCGCGACGACCTCATGGGACGATCACGGAACCTCTACGTGGTCGAGGATACGGCGGACGACGTCCTCCGACGTGACCTCCTCGGCTTCGGCTTCGTACGTCACCAGGACCCGGTGCCGGAGGACGTCCATTCCCATGGCCCTCACGTCGTCGGGCGTGACGAAGCCCCGATGCTTCAGGAAGGCGTGGGCCCGGGCCGTCTTCGCCAGGTAGATGGTGGCCCGGGGCGACGCCCCGAAGGAGACCAGGTCCACGAGATCCTCCATCCCGAACGCAGCCGGGTCGCGGCTCGCCAGCACCAGGTCCACGATGTAACGCTCCACCTGGGGATCCATGTAGATCATCTCCACAGCGCCTCGGGCCCGGACGATCTCGTCCGGGCGGACCACGGGCTGGACCACCGGAAGAGGGCCTGCCGACATCCTGCGCATGATCTCCAGCTCCTCGTCGGCCGTGGGATACTCCACGTCCAGCTTGAGCATGAAGCGGTCCACCTGGGCCTCCGGGAGGGGGTAGGTCCCCTCCTGCTCGATGGGGTTCTGCGTGGCCAGGACCAGGAACGGATCTTCGAGGACGAAGCTGTGCTCCCCGATAGTCACGGTCTGCTCCTGCATCGCCTCCAGAAGCGCCGACTGCACCTTCGCCGGCGACCGATTGATCTCGTCGGCCAGGATGATGTTGGCGAAGATCGGGCCCTTCTTCGTCTTGAACTCCTGATCCTTCGGATCGTAGATGAGCGTCCCGATGAGGTCGGCGGGCAGCAGATCCGGGGTGAACTGGAGCCTGCGGAAGGTCGTGTCGATGGCTCGCGCCAACGTCCGGACGGTGAGTGTCTTGGCCAATCCCGGAACACCTTCCATGAGCACGTGGCCGTCCGCCAGGAGTCCGATGAGGAGGCGCTGCACCATCGTCTTCTGCCCCACGATCACCCGGCCCACCTCGGCCTGGAGTCGGTCCACGAAGGCGCTCTCCTCCTTGATCTTCCGTTGGATGGCCTCGATGTCCAGGTTCTTCGTCTCGGTCATGGGCGAAAGCTCTGCGTCTCTCGTTGTGGTTGGCTCGCGGCGTTCTCGCCAGCTCGCGGTATGGTAATGGATGCGCCTGCGCGTCCAAGGGTTGGCCGCGTCCTCCATCCCCGCGGATCGCTCCTCTCCACGGTGGCGAGATGTCCTCTACGGAGGACACTTCGTCAATGATCGGATTCTTCGCAACCGTATACACACGTTGTGCTTACGGGATTCCTTCTCTCCCGGCACGGGGCGTGCTCCTACCTCGG
>JAWVZK010000046.1:0-17690 GCA_033722275.1 Longimicrobiales bacterium | reverse complement strand
CGACGTGGCCGTGGTGGCCGCCCTCGTCCACGCCTTTCGCATGGCGGTCCAGGACCGGGCCTGGGGTCCCCGTGCCCTCGCGTGGGTTTCCGGCGTCGTCCTCTTCGGGATCTTCCTGGCGTGTGGTTGGACGGGCTACGTCATGGTGTGGGACACCCAGGCCCAGCTCCTGGCCGCCGAGGGCGCCCGCCTCCTCGACGTCTTCCCCATTTTCTCCGAACCCATCTCTCGCGCCTTCGCCGGAGAGGGCGCCATGCCCGACGCCTTCTTCTTCCTGAACCTCTTCGCCCACATCGCCATTCCGGTGGGCGTCCTGCTCGTCCTCTGGATCCACGTGTCCCGGCTCGCACGGACGAACCTCATGCCGCCCCGCCGCTTGACGTGGACGGTGGTGGCCCTCCTCGGCCTCCTTTCGGTGGCCTGGCCCGCGACGCTGGGACCGGAGGCCGATCTTCTGCGGATCCCCACCCGGGTCCCCTTGGACGTCTTCTACAACGGGTGGGTTCCGCTGAGCCGGTCTCTCCCTCCGGGGCTCGTATGGCTCGCCCTGCTCGGCGGTCTCGGTGCGTGGATCGCCGTCCCCTGGCTCACACGGCCGGATCGGGAGCGGGACGCGCCTCCCTCCAACGTGGACCCCCGTTTCTGCACCGGGTGCGAGCAGTGCTACCACGACTGTCCCTACGAGGCCATCAGCATGGTCCGCCGAGCCGACGACCGCCCGTACCCGGTGGCCCTGGTCGATCCGGGCAAGTGCGTGAGCTGCGGCATCTGCGCAGGATCGTGCGCGCCCATGGGCGTCGGCCCCCCCGGACGCACGGGACGGGATCAGCTCCCCGACGTGAAGGACTTCCTGGCCACCCACGAGCCGGGCCACGACGAGATCGTCCTCGTATCCTGCTCGCGAACCGCCGCGGGCTGGGGGACGGATGCGTTCGCCGGCGTGCCCGTGCTCTCCGTGGACTGTGCCGGGAGCCTCCACACCTCGGTGGTGGAGTACCTCGTCCGCGCCGGAGCCGGCGGCGTCATGGTCGTGACGTGTCCTCCCCGGGACTGCTGGAACCGGGAAGGGGTGGCGTGGCTCGAGGAGCGCCTGTACGAGGGACGCGAGGCCGAGCTCAAGGACCGGGTCGACCGCACGCGTCTCCGCGTCGCCTACGCCGGGGAGGGGGAGCGTCGCCGCCTGGAGGCCGAGGTGGAGCGCTTCGGCTCGCAGATCCGCGCCCTCGAGCGGGCCCTGGAAGAGCAGGTCATCGACATCGACACCTCGTGCGACCGGCCGGTCGTTTCCGTCGTGGAGGAGCACGCATGAGCACGGTGTCGACGTTGGCCTCGATCCTGGTCACGGTGGCCCTCACCGTGGCGTTGGGGGCGCTCTCCCAGTGGCCCGTCCACCAGGAGCCCGACGAAGCCGTCGTCCGCCTCTCGTGGAGAACGGAGCCCGTCCGGGTGGAGGAGTGTCGCGCGCTCACCGAAGAGGAGCTGGCCGGCGTGCCCGCTCACATGCGGAGGACCGAGGAGTGCGTGGGGGGCTTCGTCGACTACGCCCTCACGCTGGCCATCGACGGACGGCAGGCGCTGACCGACACCCTCGCTCCCTCGGGTCTCCGCCGTGACCGGCCGGTCCACGTCCTCCACGACGAGACCGTGGATCCGGGAAAGCACCGAGTGGAGGTGACCTTCTCGGCCCTGGTGCCGGCAGAGGACCCGCGACGAGAGGACGGGTCCGTCACCCTCCGATGGAGCGGCCAGATGAGCCTCGAGCCCGGTGAGATCGGGCTCGTGACCCTCGGGCCCTCCCAGAGCCGACTCGTCCACCGGGATCCGGACGGACCGTGAGAGGACCCGCCACAGCAGAGCGCCCCCCGAACGGGGAGGACGAGGAGAACCGTACATGACGGATCAGGCGCACGCCATCGACGTCCCCCGCTCCCTGCCCGATCTCGTCGTCTACCAGGCCGGCTCCGTGGTGAGTCGGGTCATCTTCCGAAACGAGGGAGGCGTCATGACGCTCTTCGCCTTCGCGGAAGGAGAAGGGCTGACCGAGCACTCGAGCCCTCACGACGCCATCGTCCAGATCCTCGACGGCCGCGTCCGCGTGACGGTGGGCGAGGAAGACCACGAGGTGTCGGCGGGCGAGGTGCTGCATCTCCCGGCGTCGGTGCCCCACGCCCTGCACGGAGGGGAACCCTTCAAGATGCTCCTCACCCTCTTGATGAAGCCGCGCTCCAGGGGGAGCGACACGTGAGACTCCTCTACCTCGTCTCCGTCTGGATCCACGTCATGGCCGCCACCCTCTGGGTCGGGGGCCTCTTCTTCATCGTCCTCGTGGTGGTCCCGTGGCTCCGCAGCGGAGGAAGGGCCGGATCGGTGGACGCCGGCGCGTTCCTGCGGGACACCGGGGAGCGGTTCCGCGCGGTGGGATGGATCTGCTTCGCCCTCGTCTTCGTCACGGGGACGTTCAACCTGTGGGTCCGGGGCGTGCGGCTCGAGCACCTGGTGGACGGTAGCTGGTGGGCCTCGGGCTTCGGAAGCGCGGTGGGCCTGAAGCTGTTGGCATTCCTCCTGGTGATCGTCATCAGCGTGATCCACGATTTCCGAGTCGGCCCGGCGGCCACGGCGGCGATGCGAAGCGGCCCACGGTCGTCCGAGGCCGAGTCCCTTCGTCGTCAGGCCTCGATCCTGGGCCGGCTGAACGGGGGCCTGGCGCTGATCCTCGTCGCCCTCGGCGTCGTGATCGTGCGCGGCTGGCCCTGGTGAGGCCGCCGTGCCGCCTAGAGCCGAGGCGTGAGGCTCACCACCGGTACGATCATCTCCTCGGGGCTGATCCCGCCATGGAGGAAGGAGTTCCGATATCGGGCCTGGTACTCCCTCAGCTTGGTGGGATAGACGAAGAAGTAGTCCTCCAGGGCCAGCAGATAGGACATCCCGAGCCGACCCGGCGGCAGACGGAGATCGCCCTCGTCCTGGGTCCCGAACGCCGTCGAGGGATTCTCGGCCCGGAGATCCTGGCCGAACTTGTAGCGGAGGTTGCTGGTCGCGTCCCGACGCGCGTACACGGTGGTCGGATGTTGGCACAGGATCGAGCCGTGATCGGTGGTGAGGATCACCTTGTGACCCCGGCGGGCCGCCTCCCGTAGCACCGCGAAGGCCGTCGATCGCTCGAACCACGCTCGCGTCAGATCACGCAGGGCCGCCTCGTCGCGTGCCACCTCCATGAGGATGGGGGACTCGGAGCGGCCGTGGGTCATCAGGTCGACGAAGTTGAAGACCAGGGCGACGACGGTACCGTCCGTCTTCAGCGCGGAGTTCACTCGACCCCGGACCTGCTCCCCTTGCCGGTCGGAGAAGATCTTCTCGTAATGTACCGGCACGTCCCGCCCGGTGAGCCGCTTGAGCTGGTCCACGAGAAGGTCGTCCTCGAAGGCGTTGAGGCTACCCTCGTCGTCGGAGGCATCCCACCATTCGGGTCGGGCCTCGGCGATCTCGTCGGGATACTGCCCGCTGAAGATGGCGTTGCGGGCATAAGGGGTAGCGGTCGGAAGGATGGAGTAGTGATAGGTCTCCTCGATCTCGAAGAAGTCGGCGAGAAGGGGGGACATGGCTCGCCACTGATCGAGTCGCATGCAATCCAGCACCACGAAATACACCGGATCCGAGCCCAAGCGCGGGACGAGGAACTCCCGCACCAGATCGATGGAGAGGCGCGGGCGGTCCTCCGAGTCCTGCACCCAGCGCGGGTATTCCCGCACCACCCAGGAGCCGAAGTCCCTGCGGAGGTCGGTGACCAGGGAGTGAACGGTGTCGAGGAGGCCTCCCTCGCCGGCCTGTCCCAGCCTCAGCTGCCAGTCCACGAGCTCGGTATACACCGCCGCGAAATCACCGGGCGTGGACGCCTCCTTCGCATTCCGGGAGAGCGCGCCGAAGCGGGCGGCGAAGTCCTGAGCGGCCCGCGCCTGGCGGATGGACGACCCCTCGAGGATCCGGGTCACCACGGAGAGCACCTGTCGGGGGCTCGTCGGCTTCACGAGGTAGTCGTCCACCCTTCGACCGATGGCTTCGGTCATGGTCTGGTCCTCTTCGGACTTGCTGACCATCACCACGCGCTGGTGGGGAGCCTCCCGTCGCATGATCTCGAGGACTTCCAGGCCTCGCCGTCCCGGCATCTGCTCATCCAGGAGCACCAGGTCGTACGGGGCTTCGTGGATGAGCTCCAGGGCGTCGTCGCCGTTGGAGATGGCGTCCACGTGGTAGCCCTTCGCCTGGAGGAACAGGAGATGGGGCTTGAGGAGGTCGATCTCGTCGTCGACCCAGAGGATGCGCTTCGTGGCACGGGGCGTCGAACTCATACCCAAAGCTAAGGAACTCGCCCCTGGAAGAGGACGCCGAGTCGTGGCTGAGGCTCGTCATCCACGCTCGGGAACGCCTCCAGCTTCTCCTCCTCGCGCCCCTCCACCGCCGCGGGATCGGCAGGCCCCCTCGGTTTCGATGGGCGACGGAACGCCGTCCCACCTCGGGTCACATGACCACCGGCCCCTAACCCCTCCGTGTGAGACGGCACCGAGTCCCTACGTCATCGGGCTCGAGTGCCGCGGGATGACGCCCGAGAGAACGAGCGCCCCACCCGCCAGGGCCAGGTCTTTGAGGACCTGGCTCATGGCCGACTGATCTCCCCCGAGCAGGGCCGGGAGGTGGACGGTGAGCGCCGTGAGAAGGAGGAAGACCGCCAGCAACCGGCTCGCCAGCGCGCCCATCTTCCCTGTCATGATCGCGACGGCCGCGGCGATGAGGGCCGCGCCGGTGACGTAGACCCAGAGGACGCCACCAGGGATTGGCACCATCCCGGCCATGGCCTGGCCGTTCATGAAGTGAAGGATCCCGAAGATGGCCATCGGGATGGCGAACAGGTATCGACCGACCGTGGGCAGCGCGTCCATCTCCCCTCCTGCGTGGGCTTCGACGTCTGCACGGAAGTGGCGACGTCAAGGGATCTCGAGCGAGCGAGCCGATGGGCAGCGACCCGCGGCGTCGCTCGCGTCCTTCGACCCGAGAACGCACACACGGTGACGATCGTTCCCGACCTCCGAGAATCGAGCCACACGAGAGGCCGACGGGAGCCCGGCCGCGACCGGGCAGCGTCTCTACATGCTGATCCGATAGGGGAACCAGGAGGCCACCGGCTGTCCGGCTCGTAGGGCCGGGCGGAACACCCACTCGGCAGCCTCCTCGATGAGCCGTCGGTTGAAGCTGCGGTCGCGGGTCGGGGGATCGAGCCGGGTGGAGTCTGCGACGACGCGTCCCTGCTCGTCCACGAAGACCCAGACCTGGACCTCCGTGCCACGGAGCTCCCGATTCGTCGGCGGGATGATCATGCCGCGTGGAGCGGCCGGTTGGAGACGGTTCCGGCCCTCTTCGGCGGTTCCTCCATCGCCCTCGCCCGTACCGTCGTCCAGCCCCGGGCCTTCGAGGGGGCCCGGCTCGTCACCCATCACCGCGGCGGCGTCGAGGACCAACTCGTCCTCGAAGTCCACCGGCTCGACCTCCACGTCGACCTCGATGGGAAGAGGGGGGGGGACGATCCGTCTGGGTGGAGGCGTACGGATGTTCATCGCCTGCATCGACCCCGCCGCGGCCCGGTCGTCTCCGGCTCGCGGTCCGGCGGCAGCGAAGGGCGCGTCGGGAATGACGTCGCCCTGCCACCCGAGAAAGAGCAGCAGGTGCAGGACGACCGACACGAGAAGACCCGTACGCCAGACGCTCCGTTCCCGACGTCGTCGTTCCTCGACCCGGATTCCGTGTAGCTGCTTCATCGACGCTCCACGTGCTACTACTGCCCGTGGAAGTCGAGGGTTTCCCGCGGGCTCCGTGGAGACATGCGGAGAGGGTAGGTTCCGACCCGGTCACCCGTCGTTGCCCTGCGCCATGTCCAGCTCGGACAGGAGGACCTCGTCCACCCGGTGCATCCCCGAGGTCACACAAGAACGACGGGCCCCAGGGCTGGCTGCGCCCTGGGACCCGCCCGACCCCTGGATCTGTGGCTTGGCTTTGGAAGCTAGGGGGTCGGAATCAGCACGGCGTCGATGGCGTGGATCACGCCGTTGGCCGCCGGAACGTCGGTGATGACGACGTTGACCGTGTTGCCCGACTCGTCGGTGATGGTCACGCCGTCCATGGTGATGTTGACCGTGAAGTCATGACCCGCATAGGCGGTGGACACGACCTGCCCGTTTGTCAGAGCGCTGGACTCCACCGTGGCGGGGACCACGTGATAGAGCAACGTGTTGGTGAGCGCCTCGCCGGACGGGACCGTCGACAGCGCCGCGAAGGCGTCGTCGGTGGGGGCGAAGACGGTGTAGCCGTCCCCCATGTTGTCGCCTCGCAGCGTCTCGGTGAGGCCCTGCGTGTCGACCAGGTCCACCAGGGTGGCGAAGCCTTCCACGGTGGCGACGTCCACGATGTCGAGGTTCTGGGTGAGGACGCCGTCGATGAGATGGATCACTCCGTTCTCGACGGGGATGTCCGTGGCGACGATGCTCACGCCGTTGATCCTCGGGTCTGCCGCATCGCTCAGGTCGAAGGTGACGTCCGTGCCCTCGAGGGTCTGGGCGGTCTGCCCGTCGGAGAGATCCCCGGCCAGGATGGCGGAGCCGGAGATCACGTGATAGGTGAGCACCTTCTGCAGCAGCGCCTGATTGCCGGGATCCAGCAGAACGTCCAGGCGATCGGTTCCCAGCGCATCGAAGGCGGCGTTCACCGGCGCGAAGACCGTGAACGGACCATCGCCCTTGAGGGCGTCCCCGAGCTCGGCGGCCGCGAGCGCGGCGGAGAGCGTCTCGGTCTCTCCGGTGAGGACGGCCGTCTCCACCACGTCCAGCTCGGGCAGGATGACCTCGTCCACGAGGTGGATCACTCCGTTCTCCACCTGGATGTCGGTGGTGGTGATGCTCACTCCGTTCACCTTCGGGTCGGAGGCGTCGGAGAGGTCGAACGTGAGCTCCTGGCCCTGAAGCGTGGTGACCGTCTGACCGTCGGAGAGATCAGCGGCGAGAACCTCGGAGCCGGAGAGGACGTGGAAGGCCAGGATCTTCTGCAGGATGGCCTGGTTGGCGGGATCGGACAGTTCCGCCGCGGCGTGCTCGTCGAGGGCCTCGAACGCGGCGTTGCTCGGCGCGAAGACGGTGAACGGCCCCGTTCCCTGGAGGTCCTCCTGCAGACCTGCGTCGAGCACGGCGCCGGCGAGCGTCGTGGTGATGGGCGTGAGCACGGCGGTCTCGTACACGTCCGTGTCCGAGGGGACGAGAACGTCGTCGATGACGTGGATGACGCCGTTGGTCGCCTCGATGTCGGCCGTGACGACGTTGGCTCCGTTCACCGTGACGGAGCTCCCGTCGATCCCGATGGTGAGCTCGCCACCCTCCGCCGTCGTGACGGTCTGTCCGTCGGAGAGATCCGAGGAGAAGGCCGCCGTCCCGGACACCACGTGGAAGGTCAGGACCCGGGAAAGGAGCTCGGCGTTGCCTTCTTCGAGGAGTCCGGCCAGAACGTCGGCGTCGACGCCATCGAAGGCGGCGTCGGTAGGCGCGAAGACCGTGAAGGGCCCCGGACCTTCGAGGGTGGACACGAGTCCCGCTCGGTCGAGAGCCGACGCGAGGGTGGACAGGTCACCGGTGGCCGCTGCGGTAGCCGAGATGTTGGTGGGCTGGGGCGTCTGCGAGATGTCGTCGTCGTCGTCGCAAGCGACCAGGGCGGTCGCCGCCAGAAGCACCGCACTCAAACGAGTGAGCTTGGCGTTGAACATTGTGCCTCCATAGCAGTGTTGTGTAATAAATTCTGCAACATGATGTGCATATGGAGAGCGGATGTCAAGGGGTTGTATATGAAAAAGCTATACAATACCTTTATCAAACCTGCCGGAGATGTCCTCCGCGACCTCGGGCTGGTGCTCCGGGTCGCCTGCGTGAGCCTCGGGGCGCCGCCGTCGGCTGGTGGTCTCGTCGGCCCTGTCGTGGGCATAGGACCCTCGCCGCCGCAGTGGCATCCCCTCGACGGGCTCGCCGGCGGCGGGCGTGGACCCCGAGTCCAGGCGTTGCGGACCGAACCACCCACCGTACCTTTCGGAGCATGGACGCCGGCGGCCTATCGGGCCGTCGGCGTCTCTCTTCCTCCATCGGCGACCGGGCTGTGGATCACTCGGCAGCGCAAAGTGACGCGACATCGACCCGCAGGCTCCGCGCCTTCTACGAGCTGACGAAGCCGGGGATCGCCGGCTACGTCATGGTGACGGCGGGCGTCAGCGCCTTCGTCGCCAGCCGCGGCCAGATCTCGTTCGCCGTGGCCTTCCACACCATGGTCGGGACCGGGGCAGCCACCGCAGGGGCGCTCTCGCTGAACCAGTACGCGGAGCGGGACGTGGATTCCGTCATGAAGCGCACCCGTCACCGCCCCCTTCCCACCGGGCGGGTGACGCCCATGGCCGCCCTCGCCTTCGGCACGGCCCTCCTCATGGGCGGCCTCATCTATCTCGGATTCAGTCTGGGGGCCCTTCCGGCTCTCCTGACCGCGGGAAGCGGTCTCATGTACCATGGCATCTACACGCCCCTGAAGAGCCGGTCGTTCGTGGCGAGCCTGGCGGGGGCCGTGCCTGGGGCGCTTCCCATGCTCATCGGCTGGACGGCGGTCACCGGCCGGGTCGACTCGGCCGGTCTCGCCATGTTCGTCATCGGGTACCTCTGGCAACTCCCCCACGTCCTGGGCCTGGCGTGGATGCTCCGGGAGGACTACGCCCTCGTCGGATTCAAGCTCATCCCCCCGGGAGGCGCCCGGTCCATCGGTTGGATGATGATCGGCTCCACCGTCCTCCTCCTGCCCGCGAGCTGGGCTCCGACCGTCCTGGGTTACACGGGAGTGTCGTACCTCGTAGGCGCCTCCGTCCTCGGCGGCGCCTTCATCGCCACCGCCATCGCCGCCTGCAGGAAAATGAGCGAGGAGAGCGCCAGAAGGGTCTTCTTCGCGTCCCTCCTCTATCATCCCTTCCTACTCGGCCTCATGCTGTTCGACACCATCCGCCTGTGAATCGGGAGAACGGAACGTGCCTCGCACCATCGCCCGCAACGCCGCACTGGCCATGGCAGCCGCCCTTCTCGGCGGGGCTCCGCTCCTCTCGGCTCCTACGGCCGTGAGCGGAATGCAGCAACCGGATCGCCCCCGGGCTCGGGATCTCGGGATCGAGGTCGGCGTCTTCCAGCCGGGGACCGCCAACGCCATCACGGACGTGGCGGGTGTGAAGGTCGGTCACGCCACCGTCGTCGCCGAGCCCGACGTACGTACCGGGGTCACGGCCATCCTTCCCCACGGGGGGAATCCCTACGCCTCGCGGGTGCCAGCGGCCATCCATGTGGGCAACGGATACGGCAAGCTCCTCGGTGTGACCCAGGTCCGGGAGCTGGGAGAGCTCGAGACGCCCATCCTCCTCACCTGCACCCTCTGCGTCTGGAAGGCCGCCGATGCCATGGTGGAGTGGATGCTCGACCGGGACGGGATGGACGACGTCCGCTCGCTCAACGCCCTCGTCGGGGAAACCAACGACGGCGGGCTCAACGCCAGCCGACCCCGGCCCATAGCGCCCGAGCCCGTCGGGGCGGCGCTGGATCGCGCCGCCGGCGGGGCTGTCGAAGAGGGGCCCGTCGGCGCGGGGGCCGGCACCGTGGCCTTCGGGTGGAAGGGAGGTATCGGCACCAGCAGCCGGGTGCTGCCGGAGGAGCTGGGAGGCTACACCATCGGGGTCCTCGTCCAATCCAACTTCGGGGGCATCCTGCAGATCGCCGGCGCGCCGGTGGGCCGGGAGCTGGGCCAGTACGCCTTCGCCGAGCAGGTCGAAGGGGAGACCGGCAGCCGTCTCGACGACGACGAGCAGGAGTGGGGCTCCATCATGATCGTCGTCGCCACCGACGCGCCCCTCTCCCACCGCAACCTGCGACGCCTGGCGGCCCGGGCCATCATGGGACTCTCCCGGACGGGGTCGTATGCGAGCAACGGATCCGGGGACTACGTTGTCGCTTTCTCCACGGCGAACGGGGTTCGCCGCGGACTTCGAGGAGGAGAGCACCGGATGGACGACCTTGCCAACGGCTCCATGAGCCCCCTCTTCCAGGCCGTCGTCGAGGCGACCGAGGAGTCGATCTACAACTCCCTCTTCCGAGGCGAGACGGTCACCAGCAACGGCCGGACCGTGGAGGCTCTACCCGTCGAAGAGACGGTGGAGATCCTGCGCCGATACGGAGTCGTCCGGTGAGCCGGTTCGGCGGTTATGCTCGCGGGCCTTCCGAGGAGCATCCGCCCGGAACCTTCGATTGGGGAGTGCGGACGCACGTGTACGCCTCCTTCACCCGCTCCGGGAGCGCCCCGTCCGTCGGCGACCTCGCGGCCCTCACCGGGGCCGCGCCGGGACGCGTCGAAGCCTCGCTCCGGACTCTGCACCGCGCCCGGGAGCTGGTGCTGGATCCCGACGACGGCTCCATCCGCATGGCCCATCCCTTTTCGAACGTACCCACCGACTTCCCCGTGGAGACTTCCGACGTGCGCTGCTACGGCAACTGCGTCTGGGACGCGTTCGGGATCCTCGCCCTCCTCCGATCGAGCGGACGCATCGAGACGACCTGTCCAGGCAGCGGCGAAGCACTGTCCTTCGGCGTGAAGCGCTGGAAGGTCGAGTCGGATGGGGACGTGGCCGTCCATCTGCTCACGCCGCTTCGGGACGCCTGGAAGGATATCGGCTTCACCTGAGCCAACTATCTCGCCTTCCGGTCGGAAGGGGATCTGGATGGATGGCTCGACGACCACGGATACGAGCGCGGGGCGGTGCTCGACCTCGAACAGACGTGGGAGCTGGCGCGGGCATGGTACGATGGACGCTTGGATCCGGGGTGGCGAGGACGCTCCCGGGACGAGTCGGCGGAGATCCTGGAAGGGCTGGGGCTCACCGGAGACTTCTGGCGACTGGCCTAGGGGGCGCCTCCCGGGCTGTCGCCGGGCGCCTGGGCGTCCTGAGGCCCGGGGGCCGAGGGACGCCCGGGGCTCGGTTCGAACGCCGCGAGCATCTCCGCCTCGCTCCGTGGGGCGAGGACGTCTCGTGTCGCGAACTCCTCCGCTGCCGGATATGCCGTTCTGCGGATCCGCTCGGCGGCCTCCGCCAGCGGGTAGGTCGTGCGCCGCAGTCTCACGTCGCGATCCAGCGAGACCCAGTACGCCCCGGGAGGCGCGAAGGGCATCCCCACGCTCCCCGCGTTGACCACACGCATTTCCCCCACCCCTCGATCGAACTGCATGTGCGTGTGCCCGCATACGACCAGATCGGCTTCGACGTCCTTGAAGGCGGCTTCCGCCACGGGGCCGGGAGTGAGACGCGTGAGGATCTCGGTGTCGCTCCCCGGTGTGCCGTGGCAGAAGAGAACCGATCCCAGTCCCTCGATCTCGAGGCGAACCACCGCCGGCCACGAACGGAGCCAAGCGACCTGGCTCTCGGTCAACTGCTCCGCGCTCCAACGCAAGGACTCCACGACGGCGGTCGGCAGCGCGGGCTCTCCTCCGTCCAACACCGAGAGCGTCTCTCGCTCTCCATTGCCCCGCAGGACACGGACGGGCGTGTCCAGGCTCTGCAGCATCTCGAGGGCCCGGCTGCCCATGGGACCGGGGAGCACGTCTCCGCCCACCACGATCTCCTCGACCCCCTCCTCGCGGATCTCATCCAGAACCGCCTCCAGCGCGGGCACGTTGCCGTGGATGTCGTAGAGGGCGGCGATGCGTCCGGGCCTCGTCACGGTCGGCCCCCGGTGCAGGGCCGGATCGGCTCGCGCGGCCGTCGCCTGCTCGCCCAGGCCATCCCCATCATGTCCAGCCGGACGTCCGATCCTTCCAGGCCCACCACTCGAGGAGCGCCGGATCGGGCTCGCGCTCGGTAGCGTAATAGGCGGCGCATCGGAAGGCGTACAGCACGCAGCGATCCTGATGGTGGCCCCGGAGGCGGATCAAGCGGGCGTACATCTCCTCGGGATCCACTCCACGAAGGTCCTCCACCTCGTGGAAGCCGAGATCGCGGAGATCGCGAGCGAGGCTCGGGCCTATGCCCGGGATCGACTCGAGTCCTGTCGTCGGCTTTCTGCCCATGTGCGTGCCCTCGGCAACGGGAGCGACAGTCGAGGACGTCGTCCACGACCGCCTATTCGGCGATGGTCTGTTGGTGGAACACCAGCATCCACGCCGCTTCGCGCTTGACGTAGACGCTGCTCACGAAGGCTCGGTAGTCCGTTCCTGGAGTCCCCCGCGTCGCCCGGGCCTCGTAGACAAGCACGGAAACGGTATCGGTGACCTCCTGGAGCTCGACGTTCGACATCTCCACACGGTCCCATCGCTAGCCGTCGGCGATGCCTCGAAGGACCTCCTCCCGCGACATCGGTCCGACGCCCGGAACGATCATACGGCAGCCCTCCGCGAGCTTCTCTCCGTAGTAGTCGGCACCGCGGGTCCAGAAGTCCCGCTCGATCTCGACGAGGTTCTGCTGAGGCATCCTGGGGTCTCCTCCCGAGCGGGACGTCCTCGCCGGGCATCGGGCCTCGACCGCGATCGGGAGCCGATGGCAGGCTCGACATGCTCACCACGGACCGAAGTGAACGCCCGCGATGCGAGCCGGCAACTCGGGGGCCTCATCCGGCCCCACCCATCCGTCGGATGCCCACGAGCGGTCACGAAGCAGCCTCAGCCTGCCGCCTGGAGATGAGCGCGGGCAGAGGGACTCTGGCGACCCACGATGGCTGGAGCTTCCTGCACCAGAGCCTCATCCGTCAGGGCCTCGACCATGAAAAGGGCGAAATCGACCCGTCGCGTCAGGTTGCTCTCCAGAATGGGGTCACCGACGTGGCGACTCCACACCGGAAGCCCCTGGCTGTCCCCCTCCTCCAGGTCGCTTCCCCGCACCACGGTCCAACGCCTGTCGCTCGCGAAGATCCGACGACAAGCCTCCACCTGGTCGTTCAGGTCCACGACTCGCGCGAGGCGTGCGAACCATCCGACGATCGGCACGAGCCACCTCAGCTTCCACGAGTACTCGTCCTGGCCGTCTCGAGTGATGTGCCACCCGCAGGAGAAGACGAGGCGTGCATCCGGCTCGGCGTGATCGAGGACGGCTTGGGCGGTACCGGAGGAGTAGCCGTCGACGCCCCATGGGACCAGCACGGTCAGCACTCCGTCGCATCCGGCCACGGCCCGCCTGATCACGTCCGGATCGTTCGTCCGTCCCGGCACGATCGTAATCCGGTCCTCGAACTCCTCGAGCTTCTCGACGCTCTGGGCTCGACAGACACCGACGACCTCGTACCCGCGGTCGAGGCAGTGTCGGACCATGTACTTGCCCAGCTTCCCGGACGCGCCGACGACACAGACCTTCATCGCACTCCTCCATTCAAGCTCATCCTCGACCAGCGTTCCGACACGCGGACGCCGCGTCCGACATCGGTCGATCGATCGACTTCGCGCCGCTCAACGCACGGGCACCCATTCTCCCTCCCGCTCGTCCTCGGGCGTCGCGACGATGTCGATCACCCGTCCGTCGGCGACGCGCACGGCTCGAAGATCATACTGTACCCCGTCGTCACTGGCGGCGTACAAGAGCCATTCGTCGTCGGGCGACCACGTCGGCGAGTATCGAAAGCCGGGACCCCTGGTCACGGCTGGGGACTCGCCCGTCTCGAGATCCAGGACCACGATCTGGGACCGTCCGTTTCCCTCGGAGTGGAACGCGATGCGCTCGCCGGAATGGGAATAGGTGGCGGAGTATTCTGCTCCCGGACCCGACGTGAGGCGCATCTCTTCACCCGTCCCGACGTCGAGAGCGTAGACGTCGGTCCCCCCATCGTCGACGCGGGCCAGCAGGATCGTGCTACCATCCGGGGACCCATCGCCCGGACCCAGAGACGACGTGAGCGGCTCTCGTGTCATCCGCTGGAGGGAATCCGAGTCCAGCGCCCAGACATAGATGTGGCCTGTGGAAGTCCGTCCTGCCTCCCCGGCTGGCCGTGTAGCGCACGTCGGCCGCCTCGATGGACCAGTCGCACGGTCCCTTCACCTGCGATACCCCGAGCGACGCACCCACTCCTCGGCCAGCTCCAGCACGCGCTCCACGTCGTCCGTGTCATTGTAGACGCCCACCGAGAACCGCAACACCCCGCTGCGAATCGAGTGATGGACGCCCCCGTCCATGAGGTGCCGGTGCAGCTCGTTCATCGCCGGATCGTCCGCCGTGTAGTGACGGCCGCCCCCGCTCCTTCCAACCGAAACGATGTGGGCCAGGTGCGGCCCCGGTGCCCCCCCGACGACGGGGAGATCCAGCTCACGGAACCCTGCGGCGAGCCGGGCGGAGAGACCGCGGAGGTACACCTCCACCCGTTGCATCCCCCACCCGAGAAGCAGCTCGATGGCCGCGCCGGCCGCCGCCGCGCCCAGATAGTTGTAGTTCCCCAAGTCGAAGCGGAGGGCGCCGGGACGGTACCGGAGGTCGTCCTCCGAGAACGCCGTCTCGTGCGCGCCATGCAGATCGATCCCGTAACGGGCGACGTGGATCGGGAGAAGACGTTCCGCGACATCGCGTCGGATGTACAGGAATCCGGTGCCATAGAGCCCGAGCATGCACTTCTGCGTCGCCACCGCCAGCGCGTCGATCCCCAGGGCGTCCACGTCCGTCCGGATCGCGCCCACCGACTGGGCCGCGTCGACGAGCGTCCATGCCCCGGCCCGACGCGCGGCGGCGCTTACCCCTGCCACGTCCGAGATGAAGCCCGGGGCGAACGAGATCGACGGCAGGGTCACGACACGGGTGCGCGCGTCCATGGCCGCGCGCATGGCCGACACCGGGATCCGCCCTCTCTCGGCCGGGATCGCCCGGACCTCGACTCCCTTGCGGGCTCGAAGATTGTACCAGAGGTAGATGTTGTTGGGGTGCTCGAGCTCCGGACAGACGACCACGTTGTCACCCGACTCCCAGGGCAGGCTGGCGGCGAAGAGGTTCAAGCCCTCGGAGACGTTCTTCGTGATCGCGATCTCGTCGGCGGCTGCGTGGACCAGCTCGGCGAAGCGGGTCCGTGCTCGCTCGACCCCGGCCCGTAGAGCGACCTTGTCCCCGCCCACCGTCTGGCGGATGCCGAGGTGCGTCTCCGCGGCCTCGCGCACCGGGTCGGGCACCAGGCACCGGGCGGAGATATCGAGATAGACGCGCTCCTCGGCACCGGGAAAGAGCGCCCGGATCTCCGGGGTCATGTCCGGCCCTCCTCGGATCGGGCCACCAGCATCGTGCCGATCATGTCGCCCATGATGTTCACCGTCGTGTTGCCCATGTCCACCAGACGATAGATGCCCCCGACGATCGCCGCGATCTCGATGGGCAGGTTGAACGCTTCGACGTAGATCAGGGCGATGACGAATCCGCCGCCCGGGATCCCCCCGGAGCCTTCGGAGAGCAGGAGTCCGATGAGGAGGACGGTGAGCAATGCGGCGGGAGTGAAGGAGACGTCCGCAGCCTGGGCGGTGAACATGAGGACCGCACCCAGCATGACCGCGGTCCCGTCCTTGTTGAGCTGCGCTCCCAGAGGGAGCGTGAAGGCGAAGATCTCGCGGGGAAGGTCGATCTTCTCCGCCATCTCGAGTCCGACCGCCAGCGAGGCAAGGCTCGACGTGGTCGCGGCGGTGGTCGCCCACAGCGGGCCGGTCTCCTCGAGGAAACGGATCGGGCTCCGCTCGGTGAAAACGCGAAGCAGCAGCATGTAGGCCCCGAAGACCACCAACTGAGCGCCCCAGACGCCGAAGAGAAAGAGAGTCATGGGGCCCAGGAGCCGAGCGCCGTAGCGACCCACCGTCACGGCCATCAAAGCTCCGATGCCGATCGGCGCGACGTGGAGCACCAGCTCGACCAGTCGACGAAGCAACAGGGCCAGGTCCTCGTACGCCTGGGCGAGACGGGCTCGAGCCTCCCCGCGGAGCAGCAGCGTGGCCACCCCGAGAAGCACCGCGATCACCACGACCTGAACCACGTTCCCCTCGACGAAGGCCTCGACGACGTTGGTCGGAATCATCCCCAGGAGCACCTCCACCACCGAAGGGACTTCGCCCACCGCCTCGTCCACGGGCTCGGTGAGCGGCATGTCGACGCCCGGCCGGAGGAGGAGCATCGCACCCAGGCCGAGTGCGATCGCCATCAGATCGGTGACCACGTAGTAGCTCATGATCTTCCCGGCCAGCCGTCCGAAGGTCCGGACATCCGCGAGCGCCGTGAGTCCCGCCAGGAGATTGAAGAAGACCAGCGGGATGGCGACCAGGATGAGCAGCCGTATGAAGAGGTCGCCCAGCGGCTGGAGCGCGTCCGCTCGTTCCCCCAGAACGGCACCGAGCACCGAGCCCACCGCCATCCCGATGAGAACCTGCGTACCCGGGCCCATCCGCGGAGCGCGCGGCGGCTCGGCCGGGCTCTCTCCGCTCACGACCTCATCGCTCGGCCAACTTCCTCAGCGCCGCCTCGAGGAGGAGGGCGTAGTAATCGTGCACGTTCTCCGGCGTGAGGGGGATCCACTCGTCGACCTCGGCGGGATTCCCCTCGGCGATCTCGCCGTTGGGCGTGATGGTATGACCGATGTTCCACATGAAGCGCACGACCGGCTGATCCGTGCCTGGAAAGGTCAGCACCTCCTCCCACTCCCAGGTGTTGGAGTATCCACCGGGCGGCATCCCCACCACCGGCCCCAGATCGTTGTCGACCACCTGATGGATGAACTGGTCCACGTGCGAGCCTCCGGATGGGCCACAGATCACGGCGAACGGGCCCGTGAAGTGCACCGCCGCCGGATCGAGGACTCCGTCGGAGTCGCGCGGTGCGTGGGCCGACTTGAAGGGCACGTCGTTCGTATACTCGTCGCCGCGCTCGAGGGCGGGCATCACGTCCATCTCGAACCACTCCATCAGCCAGGTTCCGTCGTCGATGGTCTCCGGGACCCCTCCGTCCACGAGACGACGCGCCTCGAAGGCGGCTCGTCGCTCCTCGGCGAACGGCTCGGTCACGTCGCTGATCCGGAGGTTTCCGAAGGTGGTCTTGAACGGCTGCGGCTGAAGGCGTTGAATGGCGTACGCGCCCCGGGAGCCCCCGCCACTCCGCGTGACGTCGACAATGAGCGTCCAGCCCAGCATGCCCCGCTCCGCAGCAAACTCCACGAGCCGATCGACGTCCTGAACCATCGTCTCGCGAAAGCCCGTCCAGACGAGGACGAGGATCCGACGGTCCTCGTCGGCCAACAGGTCGTAGGTCACCGTGGACAACAGGAGCTCGAAGCCGACGTAGGTGGGCTCGGCGATACCCGCCCAATCCAGGGCGCCCGGCGGCTGGACAGGAAGCTCGTACGTGCGCTCCTCGCCGTCCGCATGACGAACGGCCAAGACGACCATGCCGTCACCTCGGAGATCGGGGGGGAACACGGCGGTCTGCTGCGTCATCGCATCGGCGAGCTCCCAGCGCAGGTCGTTGCGCGTCGAGTGCCGCATGTAGGACGTGGCCTCCCGGTACCAGACCCCGACCGGCGTCCGATTCACCTCCAGCACCCGAGCGCCGATGGGAGGCACCGCCACGTCCGAGGTGGCGTGATCCCCGACGAAAAAGACGTCGT